>JAQYWG010000129.1 GCA_030145085.1 Thermodesulfobacteriota bacterium
GACATGTTCGTAATTATACGGACATTGCCAGAGACAGATATTGTTGACAATGAGCTCCAGGTTGCACCTAACTGCTTTTCTAATCGCCTCTAAGGTCTTGAACTCACGATTGATATGTTCATCGATGATGATCTCCTCGACCCCCATCGCTTCATATTGAAGGGCCTTCCTCACGGTATTGACCCGGGCCGTGGTGGAGATCTTGACCTTGAGTCGAGGGAAACGTTTTCTTGTGAGGTCGATGAGGTAAGGCATGCCCACAGTGACCGAATCCGCACCGCATTGGTCGATCCATTCCAGAAGATCGACCAGTTGTCCATAGCCTTTTTTTGAATACTGAAGGTTTCCAAGACAAGGGGCGTTCAGCAAGTAGCTGAATTCCAACCCTCTTTCGTGGCAGGCCTGTATGTATTGTTTCACATCGTTTCGATCAACTTGGGGCAGGACAAACCCAGGTCTCGCTCCCCCCACGACATCAAAGGGAAGTTTGCCAAAGAGGGCATCCACCGATGTCCCTCTCAGTGCGTCAAGCAGTAAAACGTCCCAATTGGCCCCCAATCGGAGTTTCATAATAATTCTCTTAACACGCAGCGCCTTTTTTTTCAAGGGATTCAAGCCTGGAGTTTCCCGGGTTTTGGGAGAACATCCTTGTCCATGAGCACAATCTGAGGGACAAGGGTCATCTAGGAGGAGAGATCAAAGACACACTTTTCCCTTAAACCTGCCTACCGCATACTGCTTACTGTCTACCCCCTCCTCCTGCCTCTTACCTCTGCCCTCGCCCCTGCTTCCTTCCGACCGCAGCACGGTAGCACCCGAACTCGGCTGGAAGGGGTGAATAATAAGCTGCTGTGAACCCGCAAGGGGTCATTTGGGAAGTACTGAAGCGGAAGGAGAGGGGTGCTTGCTTTCCACGGCGAGCTGGTCCAATGCTGATCCATAGAAAAAGAGCTGATAAGGAGGCAATCCGTGCGGGGAAATGAAAAATAAAAGTTTCGATAGGCGGGGCGGATTCGGTATCTCGAGGGCTATTCCCTCCATGCCGGTGCTCCGTTGAAGCACTTACATCTGTTCTATGGCGAACCTTCTCAAAATCCCCCTCAATAGGTAGGGCCCATCATTGAGAATCTGGATGTGTCTCAAGAGTTGCGGGATATAGAGGGTAAGCAGCAGCCTCCGGGTTGCATCTCTTATCCCGTCGATATCGTCGGAGGAGGCCAGCAGATCAGTTACCTCATGAGCACCTCGAAAGAAGTCCTGATCGGCGCAGGGGTTGCAGACACGATCCGACACCGGATCTAGGCATTCGGGGCGTCAACGATTTCTACTTCATATTCCTTCACATCAGGGGATATATTGGGGAAGATAACGATAAAGGGAATGGTCATCCCGGGCGCAACGCGCATCTGGCTCGGCATCGGAGGCCGGATCTTGAAGTCGCCCCTCGTAAACCGGGCGGGAAGGTCCTTAATCTCTTCCCTGGTGAAATAGCTTCCGCACAGGGTCTGTTTCTCATCCAAAATCTCATTCTTATCGTTATATAAAACAGCCTTGATCCTCACGTGCTTCTTCGCTTTGTTGGTATCATTTAATACCTTGCCCGTGACCACGAAAACCGGAACTTCACCAATGGTATCCTTATATTCTTCCAGGTCGGAAATGCTTGGACTCCCTCTCTCTATGCCTCTTATGTTATCCACCAGGGACGTAAGCTTTTCAGGGATGGATGTAAAGAAGGACGGGATATCCTTAATATTCCCAGGGAGGCTGAACCGCATCTCTCTTTCACTCCAGAGGTAATATCCCACCCCGGCCAAGATGATGAGGATGCCGAATAACACGAAGGTCTTGGATGTTTTTCTCCTCTTGGGGGTTGTCCTCGGCCGTTCGAAATACTCTTGATCTTCCAATCCCGTCATGTCGAAGGTGGGGACATCCGTCTCCCCTTCCATGGATTCCGCTTGCCCCTGTTGATCGAGGGGTGGGCTTGGCCATTCCTCGGTGGGGAACTCGGCGATGCCCAAATCCTCCGGAGGAGATACCTCCCCCGTATCCTGGGATATCTTGTCAACTATTTCCCGCTCAATGGGGCTCTCCTCATCCCTTGGAGGCCCTGTTTCGGGGCCGGGAACATCCATCAAGTCCTTGTGGAATTTTTCGAAGGATTCGAAATCCTGGAGGAAATCACCCCCAGCCGGTTCGGGAGTGGGTGGGGTGGGCGGCGGAGGCGGAGTAAGTGAAGCAGCTGGAGCAGCTGAAGCGGGTGTAACGGCAAAGATATGTTTACACTTCGCGCACCGGACCTTCACGCCTTCCGGCGTAATTTTTGAGTCCTCTATGTTATATTTAGTCTGACAAACTTCACATGCGACAATCATAAGCTCCCCTGCCGTTTCTTAAACTATATACGAATCATTATGATAGAAGAAATCAGAAAAATCAAGGATTTTCTTTCACTTGTCTCCTGCGGATAACCCAGCTGGGTTTTGGAGGAACGGCCGTTCTTTTCTCCCCCGTTTTGTTAAGTGGTTTATGTAACGGTTTCGTAAAAAGTCCATCTGCCATTCGACAGGCCGTTCGACAAGCTCACGGTCCTGAGCAAGGTCGAAGGACTCATGGCCCTGAGCAAAGCCGAAGGGCCGTTCGACATGCTCATGGCCCTGAGCAAAGCCGAAGGGCTGCGTTCCCCTTCATCCTTCGTCACTGCAGCGTACTTCTCTGTACGCCTCATTCCTCAGGATTTGTTCGCCTTGCATCTGGATCTTTTTTCTTTGCCGTCTTATTTCGACTTTTTACAATGACGTCAACTCTGGAATGGTCGAAAAAATATTTTGAGCCGCTAAGAGTGACCTTTTCAGAGGTCTCCCAATTTGAGCTTGACAAATAATTTGCAGTGGACATAGATATTGAAGGATGCGTATATTAGGGATTGACATAGGAACTAAGAGGATCGGCATCGCTATAAGCGATGAACTGGGCTGGACAGCCCAGGGGATAAAGACCTTACATCGTAGCAATGGGGAAAGTGACTTGGGGGAAATACGTGATATCGCTCGGGAATACGGGGTTGAGAAAATCGTGGTGGGCCTCCCCAGGAATATGAATGGTTCCTTGGGCCCCCAGGCTGAGATGGCTTTAGGGTTCGTTGAAGAGCTGAAAGAAATTCTCGGTGTCCCCATTATCACCTGGGATGAGAGGCTTTCCACCCTTGAAGCGACCAAGATGTTTATAAGGGCGGATCTCTCACGAAAAAAGAGGAAGCGAAAGATCGATATGACGGCTGCCATCCTCATTTTGCAATCCTATTTGGATAGCCTAGCCCGAAAAGGGAATCTATGAGAAGAATCCTTGGGATTACGTTTCTCCTCGTCCTCTCATTGGCCGTAATCCTCTCCTCCTATACCGCCATATACCTCCGCACGCCCTCTCATGTGAGAGGAATCAAGAAGACCATCGCCATTCGAAAGGGAAAAACCTTCAAGGAAGTCGCTCACCTCTTGGGGGATGAAGGGATCATCAGGGGCATTAGGGCTTTTATCCTATGGGGGAAATTATCGGGGGCCTCCCCCAGGATAAAGGCAGGGGAGTATGAACTCAGTTCCGATTTGACTCCCTTGCAAGTCCTGGATACCCTCACAAGGGGCAAGGTCAAACAGTATAAGGCTTCCATCCCGGAAGGACATACCGCGTTGCAGATCGCCAAAATCCTCGAGAGCAAGGGAATTACGAATAGAGAGGCCTTCTTGGAGAAGTGTTTTTCGCCCCAATACGTCTCCTCGTTGGGAATCGAGGCTGATAGTTTGGAGGGATACCTCTTCCCCGATAGCTATCTCCTTTCAAAGCATTTGAAACTAGAGGACATCATCGAAGCCATGGTGAGGCGATTCCGACAGGTCTATACTTTGCAATACTCGGAAAGGGCCAAGGAGTTGGGGTTTTCCGACCACGAGATACTTACTCTCGCCTCCATGATCGAGAAGGAATCAGCTATCCCATCGGAGAGGCTTCTCGTCTCCGGGGTTTATCATAATCGATTGAAACGAAATATGATGCTTTACAGCTGTCCCACCGTCATTTACGGCATCAAGAACTTCAATGGTAACTTGACCAAGAGGGATTTGGAGCGCTATACGCCATATAATACGTATCGCATCCGAGGGTTGCCACCAGGACCCATATGCAATCCGGGCAAGGAGGCCATTGAGGCTGCCCTCTATCCCCCCAAGACAGAATACCTCTATTTCGTCTCCAAAAATGACGGGTCTAACCACTTCTCATCTACCCTCGAGGAACATAATATGGCCGTTTGGAAATACCAGAAGGGAAGGAATTACCTTGTTAAATAGGAAGTGTTTCCTTCCCCCTTTCAGAGGGAAAATCCCACTGATATTCGAAAGGCTCCCGACGAAGCCGTTCGGCCGAGCTCACGCCGAGGCCTGCCCACCCTCGATGAATACCCCGCTTCTCCAGCACATTACGCTCATGGGCAACGGTGTTCAGTGGTGGGTGACGAACATCTGGAATCGTTGTAGAAATGTCCGATACACGGGTCCTGATGTATAGAACCGCAAATCGATAGGATGGAGGACTAGGAGGTAGTACCTATTCTTGAATTCTTCATCCCGGTTTAATAAAAAAGGAGGCAGAACAGACCTGCATAGCCTCTAACTCGTGTTCCTTAAACTCGCGGTGGATGCTACCTTCATATCCTCACTACCACTGCTAGCAGGGAGACTCCTCAACTTTGAGGCATAGTGGTTTCTATCAAAAAAACCGGAACACAGAAATCGCGATGTGCTCTGCTCTATGCTATGTGAGTTGTGGCCTCGGCAGAAGGCCTGCGGCCTTCGCGATCTCCGCCACCTTCTCCTCCCACTCAATCGCCATGATATGGATCCCCCGAACCCCTGGGATCTCCCTCAACCTCTGTATCGTCTCCAAACAGATCTTAATCCCTTCCTCAGACTGTTTCTCTTTCGGCATCCCTCCCAATCTCTCGATCATCTCATCCGGAATATCCATCCCTGGCACCTGATTTTTCATATACCGCGCCATTCCCACCGACTTAAACGGCGTCACTCCCGCTAGAATGGCACATTTTTCATGCAACCCCCGAACCCTTACCATCTCCATCCACTGCTCAAATTTTTTAACGTTGTATATACACTGGGTCTGGATAAACTCCACCCCTGCCTTCACCTTCTTCGCCAACCTCGCGGCTCTTATCTCAAAGGGATCCGCAAAGGGATTCGCTGCGGCCCCAATAAAGAGCCTCGGTCTCCCGTTAACCTCCTCACCTCCCACAAATCTCCCATTATCGCGCATCATCTTGACCGTGTTGATTAACTGAATCGAATCCATGTCAAACACATTCTTCGCCTTCGGATGATCCCCAAATTTCTGATGGTCCCCTGAAAGGCAAAGTATATTGTTGATTCCCAAAGCCGCCGCGCCCAGAATATCGCTCTGAATGGCAATCCGATTCCGGTCTCGGCAGACCATCTGCAAAATTGGGTCAAATCCCATCTCCTTGAGGATAATAGACGAAGCAAAGGAGGACATCCTCACCACCGAGGTCTGATTGTCCGTCACATTAACCCCATCGACCACTTCCTTGAGAAGAGCCCCCTTCCTCCGGATCACCTCCGGGTCCGCCCCCCTCGGTGGCCCACACTCCGAGGTTACCACAAATTCCCCCGACTCCAAGATCCGCTCAATGTTCGATTTCGTCTTCATCTCCCATTCCGAATGTTGAGAATAGAATGCAGAAGGACGTTTCTTTGACCCCTTCCCACTCTCAGAGCCTTGAATCCTCCCTCACCCGCTTGCGCGGCCCCCCGTCCCTGGATGTAGACCAGTCCTTGATCGGAATGATCTCCTCATACTGATCCAACTGCCCTAGCTCCTTAAGCCGATCAACGATCAACTGCCAACCGCAATCCGTCTCTTTGTCCACCTCACACTTTCCATTGGAGGCCCCCCCACAGGGACCATTGAGCAAACTCTTCGCACAACGGGCAATTGGACAAATCCCTCCCGTTTTATCGAGGATGCACGTCCCACACCCCTGACACCGCTCGCTCCACACCCCTTGCTCCAACGTAACTCCCAAGAAGGTTGTATTGATGGCGGGGAGAACGATCCTTGTCCGATATTGCTCCGCCACATATTGAACCCCGGCCCCACAGGCCATCGATAAAATCACCTCATATTCATCCACAAAAGACCGTATTTGATCGATGTATTCATGGTCACATTGACGTTCAATGGTATGCTCTCGAATCTCAAGCTCCTGACCCTCCTTGGCACTCCAGAGTCTCAACTCCGAAGCCAACACCCCTACCTCCCTCTCCCCTCCCACGGCACACACCGTCACACATTCATTGCAACCTAGAAGGAGGACCCTCCTGTACGGTTTGATCATCTCCAAAATCTCTTCAAACGATTTTCGATTCCCAACAATCATACCTCTCTCCGTTCGCGTTCCAGAATAGAAGCGCGTTTCACTTGAGGCTTGAGGAATTCGCCTCCAACCTCTAACCTTCAACCTCAAGCGAAGCGGTCCTCTATCCTTTAACCTTCTTTCTCACCGGAGAAGGCCCCAAAGCTCTGATCTTCTCCGTCATCTCCCGTGCCACCTCGGCAAAACGCTGCCCCTGGGCCGAACTCATGTTGTACATCTCAAGCCGAGCCCCTCCTAGTCCTACCTCGTCCAATAAGCTCTTTACATATTCAACCCTCTTCCTGGCCCTCAGGTTTCCCTCCAGGAAATGACATTCACCTTCCAGACATCCCGCCAGGTAAACCCCATCCACACCCGACTCAAAGGCTTTCAGAATGAGCAAATTATCCACCCTCCCAGTGCAGGGAATTTTCGCAATCTTCACGTTGGTGGGATAATGAAGCCTCATCGAACCTGCCAGGTCCGCCGCACTGTAGGCTCAATGCTCACAGCAGAAAGCCAAGATCTCAGGCTCAAAACTCGTGGGTTGTGATTCTTTTTTGGATTCAGTGCTCTGTTGAATGGTCTCTATCATTCTCAACCTCTTTTAGAAAGTAGTAGAAGGCGGTTTAAAACCATTATTTACCTTCTGAGCTCTGTTCTCGAGCATCAGCGCTTCGCATTTGGCCTCCAGCTGACGATTCCGAAAATGCATCAATTCAATCGCTCTCGCCGGACACTCCGCCGCACAACTGCCACAACCCTTACACTTTGCCACATCGATCTCCGCTTCACCCTTGGCATTGATCATCGGCACTTCATAGGGACAGACTCTCACACAGGTCAGGCAGGCCGCACATCTCTCGCCGTCCACAACGGCCACAACGCCGCCCACCAGCATCTTTTCCTTTGAGAGAATGGTGCAGGCACGGGCGACGGCGGCACTCGCCTGAGAGATGCTTTCACTGATCAATTTGGGTCCATGCGCTGATCCGGCCATATAGATCCCATCCGTGGCGAAATCGACAGGCCTCAGTTTCATATGGGCTTCAAGGAAAAAGCCATCTGGAGTCCGTGGGACTTTCAGAAGCGTGGCCAGTTCTTCATTCGGCCGGGGCACCATGGCTGCGGATAAGATCAGAAGGTCCGGTTCTAACGCGATCCGTTCCTTCAGGATTCGATCCATGAAAAGGAC
>JAQYWG010000012.1 GCA_030145085.1 Thermodesulfobacteriota bacterium
AACCGATGACATCCAGCGGATCACCGACCACATCAGATAGAATGAAGGCGATAAGGGTAGATGGGCATGCAAGCCTAGCCAAACCTCCACCCTTGAGCTTAGAGATGTGTTTACGGATGGCATTGATCTCGTTGATATTCGCCCCGCACTCCAGGAGGAGGTTGGTCATCTTCTGTTTGTCCTCGAGAGAGATTCCCTCGGCAGGAGAGGGTAACAGGGCGGATCCTCCTCCAGAGATGAGGCAAATCACCAGGTCATTTTCACCCAATTTCTCAAGCAGTTCGCCGATCTCCTCCGCACCCGAGACCCCCATTTGGTCAGGGATGGGATGGCCCACTTCATTGAGCTTGACCTTTTTCAATTCGGAGAGGTGTCCGTATTTTACGTTAATGACCCCTCGTGTAATTCGATCGCCCAGGATCTCTTCCACGGCCAAGGCCATAGAGGCCCCGGCCTTCCCACCCCCGGTGACGGAGACATGGCCATAATCTCGAAGGGAATAGATTTTTCCATTGACCCCGAGATCTTCCCCTTCCAACTTCAGGTGTCTCTTAACGGCTTCGACGGGATCCACTGCTCTCAGGGCATGGTTGAAGATTTCCATCACATCGGTTCTGAGTTGTTGGAGGTTTCTATCCACGGCCATGATTTGTTTCGCTCATTGGGTGGTTTGGGAGTAATTCGGGGAGGTTTGCTTCAACTTTCCACCAGAATTTATCAGAAGAGTTTTCCCTATGTGGTGGGGATTACCTCCGTATCCGTTGGCGTCTCCCCCAGTACCGGGGTTTCATACTCCCTGGAGATTTGAGCCTCCTTGGCCTTTTTCAACTTCTCCTCCAATTCCGCCTTCGATTTGTGGAGTTTTCTGAGGGTGTTTTTTAGGTTGAGGCGGCCGCCAAGCCCGACGAGGGTTCCTGCCACGACGCCGACGAAGAAGGGAATGAATATCAAAAGATACATGTCAAAGGCTGGGGTCTCCCAGCCAAAATAGTAGGCAATGGTGACGGGTTGAGTGTTGTTCTTCGCGAAGGAAACCGCCAGGATAATGACGAAAACAAGGACGACGAGTTTAACGTAATTCATGGCTCTTCCCCCTCCGTGTAGGTTGGATAACGATATTTTCATTAAAAGGGAAATAATAAAAGAGCCAAGAGAAGGACCCTTGGGCTCTTCTTCACAATGCTCGACTCCCGATAGAAGGCGTTATTCCTTCTTCGCCCTGGGTCTTCTCGGTTTAGGAGCTTTTTTCTCAGGGGGCTTTTCCTTAGGAGGTTTTTCCTCAGGCTTTCCCCTCACGGCCTTTTCCAGGCGATCGATGGCGCCGGCTGTTCTATCCCTGATGGCTTCCGTGACGGCTGTCAGTTGGTCGATCTGTTCCTTTAAGCCAACCCCTGCGCGCCCCTTGAGGGATTCCATGGAAGAAGAAAGGGAATCAACCTTTTGCCTCAGTTCCTTTGCCCCCCCGGTCCTTCGGTACGCCAGGATGGAAATGATCAGGGCAATAATGGCGATGATGAAGGTGAGGATCTGCATTCCTTGTACCCCCTCTCTTTTGATGAACTATATAATTGGTTTTTTTTCCTCTTTCTCAGCCTTGACCTTTCGTTTTTTCCGGGAATAGTCCGTCGTCCGTGTAAGGAACCACCCCAGGATGATGCCGATAAAAAGGGTGCTCAAGAGCATAAGTGCCGCTGGGATAGATTGCTCCCAGGGATAGAATTTGATATTGATCACCTGGGTATTTTGGATGGTAAAGATGACGATCAGGATGGCCAAGACGATGAATACGATAGTTTTGGCTGACATAGAGGATCCCTTCTTCTAGAATTACCTTTTTTTCCGTACCTCTTCCAATTTCAGCGTTTTTCCCAATTTTTCAAGGGCTTCCCCGGTCTCCTGCTTGAGCTTCTTGGTCTTCTCCTCTAACTTTTCCACCTGCTGGATGGTCTCATTCTTCAATGTTTCCGTTTTGTTCTGCAGGGCCTTGATCTCATCTTCCACGCCAATCATTCCCCCCGTGCGCTGATAGCTGATGACGGAAAAGATAAGGGCAATGATAGCGATAATAAGGGCCATGGTGGCCCTAAATCCCCCCTTGACGATTTTTTGTGCCCTTTCTGCCATTTTATCCCACCCCGCAAGAAAGAATTGAATTTGGATTTCGAAACATCACCTTCATTTCTATCGCTTGCCAAGAGTTAAGCCGATTTCCGTCTGGGCCTTTCAACCTCCGCAAGGGATTTGCCCAAGACCTTTTTCAGATCCTTCTCCTCAACCACCTCCTTTTCCAAGAGTATGTTAGCCAGTTTTTTTAATTTTGCCTCGTTCTGAGCCAATATCCTCTTGGCCCTGGTGTAACTCTCATCGATGATGTGTTTTACCTCTTCATCGATCTCCTTGGCCGTTTCCTCGCTATATTCCCTGGAGGGTTGGAACGGGGATTGGAGGAAGAGGGGCCTCTTCTCCTTTTCGAAGGTGACGTAGCCCAGTTTCTCGCTCATCCCGTATTCTTTTACCATGCTGGTGGCGATATCGGTTGCCCTCTGAAGGTCGTTATGGGCTCCGGTTGAGATCTCCCCGAAGATGATTTCTTCAGCGATTCTTCCACCCAACAACACGGTCAATCGGTCCAGAAGCTCGGATTTGGTCATGAGGTATCGGTCTTCCGTGGGAAGCTGAAGCGTATAGCCAAGGGCTGAGATGCCCCGTGGAATGATGGAAACCCGGCGAACGGGATCGGCGTTGGGGAGGATTGAGGCCACCAGGGCGTGTCCCGATTCGTGGTAGGCCACAATCTCCTTCTCTTTTTTGGACATCACCCTTCTCTTCTTCTCCAGGCCAGCTACGACCCGGTCGATGGCCTCTTCAAAGTCATCCATCTCCACGTGATCTTTGTTTTTCCGGGCAGCCAAAAGGGCCGCTTCGTTGACGATGTTGGCCAGATCTGCCCCGACAAAACCCGGGGTCCGTGCGGCGATAACCCTCAGATCCACCTCCTTGGCCAATTTCACCCCCGGGGTGTGGACTTTCAATATCTCCTCCCTGCCCACGATATCGGGTCGATCCACCAGAATATGTCTGTCGAACCGCCCCGGTCTGAGCAGAGCAGGGTCTAAGATTTCCGGTCGGTTGGTTGCGGCCATGATGATGACGCCGGTATTGGGATCGAACCCATCCATCTCCGCAAGCAACTGATTGAGGGTCTGCTCCTGTTCGTCGTGCCTGCCCATGGGATTGACGCCCCTCGCCTTTCCCAGTGCGTCCAGCTCGTCGATGAAGATGATGCAGGGAGCCCGCTGCTGAGCTTGTCCGAAAAGATCCCTCACCCGGGCAGCCCCAACCCCCACGAACATCTCAACGAAATCGGATCCGCTAATGCTCCAAAAAGGAACGTTGGCTTCACCGGCCACGGCCCTTGCCAATAAGGTCTTGCCAGTTCCAGGGGCCCCGACCAACAATACCCCTTTGGGGATCTTTCCGCCCAACCTTTTGAACTTCCCCGGGTTCCTCAGGAATTCAATAACCTCCTGCAACTCCTCCTTGGCCTCATCGATCCCGGCTACGTCCTTAAAGGTGATTTTATTCTCTTTTTGAGCGAAAATCTTCGCCTTGCTCTTTCCGAAGGAGAGGGCTCCCGCCTCGGGGCCCATCCTGGTGAAGAGCAACCGCCATATAAGAAAGAAGAAAATGATGGGAATCACCCAAGCAAAGATGCCGCTCAGCCATTTATTTTCGCGTTTTCCCTTATATTGGATTCCCTTTTTATCCAGCTCCTTGATTAATTCCGGGTCTTCCACCCTAACCGCCTGGAAGGGTTTGCCCGGCGGCTCGGTATCCGTATAGTCCTTTGTCTTCCCCTTTATGATCTCCGGGGTTATCACCAAATCCTCTACCCTGTTTTCCTTAACCAGTGCTTTGAATTGGCTATATGATATTTCGTTCACCTTTTGGCTGGTTAACCAGTTCTGCAGGAGGAAGACCAACAGGAAGGCTATGAAGATGTACCATATGGTAAAATTCGTCTTCTTGGAAGGAGGCGATGTCCTGCTCTTCCTCGATCCCGAGGAATTGCCCAACCCCAGGAAATCCCTCAAGTTGAACTTTTCCTTTCTATTACCCCTTCTCGGCATCTCAATTTCCTTATAATTTTATGGTCCTCGTCAATGCGGTCCTCTAAAATAAATTTAGCCGAAATGAGGATCGTTTTCAACCCTTTTCCGTTTCTGTGTGTTGTCTTCGAACACCCTTTTAAAGATCTCGTCCACGTGTCTCAGGTGACTCTTGAGGTCGAAACATTCCTCGATTTCCTCATGGCTGAGCACCTTCGTGATATCCGGATCCTTTAAGACCTCCTCCTTGAAATCGGTCTCCTCCTCCCAAACCCTCATGGCGTTCCTTTGAACCATGGCGTAGGCTTCTTCCCGGGAGATCTTCCTTTTGGTCAGTTCCAACATGAGCCCCTCCGAGAAGATTAATCCCTTTGTCTTTTCCACATTCCTCATCATGTTATCGGGGTAAACCAGGAGTTTATCGATGATATTGATTGCCCTGTTGAGCATGTAGTCCAACAGGATGGTGCTATCGGGCGCAATAACCCTTTCCACCGAGGAATGGCTGATATCCCTCTCATGCCAAAGGGGTATGTTCTCAAGGGCAGTGAGTGAATTTGCCCTCACCAGCCGCGCCAAACCACAGAGGTTCTCCGAGAGGATAGGGTTGCGCTTATGGGGCATGGCTGAGGATCCCTTTTGACCTTTTGTGAAGAATTCCTCGGCCTCCAGGACCTCAGTCCTTTGGAGGTGGCGAATTTCCACGGCGAACTTCTCAATGGATGAGGCGATTATAGCCAAGGTGGAGAAGAACTCAGCATGGTGATCCCTTTGAATAATTTGGGTCGAGATGGGGGAGGGTTTCAAACCACACTTCCGGCAAACATAGTCCTCCACAAAGGGAGGGATATGCCCAAAAGTTCCCACGGCGCCGGAAATTTTCCCGTAACTGATGGCCTCCTTCGCTCTTTCCATACGGGTCAGGTTCCTGCGCATTTCATCATACCAGAGGGCCATTTTTAGGCCAAAGGTAATCGGCTCTGCATGAATCCCATGGGATCTGCCGATCATCACCGTATCCTTATATGCAGAGGCCTTGTCCTTGAGGACCGAAAGGAGGTTACGGATATCCTCGATGATTAGCTCCGAGGCCTCTTTCAAGAGGAAGGCCAGGGACGTATCCAAAATATCAGAAGAAGTGAGGCCAAAATGAATATATCGCGAAGCCTCTCCCACATTCTCGGCCACTGCCGTTAGAAAGGCGACCACATCGTGTTTCGTCACCTTTTCGATCTCCGCGACTCGTTCGACATCGAACCGCGCCTTCTCCTTGATTTCCTTCAACGCCTGGGGGGGAATTTCCCCCATCTCCGCTAATGCCTCACATGCCAGGATCTCGATGCGAAGCCACTTCTTAAGTCTATTCTCATCAGTCCAAATTCGTCCCATTTCCGGGCGGGTATATCTGGAAATCATCATTTTCTCCTTATTGGATTTGAGATAATGGCCATGGTGAAAGAGAATGTGTGTAAGGGGCCTTGAGTAGGAAGAGGGAGACTGTTTTCAACGGGAACTTTGCCTTGAAGCGATGACTTTAGGGATCATGATGGGAAGCAAAGGTCCTCCACAGTTGACGGCTTCGCAAAAAGTCCATCTGCGGCGTTGCGCTTCATCTTTAAGTCACTGCGGCGTACCAGTAAGTACGCCTCATTCCTAAAGATTCTCGCGCCTTGCATCTGGAGCTTTTTACTGTGCCGTCTGATTTATGATTTTTTACGAGACCATCACAGTTCGTTTGAGAAGAAAAGTTCCGTCATCGGTCTTACGTTATTTTACCCGGTGGACCCCAAAAGTCAATACAGTTTGTGAAGGACACCGTTGTTCCTTCACTTCAGTGCAAATCTGAGACTCAGCTGTCGGGCTTAACTCCTGGTGTTGCGGTGCTGCAGTCTTGCAGTGCTGGGGTCATACCCTTCTATGAGCCAGCAATTTGGAAGGGGGGAGGCAGAACGCGTGTTGACAAAGGGAGGCCGAGTTTCATATCATGATTGCGATGTGACCCTCTGAGGGTAGGTGTAGAACTCGAATGATCATCATAAAATCCAAACGCGAAATTGATTGTCTCAGGCGAAGCAACCAGATCGTTGCCACTATTTTCCGCGAAATCAAGAAGATGGTGAGGCCGGGTATCACCACCAGGGAGCTCGATGGGGAGGCGGAAAGGTTGATCAGGATGCGCGGAGGGACCCCCGCTTTTAAAGGTTACAAGCCCATGGGTTATCGTTCTGAATTTCCGGCAAGCATGTGTATTTCCGTCAATGAGGAAGTGGTCCATGGCATCCCCGGGCCCCGGAAGTTGAAAGAAGGGGATATCGTCAGTTTAGATGTGGGGGTATTGCTCGATGGATATCACGGGGACGCCGCCATTACCGTTCCCGTTGGCACTGTCAGCGAGGAGGCGAAGAGGCTGATAGAGGTGACGGAGAGGGCTTTATACCTCGGGATAGAAAAGGCCAAAGTTGGGAATCGCCTCTCCGATATCTCCCATTCCATTCAGGCTTATGCAGAGGGAAATGGATTTTCCGTGGTGAGGGATTTCGTGGGCCATGGGATCGGAAAATCCCTTCATGAGAATCCCCAAATTCCCAATTTCGGGCCTCCTCATCAAGGGCCGAGGCTGAGACAGGGCATGATCTTTGCCTTGGAGCCCATGGTAAACGCGGGAGCCTGGCAGGTAACGAGATTGGGCGATGAATGGACCGTGGTCACAGCCGACGGGAAGTTATCGGCGCATTTCGAGCACAGCATTGCGCTGACGGATGGGGATCCAGAAATCCTTAGTATGGAATAATTCTTTAGTGCTGCGGTGTTGCAGTGCTGCAGTGTTGCGGTCAGGTCAATAGAAATTCTCATTCAACGACCTGCAGAACCGTAACCCTTCAGAGTTTATACTTGAATTTCCTCAGCAGGTCTTTCCGCCAGGCCACTCCATCGTCTTTTTCCACGCCTTTAAGGGGGAAACCATCGATTACCCCCATAATTCCCCTTCCCTGGTCTGTCTCCGCAATGATCACCTCCACGGGGTTTGCCGTAGCACAATAGATGGAGCAGACTTCCTGACACATCTTAATGGCGTTGAGCACGTTGATGGGGAAGGCGTCCTTCATCACCACCACGAAGGTGTGGCCGGCGCTGACCTCCATGCCCATGGCTTCCGCCAACTTTTTGAGGTCCTCATCATTCCCCTCAAGCCTCAACAGGCATGCTCCGGAGGCCTCGCAAAAGGCGATGCCGAATTTGGCATTGGGCACCGTGGATGCCATGATTTCATAGAGATCCTCTACGGTCTTGATGAAATGGGTTTGGCCCAAGATTATGTTATAGCCCTCCGGAATCTCCAATTTCACCGTCTTCAATTCCATTTCACCTTCCCTCCCTTTCCCCCTCTCGGATCATCCCCTCGATGAGTTCCCTGCTGGGATGTTCAGGGAAAATCTCGAGGGCTTTCCTGAAATAGAGGGCTGCCTCCTTTCGGTTTCCCATATCGTAATAGGTTGTTCCCAGGTTGATATACGGTAGGTAAAAATTGGGGTCGAGTTCAATGGCCTTCTTGAAGGCCTCAATCTCCCTTTGCCTCCACTCGAGGCTCCTCAACTGTGAGTATTTGCACCGGTACGCCATCCCCAGGTAGTTATATCCCACTGCCGAGCGGGGTTCCTTTTGCAGGCCGTTTTTATACTTCTCGATTCCCTCATCGCATTTGCCCTTTTGGGTGAGTGCGGCGCCTTCATCAAAATAGGAGGTGGCCCCTTTTTTATTCTGTAACCCCGTGCAAGAAGCGAGGACGATAAAAAGAGCGAGGACAGGAAGGATAATCTTCCAACCGGATGTGTGCATCCTCAATAAAATCATCCCTTCTTCTCCATAAGCTTTGCGGGGAAACCCCCTTTTTTCGAACCCCTCACTCTTTCGTGGGGCCCTATCTATCCTTCGACGCAGAGCACCACGGCTTTAGCCGTGGGTGAATGCTCTTTGCTCAGGATGTCGCCCGTCTGAGCTTAACAAGATGTACCACAGGCTTGCCTGTGGGGCTCCATAAGATCAACGCCAGGGAGAGACAACCAGATACCTGGATTTATACCACGTGCACGGGCCGTGGTCAACAAGGTAATGTTCCCTGAGTTTCTGGAGAAATTCGTTGCCCCTGAGCGTAGTCTGCTGAAAAAAATAACGGGGTAACCGATGGTTGGCCGGATTCCGTGAAGGGAACTTTAGAGTGGTCCAAAATTCTTTTTAGTGAGCGAAAGGGAATTTGGCCAACACATTCTATACTCGTTATAGATATCAGGAAATTCCAGTCAATGTGCGAGGGGCTGGTTCAGAAATGTGGTTACCCTCAGGTTCTTCCCATCGGTTTCGAACGTGACCGAACCATCCCTGTCCGTCCTCGAGATACGACAGCCGAAGCTTTCATATCGGTTGAGTACTTTCGGGTTGGGTAGGTTGAAGATGTTTCGAAAACCCACGGGGAATAGAGCGTATGAAGGTTTGACGGCCTCGAGGAATCTCCGCGTGCTGGATGTTTGGCTCCCATGGTGGGGGGCTTTCAACACGTCGGACCTCAGGTCTTTTCCCGATTGAACCAACTGACCCTCGGCTTCCGCCTCGATATCCCCGGTAAGGAGGAATCGGTGATTCTTGTAGGTGATCTTCAGGACGATAGAGCGATTATTGCTTTGGGACAATGGGTCTTTTTCACCCACCATTCCCTTTTGGGATGGGTTGAATACCACCACTTCTACCCCATTGATCCATCGGGGAGGTGATGAATCATGGACCGTCATTCGGTGTATTTGCCTCCTTGCAACAATATTCATGAGATCGAGATATGGCGTGGAAGAATATCCCACCACATTTTCCCAAAACTCATCCACGTTGAAGGATCTGGCAATAAATTTCAGGCCGTTGAGATGGTCCGGATGTGGATGAGTAAGGACGAGATAGTGGAGGGTTGTGATCTTTTTTCTCCAGAGCACTGGGGCTACCACGTTTCTTCCCACATCGAAGCTGTCGTCATAAAACCCACCTCCATCGATCAACATCCTCTTCCCCTTGGGAAATTCGATCAGAATGCTGTCCCCCTGTCCCACGTCGATAAAGGTGATTCTCAACCCCCTAGTCAGATGGGTCTGGACATACCAGTAGGATACGTCCCCTGCAATAATGACGAACAGGAAGATCGATACGGGCAAAAGTCGTTTTATCCTGTTTATGTTGGCCAGATAGAGGATGAGAAGATAGAACAATCCAATCTCAAAAGGGGTGGGTGTGACTACGTAGTGGGAGGCATGGGGTATTGATGCGAAAAGGCCTACCATGCTGAGGATGAGGGAGGAAAAGGCGGAGGTCAATGTGACCAATAACGAGCTCACCGGCAACCAGATCAAAACGGCCAGGGAAGTGATCAATCCCAAGATGACGACAAAGCCTGCCAGGGGGACAATGATAAGATTGCTCAACAAACCAACAAAGGATACTCGGTTGAAATAAAACGCCACCAAGGGCCAGGTCCCTATCATGGCGGTCAAGGAGACGAATATGAAGATCTTGAGATGGCTTAAGAGGGCTTGAGATGGACTCGGTTTTTTGAGCAACAGGGGATGGGGTTTGGGAAGGAGCTCGGAGAACCTGGGGACGAGATAGAGGATGGCCAGTACGGCGCAAAAGGAGAGTTGAAAGGAGACATCGTAGAGAGAGGTTGGGGAGACCAACAGGATGACGAGGGCTGCTACGGCAAGGGTGTTGAACAGATTTCGTTGCCTATCCAAGAGTATGGAGATCATGTAGATGATGATCATAATGGCCGCCCGAACGGTGGAAATGCGTGCCCCCGCGATGAACGTGTAGAGGACGAGCGGTGGGATTGTGGCCAGGGCCGAGATCTTTTGGATGTTCAGGGTGAGGGCCACGGTTTCGGACCACCTGAGGCACCATTTGGCGAGAGAAAAAATTACCAGTGCGATGATGCCCATATGGAGGCCCGAAATAGCGATGATATGGGCCACTCCGGCAACGATGAATTCCTCCTTCACCTCTTTCGGAATTTCCTCCCTTTCCCCCAAAATGAGGGCCTTCATGATGCCACGGACTTCCCTGGGGGCGCTCTTTTCCAAGAGGATTCGGATCCTTTCCCTCCATGCCTCGATGAGTTGAAGGAAGGGGTTTCCCTTTCCCCGTGCTATGGTGGCAATCCCCCCGTGCTCTTTTACATATCCGGTTACCCAGATCCCCTTGCATGCCAAAAATCGTCGGTAATTAAATCCCCCGGGGTTATTGAAATTTCTCGGATGATAGAGTTTGGCTATAAAACGGATTCGGTCCCCATACCGGAGATCTCCCCCATATTCCTTGACAGAAATGAGAACCTTCCCCCGGGCCTTGATGAGTGCATCGGGCAGGTATATGTTCTCGACCTTCAGGTAGAGCTTTGTCCCCCGCGGCGACTGGATGGGCCTCCGATAAAGGAGGCCCTCAACATGGAGCCCTCCCTTACCGGCATAATGGAGGATATGGTTAGGAGGGAAATGAGGACGAAGGTGAAGATTGATGAGCACTATCCCCAACAGCCAAAAGAGTATGAGGATGGCGGTGGTTCTCAGCGTTGGTCGGTTTCGAAGAATCGATATGACGGAGATGAAGATCAAGGCGATGATGCCGAAATATGATATGGTCCGTGGAATGGTCAGGTGTTCGCCCACCGTCAATCCCAGCAGATAGACGATTACGATGGGGATGAGGGGCATGTGAATGGTCTGCCGGCTCCTTAACCAGTCCATAAGGATTGATGGAGGTTAGAGGTTAGAGGCGATTGTGGCGAAAAATAGCAGATTTGGCAGTAAGAGTAAAGGGGATTTGGGGCTACGTCTCACTCTTTGTTTTCTCGGGCCTAAAGGACAATGGGCCGGCGCTTTATTGTACTTCCTTTGCGAGGGGAGCTTCGCTCTTAGTAGGCGTTCATCAACAGCTCCTGCTTCACCCTGAATAATCGCTCGCTCAGGCTGATATGATAGACATGGGGATTTTGGAACCGCTTGAACTCCGAGCCTAACCGATCGAGGTTTCTCTTCGAATTCTCTTGGATTTCCGTGAGGGGTGGGGTGTCGTAAACCCTCTTGCCATTGATGAAGACGGGGACAAACAATTCCTCCTGCTCGAAGGTGGAGGGATAGGCCTTATAGATATGGGGAAATACCGGATGGAATGCCCTGGTAGGCTTGTCGGAATCGGGAATCTCGTCCTCGAGGAAAAGTACGTCCCCCCGCATCATGCCGGTTTCATCATGATATCGAACCAGCTTTTTTACCCCCGGGTTGGTAATTTTCTCCGGATTATCGGATCTTTTGATCTTGGGGACCATCTTCCCATTCTCAGCAATGGCCGTCAGCTTATAGACGCCGCCGAGGGCGGGGCATGAATAGGAAGTGACGAGCCTCGTTCCCACACCCCAGATATCGATTTTCGCCCCCTGTTTCTTCAAACTCTCTATCAGGTACTCGTCGAGATCACTGGAGGCGATGATCTTGGTCTCGTCAAACCCGTTTTCATCCAACATCTTTCTGGATTGTTTGCTGAGATAGGCGAGATCCCCGCTATCGAGTCTGATCCCTATCAGCTGACCCTCCCCGTTATCCCTCAATTCCCGGCCGACTTTAATGGCATTGGGAAGCCCGCTCCTGAGGGTGTTGTACGTATCAACCAGGAGAAGACAGCCCTTGGGGTAGACCTTTGCATAGGCCCGGAAGGCCTCCAGTTCGGAAGGAAAAGACTCTATCCAGCTGTGAGCTATGGTTCCCGTGACGGGTATGCCCAACATTCTTCCCGCCAATGTGTTTGACGTACCCATGGCGCCCCCGATAAAGGATGCCCTTGCCGCGCTAAGGGCCGCATCCGGGCCATGGGCTCTTCTGAGGCCGAACTCAACGATCGGACCCCCCTCTGCAGCAATGCGAATCCGAGCGGATTTGGTGGCGATCATGGTCTGGAAGTTCATGATGTTTAGCAAGGCGGATTCGATGATCTGGGCCTCTGGAAGTGGGGCTGTTACCCGGATAATGGGTTCATTGGGGAAGATGACCGTCCCCTCGGGGATCGCGTATAGATTTCCCGTAAACCGAAGTTTTCTTAAGTATTCGAGAACATCCGCGGGGAAAAGGCCCAGGGTTTCAAGATAGGCTATATCGTCTTTGGAGAATCCGATATTTTCGATGTATTCGATCACCTGTTCGAGGCCTGCGGCAATGCAGAATCCACCTTCATCGGGCACTTTCCGGAAGAAGTAGTCGAAGTTGGCCCATTGGTCCTTTTTCCCGGTGACGAAGTATCCCCCAACCATGGTCAATTCGTACAGGTCCGTGAGGAGTGTTAGATTACGCATCCCATCCCTCCCGTGGAAGACAGAAAAAGCCTGTTCAAGTTTTATACTCTACCATAAATTCCCCCACGGGAAAAGCATTGTTTTCATTGGAGTTTCGTTTAAAATATACAATGTATGGGAATCAAGTTGGAAATGAATTGAGTTAGAGCGTCCTCTTCTCATTGTTCTATTTTTATCCGTAAGCCTAATGTCTCGGGCATTCCTATCAGCAAAGGAACGCGGATAATAATATCGAGCCCAACCATAATCAGAAACAGGTACTGTGGGCCGATAGTATCCCAGATAACTCCGGCCAAATATGCTGTGAGGGCGGCAAGGAGCATCCTAAAACATCGTGACACCCCTATCCATCTTCCCATCTGCTCGGGGGGAACCAGCTCAAAATTCATAGCCCCTGTGACAACTAGGTTCATGTTCAAGAAACCTTGGAGGACGCCAGCAACCACCAGAAACAGAGGGCTTGGTGCCCAGATAAGTATCAAGTTGGAAGCCCAGAAAAGGGGTGCTATCAAATAGAGAACCTTTTTCCGCCCAATCCTGTCAGCTAACCTCCCCAGGGGGATCCCAAGCAGAAAGGGCGTCAATGCAAAACCAGTGACCATTGCCCCCAGTATGAATTGATCAGCTCCCTTCACCTCACGAGCGAAGACCTGAGTAAAGGGAATGACCATACCTAGCGGCAGGAAAGTTATAGCGTGGATGACGAGAAAGCGTTTTAAGTTTTGCCCCTGCCTGAATACTTGAGAAAGGTCTCTTAATAAGTTGGGACGGCTCCTACCTGGTACCCCCCATCTGCGGTCGGACAGTTGGGTGAATAGAAAAACAAACGAAGCAACGGTTCCAACAAGACCAATAAAGAATAGGGGCCTGATTCCGCTGACATTTAGACCACCAAATGTGGTGACTAGCAAAGCTCCAAGCATGGGGCCTGCCATTCCCATTAAGCCGAGGGCCAGAGTTTCGCAGCAACTCATGGCCGTGACTCGATCTTCCCTTGCTAAAGAATTACTACAAATAACAGAACAGCTATTCATGCTTGTTGTAAATCCAACCCAGTATGCTAGCATGGCGATGATAATAATTGGCCAGCTCCGGGCCACACCATAGGTAAGAAATGAAATAGCCAGCAGACCAATTCCCACCAGGTAAATCCTCTTGGTACCAATCCTGTCGATAAGCCATCCGGTGAAAGGACTCAGTAAGGCAGCGGCAACCATTCCAACACTGTTGACGATGCCCAGCTGGGTGCCAGTAGCTCCCAAAGCGATTGTATAAATAGAGAGGTAAGGAAGAACCATCTGGTAGAAGAATCTATGGATGGATGATCGCGCTGCTGTGACTTTCCAATCGCGCTGTTGCTTGGTTAAGAAGTCAAGCCCTTTCAAGACAGCACTAACCGTAGCTTGACCTGCTCGCATCAGTTCTCCCTTCCGTGAAATTGCTTCTATGGGGAGTGTTGGTCTTACGTGGTGCTTTTCTCTGAAATACTGGTGGTAGTTCTAATGTAGATGATAGTTTCGGGTTTGGAACTTTTCAAGATTAAGGTTCTTTTTCTGTTTTCTCTTTTCGCCACACAGGCAAATCCTGGGTATACGTTTTGTCGTGAGACCGATACTGAAACATTTCTACAACCAACTCAGGACTTATGAGACTGGCACCGGTTTTAATCAGTTTGTTTCAAGGATAAATACACAAAAATGGGTCTTATCCCAATGAGGTGGTAGAAAGGGGCCAAGGATTCGAGGATCCAAGTGTTTATTTTCTAAAGACTTTATTAGTGCCTTGAGCATCCCTTCAACCTCTCCTCTATCACTCTGAAGCTCAAATATTCTATCATCCTTAATGTAGGCCAAATCACCGGCTCATACCGTCTGCGTCTCTCATTCACAAGGTGAGCCATAAGCTCTCTATAAAGACCTGATGAATTCCTGAGTCGTTTTTCTTCCCTATCCTTCTGCTACAGTACAAGGGATGGACAGTGCTGCTCTTCTCATCTGTGATATCAGACCATATAATTCTTTTTTGGGAATCCTTTCGTAACTCTATAGACTTCTAAACACAATTGATAAGACTTCTGCCAAACCTTCAACTCTTTGTAATGTTTAATCATTTCACTTGAATCCTTGAACCCTTGACCCCTTGAATCCTTCTATGACCACCAACTTTTTTGGAGATGAGCCATATAAATTGAAAGTGGTGAGGTCAATAAATTGCCCCTTTTTGACGAATACGTATGGGGCATGAAGAATACAATCGATGATCGTCCCCGATTCCGTTTTTTGGAACGGATTATTCAATCTCCTCGATGTACTTACGATATAGTCCCCGAAATTGATGGTAAGTCAACCCGAGGGCCTGGGCTGCCTTTCTTTGATTGTATTTAGTCTTCTGAAGTGTCCGTTGCAAAAGCCGAATCTCCAGTTCACGGACTGCCTCTTTAAGGGATTTGTCCATGAGGTACTCGATCGAGGGCCTACCGGTTTCAACCATACGACCTTCTTCTTTCGGTGGGCGGTGGCCCCCATGGGGAGAACGAAATGGGTCGAAGTCAATGTCCTCGATCAGCATTGAATCCGATCGATACACCGCGCGCTCAACCAGGTTTTTCAGTTCCCGCACGTTTCCAGGCCAGGAATAACCTTCGAGTGCCGCAATAGCTTTGTCGCTGAATTGGGGTATTTCCTCCCGACCCAGTTCAAAAGCCATTCTTGCTGCAAAATGGTTTGCCAACAGAAGAATATCCTCTTGCCGGTCCCTGAGAGCGGGCAAAAAAAGTACTTCAAAGGAGAGTCGATCCAGTAGATCCTGTTTGAATTGGCCTTCCTCTGCCAGCGCCACCAGATCAGCGTTCGTAGCCGCTATAATTCGCACGTCCACCTCAACACTCTCTGAACCCCCAACCCGTTCAAATGTGCTATATTCCACGACGCGCAGTATTTTCTCCTGCACTTCCATGGGAATGCTGCCGATTTCATCCAGGAAAAGGGTGCCTCCATCGGCAGCTTCAAATCTGCCGGTCCGGCGCTTTTCAGCCCCCGTAAATGCCCCTCTCTCATAGCCGAATAGTTCTGATTCGATAAGAGAGGGGGTGAGGGCGGAGCAATTGAGTGTCACCAGTGGGCCTTTCCACCGGGTCGACAGATAATGCAATCTCCGTGCAGCCAGTTCTTTTCCAGTCCCCCTTTCGCCTATGAGAAGCACAGGTCGATTGACGGGTGCAACCCGGGAAAGGTGTTCCTCAAACTCCAGGAATACTTCGGAGTGCCCCAGGGCCTCGATCGTTCCCACAGGGGATCCCGGCTGGATACGTTCTCTTGAGGAAGATCTGGGAGTTTCCATGGTAAAAAATGTAATATAATAGTTAATATTGCTAATACTTAGTGAAATATACCATTAACCCTAGGTCCTGTCAAGTTTAGAACCTCTTGAAATCGTTAAGCTTTTAACGAAGAGTTGACGCTGGCACAATTCCTGCTCTCCAAGTTGCTAAAATCAAGGAATGGAGGTAACATAATGGGAATTTTCACACGCTTTCGTGATATCATCAGTTCCAACATTAATGTCATGCTGGATAAGGCGGAAGATCCAGAGAAACTGATCAAACTTATGATCCGTGAGATGGAAGATACGCTGGTTGAGATCAAAGCATCGTGCGCCGGGGTTATGGCAAACAGCAAAAAGGTTCAGCGTCAGCTGGACGAAGTTCAATCCCGGGAGAAATATTGGAAAGAGAGGTCAGAGCTTGCGGTGAACAAAGGCCGAGATGATCTCGCCCGGGAAGCGCTGGTGGAAAAACGAGGATACAGCGACCGGGCGGATGGCCTTAAGAAAGAGTTGATAGACTGCGAAAGTCTGGTTGAACAGTATCAAGACGACATTCGGCAACTTGAGGATAAACTCGGGACCGCACGGGAAAGACAGCGTATCCTGGTACAACGGCACATTCGTGCAAACCGGAAAAAACGTGCCCAGCAAGAAATCCGTCGCATGGATAGTACTGATGCCATCATCAAGTTCGAGGAGCTCGAGAACCGAATCGAAAGGATGGAAGCCGAAGCCGATCTGGTCAATTTCGGACGAAAACCCACGCTGGAGGGAGAACTTGATACCCTTGCCCTTGACGAAGAAATTGAAAAGGAACTGCAAAGCCTGAAATCTTCTCTTACAAAGAAGGATAAGAATACTCGTAAACCCTAGATTTCTCAGTGGAGTTTGGGGATTTTTTGGGGAATTCCGTTGTCCTTGAACGTAAATTCATCCTTAAAACCGCAGCACCGCGACACTTGTTTTTAACCACAGCATTATTTTTTGACTGCAGCACAGCAACACCGCAGCACCTTTATTTATCGCAGCACCCAAACCCGACTGGAAGGGACAAGGAAGTTCTCTGGTGAAATATCAAAGGGAGTGAATTCAACCATGCAAATGGCTCTTGTTGTTGCTATCGTTTTTGGAGGTATCGTACTGGCACTGGCCATTATTGGGAGTACCATCCTCATGGCCATCAAAATCCTGAGGGGAGGGTTTTCCCGTAAAGGCCAGAAACTCGAGGCCGACCAAGCGAGGATGATTCAAGAGATATATCAGGGACTATCACGAATGGAAGAGCGTGTGGAGGCTCTGGAAACTATTATTCTCGATTCCAAAGGAAAGGACCATGCATCATGAGACGATTTGAAAAGATTCTTCGCGGTGGGCTCTATCGATCCCGCAATGGTCTTGTACTCGGGGTGTGCAGAGGCATTGCCGAGTATTTTGATTTCTCGGTCTTTTGGGCGCGAGCCATCGTGCTCATCCTGCTTTTTTTCAGTGGGTTGTGGCCGATTATGGCATTGTACTTCATTGCGGCCCTCCTGATGAAGCCCGAACCGGTTATCTCCATCGAAAGTGATGATCAGCAGGAGTTCTATAACAGTTATATCAATTCAAGGAAAGGGGCGATCGACCGGCTGAAACGGAGATATGAGAACTTGGAGCGCCGCATTCGGCGAATGGAACACACAGTTACGACGAAAGAGTTCGATTGGGATCGCAGGCTGAACACATAGGCCCGCCTTCCAGCCCCAAACCGCAGCACTGCAGCACCGTAGAACGGCAGCACCCAAACTCGGTCTACCTTTCCAGGGCCTTCTTCAGATACCGGAGGACTTCCCTTCTCACCATCCTTTTGTACTTTTCGAGCTCCTCCGGGTTCTCTATCTTCAGGTAGAAATCGGTTCCGCCTCCGGTTGAATTCCTTTCCAGCAGTTCCTTCTCATCGCATAACCACATGGCGCAACGTTCAATGGACCGATCTTTGATCTTGAAGCTCATGCGATGGCCATCCCCCTCCAGGAACCATTCCAATCCCAGTCTGTCGATGAACGTCCTCACCCCCTCCTTTACGCGATTCCTCACCTTGACGTTGATGACCTTATCCGTTGATCCTCCGGGTGATTTCATAATCCTGCCATGTGCTTAGTCCTTCGATTCGCTCGTGATGGAGGGGCCATAAAAGGGAGGGAGAACGGGCGCGGATTTTCCGTGGCTATTTCAATTCCCCATAGGTATCGAAGACCAGCGGCTTGCGGGTTTGGAACTTGAAAATCTTGAAGAGGTTGGTGATCGCTGCTCGGCTGGAATTGAGGCGTTGGAAGTAGAGCTGGGCCAGTTTTGTCATTACTTCAAATCCTATGAGGGGATCACGCCTCAGGATTTCTTGGAACTCGGCGGAGGCTATCGCCAAAACCTTTGTGTTCTTTAGGCACCTGGCCGTCACGTTGGAGATATGAGGGCTCATGAGGGAGGCCGTACCGAAAACGGCACCCGTCTCCTTCAACGTCTCGGCCATGAGGTCGATTTCCTCTTCAGCTTTAATCCTCAGGGTAACGGTGCCATCCAAAAGCACATAGAGGGTTTTGGCCTTCTGCCCCTGTTTGAAGATTTCTTCACCAGGCTTGAAGCTCGTCTCCTGGCCGAGTTTGGCTATGGTCTTCAGTTGATCATTGGACAGGGATTCGAACAAAGCCACCTTCTTCAATTCCCCTATGGATACCATACCTGTCACCTCCCTTCAAATGTGTATTGCCTTGACCACATAACCGCAGCACCGCAACACGGCAGCACCGAAGCTCCATGACTGCAGCACTGCAGCACCGCACCATCGCAGCACTAGGGAGCTTCGGCCTCCCCTAGGAATTCCCTGATGAACCTCAGGTTCATCTCATAGGCTTTTTGAGCATCCTTCAATTGGAGGTTATCAACGGGGAGTTTCCTTCGCTTCTTTTCCAGCCTGTAGATTTCACCCTCCAGGAATTCAGCGGTATCGACCATCAATTCCCCCATGGATTTGGCGGACTTTCGTCCACTGTCGTAGGCTGCTTTATCCACAAATCTCCTATTTCCCAAGTAGAAGCGATCGAAGATCCCCTTCATCCTCTCCAGATTTTCCTTCTTGACGGCCTTGGTTTTCCCGGAGGCAGTCCATTTTTTCGCCTTGTCAACTACCTTGCCGAAATCCATTTAAGCCCCTTATCGATTTGATGATCATCCCTTTACCAGATGTTGGGCAACGAGCTCCCGCTGGGCCTGATTACTCCACCCGAATATCTGAATCACCTTGGCGTCACGCATCATTCTTTCCATGGGATAATCCTTGATATAGCCATATCCGCCGAGGATTTGGACCGCATCGTCAGTCACCTTCATGGCTACATCCGAAGCGAAGTATTTCGCCATGGCCGAATGCATTTCGTAGTTTTCGGCCTTTCCATCGATCATACCGGCGGCCTTATAGATCAGGGTGCGGGCGGCCTCGGTCTGGGTGGCCATGTCGGCGAGCATAAACCGGAGGCCTTGAAATTGGGAAACGGGTCTTCCAAATTGCTTGCGGTCTTGAGAATATTGGGCCGCGTAATCGAGGGCACCCTGGGCGATCCCAACTGCCTGGGCGCCGATGGCAGGCCGAATCATGTTGAGAACCCCCATGACGATGGGCCATCCTTTCCCTTGGGGTCCCAAAAGGTTTTCCTTGGGAATCTCACAATCACCAAAGATGAGGTCGGCTGTGGGAGTCCCGCACATCCCCAGTTTTTCCGCATTCTCCTTGAAGCTGAGGCCCGGAGTTTCTTTGTCCACGAGGAAAGCCGAAATTCCCTCGGGTCCCTTTCCCGGGTCCGAGGTGGCGAAGACCGTGTAAAAGTCCGCAACCCCTCCATGGGGGACAAAAAACTTCGTGCCGTTGAGAACAAAGGTGTCTCCCTTGTCCTCAAAGGCGGTCTTTATGGAACGAGCATCGTAGCCATACTGCGGTTCCGTAAGGGCGAAGGCGGCCAGGCTATTTTTCTCGGCGATGCCATTAAAATACTTTTCTTTTTGCTCCTTGCTTCCCTCAAGCAACAGGGGCAAGGTACCCATAGCTTGAATCACGACAATCCAGGAGCAGGTACCGGAGACCTTGGCGATCTCCTCAGCCACAAGACAGAGGGAGGTGATATCCCCTTCCATACCCCCGTAGTCCTCGGGCAACATGATTCCAAGAAGGCCTTGAGCCCCCATTGCCCCGACGACATTTTGCGGGAATTGGGCCTCCTGGTCAATTTTTTCCGCCTCCGGAGCGATAACCTTCTCCGCCAATTTCTTGGCTGCATCCCTGAGCATCTCCCGCTCTTTTTCGATCTGACCCATGATGTGATCTCCCGTCTGCAAAGATAGAAAGAGGTAATTTCATTTTATACTACAATACCGGCAAATTTGCAAAGAATTCTTGGCCCGGAAATTCCCAATCTCTACAAATCTCCATAAGTCTCCACCAATCTCGATAAAGAATCCCCCCATAAACACCCCATAAAGACTTGACAGGAGCTATTCTATAGATTATGGGAAATCCTGTATGAGGAAAACGCATTCCATGAAGGAGGTTTACAATGCAGCTCGTATTGGGAACATTGTGGAAAGATCTACTTTTAGCTGGCGCGCTTGGGGGAGTCGGTGGGATCGGATTAGGTCTGTTGCAGGAAAAAGGCCTTGAAATGCCCCATTGGCACAATGAGACTGGTGTGAACTTCGCCGACCTGGGCTTTATCGCTGACATCTTCATCGGCGCGCTGGCGGCGGTCATAGTTTACGCGCTCAACCCGCCCGCCGGGATTTTGCAACTGGTTTCTTCTGGTATCACTGCTGGTATCGGCGGCAGCGCCATTCTGAAGGGCTATGTTAAGGGCACGGCGGTCAGGGAGCAGGCCAGCCGGGCTGAGATGTACCGGAAAGCCGCCGCTGATGCGTCCAAAGGCGTTGATGTGAAGGATCGACTGGAGGAGTTGGAAAACGCCGATAAACAGGTGATGCGCCGTTGGGGGCCGAGGTAGAACCCGCATTGTACTACAAAATAACCATGTACTGCTGCCGGCGCAGGACTCACGCCATCCTCGTTACTGGCAGAGGAAATAAAAGGACTCAGGACGGGGATATGTTAGCGCCTATCCCAGTGTTACTATCCGTTCAAGACATCGCGGACTCGCTGCAATTCAGCCTCAGTATCCCGAACGAGTTCTTCCAAGATGTCTCGAACTGGCATAATTTTGTCGACTAACCCAACCGACTGACCCGCCATGAGGGAACCGTACGAGATATCCCCTTCGATCACCGCCCGGCGCAGACCATCCATCCAGAATTCTTCAACCTCTTCCTGAGCATCGTTTCGTTCAATGGAGCCCTCATCCAATTGCCGGACCAACTTCATCTGGAGTCGCCCGAAATCATCAACCCCTTTATTGCGGAGAGCGCGTACCGCGACCACAGGCAAGCGACTGTCAAATTGTGGTGTTGACACAGCGTCTCGTGCATTCGAATGCAATAATTTCTGCTTGAAATCGGGATGTGCGGGACTTTCTTCGGCCACGGCAAAGCGCGTTCCCAACTGTACACCTGCAGCCCCCATCAGGAACAAATGCGCACACATCTTTCCCGTAGCGATACCGCCAGCCACGAATACAGGGACTTCGGAGATCTCAAACAGCAACTGCTGGAGGAGGACGGTAAGGGTTATGGGACCCACATGACCACCGGCTTCCATTCCTTCAAGAACCAGGGCGTCTGCCCCATAACCCAGCATACGGCGGGCGATCGAAAGCGTTGATGAAAAGCAGAGAACCTTCGCCCCTGATTCCTGCACCAGCTTAATTTCCTTTTCGCGGGGAAAACTCCCAGCAAAAAACAAAAAGGGGAGCTTCATCCGCTGTACCAGTTGGAGTTGCTCCTGATATGCGGGAGCAATCGTGATGAGGTTTACCCCGAAGGGTTTATCAGTCAAGAGCCGTGTGTCTTCCACCTGTTTCTGGAGAATTTCAGGCGGGGTATTGCCGCCGGCAAGACATGCGAACCCACCTGCGTTGCAGACAGTGGCAACGAGTTGGGGGTCGCTGACCCACGTCATTGCCCCGCAAATAAATGGGTACTTCACGCCCAGGAATTCACGTCCACGCCCAAAGAAACGGTCAGAAAGCTGGGTGTTCATATCTGTCCTCCCAGTTCTTCATGACTTTATTGTCTAACCGACATCAACAAATATCTCACAGTGCGACCTTGAACCGCAACCAAAAATCGGAAACGTCCAATTTCCCCTTGATGTTTTATCGTTTTGAGGTCGGCATTCTCCGTGTCCTGGGTGGATACCACGGTGGGGTTAATCTGGAATTGATGGTTACTGCCAGCAATCAAGGGGAGGGTCAGAGGTGAAGAGGGGGGATCTATCCTTCGACGCAGAGCACCACGGCTTTTAGCCGTGGGTGAATGCTCTTTGCTCAGGATGTCGCCCGTTTGAGCGTAACAAGAGGTACCACAGGCTTGCCTGTGGGGCTCCATGAGGAGGAACGGTGTAGTCCCTGTGTTAATTCGTTGCCTGGGGCAATGGAGCTGTGAGTTGATTATGAATGCGCATTTTCCCACGCGGCCTCAAGGATTAGATGTAATTTATAGATGACCCCATCTCCCTATCTCATGCGGCCGTTGCCAGTCGGGATGCGTCCCGCATCCTCAGGCTAACGCGATTTACTCCCGAAGACCTCCTTGAGGAGATCGGTGACCCGCGCCGTGGGGTCTTCGCGGATTTTTCGCTCTTCCTCGGCCACCATGAGGAAGAGGCCATCCAGGGCCTTATCCGTAACGTAGTTATCAAGATCAAAGCTTAAACGGTCCGTGAAGGGAATGCTGCGAACCTTGGCGTCCAGTGACTGGTATGTTTGGGTGACGCCTACCTCGGACATGACCCTATGGACGATCGGCTTGAAGATCTCATGGAGTCGATTGCTGGTCTTGTCCTTGAAGTAGAGGGTGGCCTCGTTGTCCTGGCCCTGGAGGATCTTGCGGGCATCGGAAAAGGCCATCTGTTTGATGGCGCCGGAAAAGAGGGCTTTGGCCTCGGGGGCCGCCTTTTCGGCCGCCCGGTTCATGCTCAGCTCGAATTCGTCCACTTTGGGGCCGTATCCCACAGCCCTGAGAGCTTTTTCAACCTTCTGAACTGCGCCCGGAAGTGGGATCCGGATTGTGGAGTTCTTGTAGTACCCATCTACATCGGAGACCACCTTGACGGCATTGCCCGTGCCGATCTGGAGGGCCTCCTTAAGCCCCTGGATAATCTTGTTCTCGGAGAGCTTTTCGCCCTCCAAGGTTTTCTTGATGCCTTTAAAGATATCTCCCAATTTGGCTTGGGCCGAAGGTGGCCCGATGGTTACCAAAGCTATCAGGGATACAAAGACGATAAGTTTACGTAATTTCATGGCTTCGCTCCTTTCTTCCTGGGGATGCGTGAAACGTAATTTCATTGCGCATTCCGTGATGGACGATTGGCAATATTTTATTCGATTGTATCACGACATCATAGCGTAAGCCAACTCCTCAAAAGAATGCAACTCATTCCGGGAATACACTATCTATTTTGATATTCCCCGTTTTTCGAGATTTCAGCTATTCTGCTGTGGCCAAAGCTGAGAAAGGACAAAACGTTAAGAAAGCGGGACGAAAAGATTACGACTAATCTATCCTCAATCAAATACTGACCCTTTCTCTCCCGATAGGGACACCGTATTTGTGAAATGTATTTTGTAGGTTTGACCCCAAAACGCAAAACGAGAGATGGCCCTGTTTGTTCTTGTACATACTGTTTTACTCTGCTATTATAGGCCCATGAAGTGGCTTAACCAAAAGACTTTATTACCTCTGCTCGTCCTTCTCTTCTTGATCCCAGCGGTTTTCGTCGGTGCCCAATCAAAATGCCCTGAAACAATCTGTGCTCTCCAGGAACGTTACGCAGACGAAATCCATGCTGTACATAAATATCTGGCCTATGCCCAGCAGGCACTTTCTGAGGACTATCCCAATATTGCGTATCTTTTCGTTGGATTTTCGACTTCTGAATCGGTCCACGCGCGTAATTTCAAAAGACTGCTGTGTGATTTGGGTGTCGAAGTGAAGGAGATCCCAGAACCCGAATTTAAGGTCTCCAGCACGAAAGCGAATCTCAGAAACGCAACCACTCTGGAGATAGAAGAGATCGATCGGGAATATCCCCGGGTCATCGAGAATATCAAACCGGAGAAGCAAGAAGCTGCTATTCAGGATATCATTTATGCTTGGAAAGCGGAGAAGCAACATTTGGATCTCCTCAAGAAGGTCCTATCTGGCACGGGGATATTTTTCGGAATGCTTGCCAAGAAAATCGAAAAGACTGATGTCCGGTTTTTCGTGTGTCAGAGATGTGGATCAACGCTGACAGAGCTCCCCAAGGATAGGTGCCCTATCTGCAAGGGCCCAGTCGCAGGCTATAAGGAAGTGGAAAGGATCAGGTAAGCACCTTCCAAAGCTCTATTTTTATGACAACTCTTTGGACACAAGGGTTGTGGTATTGGGGGAATGGCTTCTTAGCAGATTTGGATACTATCTACAGCGTTTTTCACAGGTGAGCCCATCCGGTAATTCAACAACGTAACTACGTCCCTTCCGCGTGACAGCCCCCGCATTCCGTTTTTATGCCGGGGGTTCGAAATGTTGACTTATACGTATAAATCGGCCTATCTTCCTCTGAGACAGTAAAACGGAGGAGATAAGTCATGGCGGAAGAAAAAAAGAAGTACAGGTTTTTGTTCATACAACCTTTTGAGTTATCTACTGCCAGCAAGTTTGCGGACAAGTATCACACTGCCAGCCTGTCAAAAGAGCAACGTCTCAGGATGGATTACATCAACATTAGGCATTTGTTGGAGGACGTTGAATGGGATTTTCACGGAGGTCCAACTGCCCCCTACGGGGATTGGGCGGTTGAGACCCGTGAGGAGTTTTGCTACGTGGCAGCAGCCCGTTTGCCGATTGTCCGTGAGGCCTGTGAGAGCGGCAAGTACAACGCCATCGTGCTGCTTGGCGGTGGGGAACCGGGTTTTTTGGAGTCCAGGGAGATCGCTCGAAAGTATGGAATACCCGTAACATCCTGTGCCTTTTCCCAGATGCACATTGCTTCCATGTTGGGCAACAAGTTCAGCATCATCGATTTTACCGAGGTGCATAACATGTTCTATTACGGCCTTGTGGTCCGCCACGGCTTTGCCGACCGGTGCGCATCCATCAGGAACATCAACTACTACCACGCCAGGCCCGGGTATGAGAATGAGAGCACCATCGATGAGGAGCGAGAGAAGGCCCTGAGAGGTGAACCATCTGAGGCCGTGGAACGGGCTGTCACGGAGGCTGTCGCTGCGATAGAGGAGGACGGCGCGGAGGTGATAACCTTCGGATGCTCCGACGCTTTTTGGCTCCAAACGTTTCTCCAAAAGCGCCTGAATGAAATGGGTTGGGAGGTACCCGTACTGGAGGGCTATAGCTGCGCCATAGTGCTGGCCAAGCTGTTTGTCGATTTGGGGGTCGATGCCAGCGGGCTCAACTTCCCAAGCGAACGCCCGAAGCAGTGGCGAAGGAAGAAAACCTTTTGAGCATGGCCACTTTTTTTCAGCCCCCTGGCCTGAGAGGGGTTGGTTAAGAAGCATTAGTTTGTGATCCAATGTTGGAGGCTTCGTAAAAAGTCCAACTGCCGTTCGACAGGCCGTTCGACAAGCTCACGGTCCTGAGCAAGGTCGAAGGACTCATGGCCTTGAGCAAAGCCGAAAGGCTGCGTTACACTTCATCCTTCGTCATTGCGACGTACTGTAAGTACGCCTCATTCCTCAAGATTTGCAAGCCTTGCATCTAGATCTTTTTTCTTTGCAGTCTTATTTCGACTTTTTACAATGACATCAATGTTTGGGCAGGGGTGAAATGGGGACTGGTGTAGATTTTTTCTGTTTTACCCTCTGGGGTATAACCCTTTGATACCTTTATATATAACGTTGGTTCTAAAGCAACTTAAGGGTACAAACTCACATCAGAAGATGGCTCAAAGCTCGCAAAGTTCATCCTGATTTGCCAAGAGAATCAGGATGGATTCTTTGAGCACGCTGTTTATGAACGCAATAGAGGGGGCTGGCGTTTTTATTGTGCAACGGCAACATTGACCATTTCTAGTTCAGAATGTGCAGCAAGCAAATCGAAATCCCTATCGTTATGCAGCAACCGAACTTTGTTTTCGAAACATACAGCCGCGATCATACGATCTACAGAATAGGCAAATATCCTCCCTACCTTCTTTCAATGACTCGAGTACCTCCAGTCCTAAATCGAGGGCAGATATTCTTTAGCCAAACAACGCCTGAGAACTAAATTGCATACCCTTCTAACCCACCGATAGGCTCAAAGGGTCGCGTTTCCGAGTTCTGCTTACCCTCGGTGTGTACCCCACTTCTCCAGCACATTACGCTGTGGGACAGCAGTGTTCACCAGAAACTCAGGCAAATTCCCATGAAAAAGGACTTGACAAATGGTAGCGTAAATACTAATTGATTGCCTATTCAAGGGTATCTCGAAATTTCAGCCATTGAGGGCTTATTAGATAAATCATAGAGAACGAAGGGAGGATTATGCTATGGGAAAAGGAAGAGAAGAACGAGCTGAATATTCGGCGATTGTGGATCGAAAGCCTGTAAAGCTTCCAGGCGGTGCCCGGTTGGGTGTCTGGTTTATCATCAATGTCGAGAGATGGGATATCAACGCTACCATGGCACGGGCGGTTCTTCCGACCCCACAGGGGGTAGCCGTGATTCCCGATATTCCCAACTACAGCTGGTTTCAATATGGGCTGCGGGTGGGTTTTTGGCGTTTAAAAAAGGTTCTGGATAAACATGGGGTGAGGGCAACCGTGAGTCTTAACGCTCCCGTGTGTATCCACTATCCCGAAATGGTTAGAGCAATGCTCCGCAGCAATTGGGAGATTTTGGCCCACGGATATGAGCAGCGGGCCATAAACCTTGAAAAGGATGAGCGGGATGTCATCCGGAGAACCATTCAGACGATCCGCGATTTCACGGGGAAGGCACCGCGAGGATGGATGGGTCCAGGTCTGAACGAAACCTTCGATACACCTGACATACTGGCAGAAGAAGGGATTGAATACGTGGCTGATTGGGTGAATGATGACCAGCCAAATCCATTGAACGTAAAGAGCGGCAGATTGATCGCTGTGCCATATACTGTCGAGCTCAACGATATTCCCATGTACCTCGCCCAGCACCACCGTTCCCCTGAAATCTACGAACGGTCTCGCGATGCCTTCGATACGCTTTATGAAGAGGGGGCGGAGAGTTCCCGAATCATGGGAATCGCCGTGCACCCGTATATCTCAGGTGCGGCCCATCGGATCAAATATATAGATAAGATATTTGAGTACATGAAGAAGCACGAGGGGGTGCTGTTCATGACCGGGGAGGAGATTCTAGATTGGTACAATGACGTTGTCGCCAAGAAGGCTGAGAAACCGTGAATTAATTGAACCCTGAATCTGGCGGGATGTTTATCCCTTGGGTCCGGCTTACTGTCATAGGAGGAGTAGGGTATGAGGTTTACCCATAAGATAGGAGAATTGCCCGATACGATTTCCTCTATCAAAGACATGGAATTGATCGATGCTGCTCGAGATCTGGGAGGTGCCGGGAGGACAGTCCTCAAGGGAGGTCGTGTAATTGATCCCTATTTAAGAACTGACAAAGTCCTGGATCTTTCCATGAAGGAAGGCCGAATTGATTCCATTAAAGAATCAATAAACCCCAAACCCGGTGATTCCTTCATTGATGTTCAAGGCTTCATAGTCATTCCCGGGTTGGTCGATATCCACCTTCACATCCATGATCTCTTGACCTTCAATATCAAGACTGTGGAGGAATCTGTTGTCCATGGAGTGACTACGGGTCTGACTCCAGGTGCCGCGAATTCCCTCAGGGCACCTTCTTTTCTAGGGTCGGAACTGGACCGGGGGAGTCTCATGAACATTGGGTGTTATTTGGGAGCTTTGTCCATTCTGGGATTGAATGCCACCCCGGAAGAGATCATAGAATACCTGAGGGGGGAAATGTCCGAAGATATGGCGCTCCAAAAGATTTCAAGAAGTCGGATTACCCTTAAGACAGCCCCCTTGACCATTGGCATTAAGGATCATCAGGCTCATTTCATTCTTTCCGAGGAAAAGATGAAGACGATTGCTCATATCGCGGCCAAGAGCAATTTACTCTTGATGTCGCATGCACAATGTCCCTCCTATGCCGCGGAAATGGTCAGGTGGGCGGAGGGGAATCATCTTCATCTGGGGCATACCGATGCAACAGCGACGTCCGGGATTGAGGCCTATGAGAACGTTTTAGGACTGATCAAAGACAATAAGAACGTTACCGGGGAATTGACAAGCACATTACTGAGGCGATCGAGGGGGGACAGGGATGGGATTGTCATACCCGAAGAAGCCAGGAGATTTTCCCTCGAGGCCTTAAAGGAAGGAATAATCACCATTCTGATTTCAGATGGACCCTCTCACTCGGTGAAGGGATTTGGCGATACAAAGGATAACATTCCTGCTATCATTGATCTAATCGAGGACGGGGTGCTCGATCCATTAAGTGCTTTTGCGACCATGACCACCAATCCCGCAAGACTGATGGCACAAGTAACCGGGAAAGACTGGTGGGTGAAAGACTTGGGGAGCCTCTGCGAGGGCACGAGAGCGGATATTGCGGTCATCAATCCAATCGAGAGGGAAGTCGTATACACCTTTGTCAACGGAGAGATGGTGGCATTCGAGGGGAGGGTGATCAGGAAGGGCTATGGAGCTGGTGGATGGGTTACCCGATTTGGCATTATCCCACAGATGGGGGTTGGAGATCTCACGAGAATAAGACGGCAACCATGAAGGCCTAAGGGAAAGCGATTCTTGGGGGCGCCTGAAACAAGATAGGGATTTTATCCCGAAGGAGTGCTGAATGGAGAGCACGATCCTCGTTATCGGTACCTTGGATACCAAGGCAAAGGAGTTGGTTTATCTCCAACGGGGAATAGAGGCCGAGGGAGTGAAAACCCTCCTTATGGACGTCAGCTGTAAGTCTGAGCAGTCCAAATACCGCTCCGACGTTTCTTGCAGGACGGTAGCAGGAGAGATTGGAAAGGAACTTGAAGAGATCGCCCAACTGGATAAGATTTCGGCTCTGAGACTGATGACTGACGGAGCGATGAAGATAGCCGAAAGAATGGTCGTTGCGGGGGAATTTCACGGGATCATCGGGTTGGGCGGTGCCAATGGGGCGGAAATGGCGTGCAGCGTGATGCGGATACTCCCCATCGGGTTTCCGAAACTCATGGTAACCTGCGTGGCCTCGGGGAATGTTCGTCCCTATGTAGGAACAAAGGACATCATGATGGCGAACTCCATCGGCGATATCTCCCTCAACAGTATTACCAAGCGGGTTATGAATAATGCCGCCCGGGCAATTGCCAACATGGCAAAGGCAGGGCCTCTTGAGGAAGAGGAGATTAAGCCTCAGATCTGTATCTCCACCTTCGGTGTCACTCTTCCATGCGTTGAAAGGGCAAAGAGCCTGTTGGAGGAGAGGGGATTTGAGGTCATTGAACTTCACTCTTCAGGGACGGGAGGGATGGCTTTAGAAGAGCTCGTAAGGACAGGGGAGATCAGCGGTGTTCTGGATATCACCACTTCTGAGCTCGTGGATGAGTTGGTCGGGGGAATGTACAGCGCGGGATCCCATAGGATAGAGGCAGCCGGCTCCATGGGGGTCCCCCAGGTTATCTCCGTCGGGGCCCTCGATTTTGGGAATTTCGGAGGAAAAGAAACCGTACCGGAGAAATACAGAAATAGGAATTTCTTCTTCTACACCCCGTCGATTACCCTGATGAGGACCGATGTGGAGGAGAATCGAATATTGGGCAAAACTATAGCGGAGAAGGTAAATCGGAGCACTGGCCCTGCGGCCATTGTTATTCCCCTCAAGGGCTTTTCTGCTTTAGATCGATCGGGGGGGCCAAAAATGACCACCATTGAGGGTTCAGTCTCAGGAGAGTGGTACGATGAAACGGCCAACTCGGCTCTGATAGAGTCGATCAAGAACCATCTTGATTCTTCAAACGTGAAGTTGATGGAGGTTGTCGCCCACATCAATGATCCAGAATTTGCAGAGATTGCCGTGGACCTCTTGGCCAGTATGATGAAAGTTTGATAGAGAGAGGCGCGTGAATTACCGGGAGGTAAAAATGCAGGTTACAGAACATATCCATGCAAAAAAGATACCTTTTAAACTCACGGTTAGCCCTGAAAGAACGGTAGATCGGTTCGTCTACGCCTACCTTATCTTCGGGAAGCAAATCTGCCTCATTGACTGTGGGGTTTCCGCTTCGGAGGCCATGTTTTTCGATTATGTGAAGAAAATGGGCCGAGATCCTCAGGAGATATCCATGCTCGTTCTCACGCATTCCCACCCGGATCACATCGGGGCGAGTCGAGCCGTAAAAAGGGAAGACCGGATGCCAGGTCGCAGCCCACGTCGATGCGCAGCCGTGGATTGAGGATATCGAACTGCAAGCAAAGCAGCGTCCGATTGCGAATTTCCATTCCCTCGTGGGGGGTCCCGTTGAGGTTGACCTGGTCTTACGGGATGGAGATACCCTGGATTTAGGTGACGGCCTGACCTTAGATGTGGTCCATACCCCCGGCCATTCGAAGGGTTCTATTTCACCGCTGCTTCGAGAGGACGGGGCGCTATTCTCGGGAGATGCACTGCCAATGGCGGGAGGCTTACCCATCTATGACGATGTTTCCTCCTCCATCAGGTCCATAAGGAAGTTACAGGGGATTAAGGGATTGGAGGTTCTATTCGCTTCCTGGGATGCCCCCCATTGCGGGGAGGACCGGGTATACGAGTTGATGGATGGGGGATTGGGGTATTTTCAACGCATCCATGAGGCGGTTCGTAAGGTAATGGCGGACTTCCCTTCCCTTGATGTGAGGGAACTGTGTCCACGGGCCCTGAGGAACCTGGGACTTCCCGAAAGTGCTACGATTCCCATTGTGGTAAAATCCATCGAAGCTCACCTGAAGGAGATCGAGTGTCAGGATTTATTGCGGGAGTAACGCTCAGGTGCGTCCGTGGAGAGAAACTCCGATTGCTGGATCAAATCCCGAGGTATTGAGCCTTCACTTCCTCGTTTTGCCAGAGCTCCCCCGGGGTTGATGAATAGACGATCGTTCCCTTACTGAGGACATGGGTGTAATCGGCGACTTTTATGGCAAAGGGAAGGTTTTGCTCCACGAGAAGGGTGGAGAGACCACCTTCCTTGAGCTGCAAAATCGCATCCCCTATTGTCCGGACCAAGAGAGGTGCCAGGCCCTCTGTAGGTTCGTCCATGAGGAGAAGCTCCGGATTCGTCATGAGGGCTCTGGCGATGGCAAGCATTTGCTGCTCCCCACCGCTTAACTCGTTACCCTTATGGTGACCGCGTTCTTTGAGGGGTGGAAAGAGAGAGAATATCTTCTCCTCGTTCCAAGTGCCAGCTCCCTGACCTCTTGCCCCGACCCTTAAATTTTCCAGCA
>JAQYWG010000130.1 GCA_030145085.1 Thermodesulfobacteriota bacterium
TGTCGATCTCTCGAAGCTCTTTCTCAAGGATGAAGGGAGGAATCCGGCGGCAGCATTCAAAGACCGGGGCACCACCGTGGGGATGACCATCGCTGTTGAACGTGGAGTACATAGTGTGGGGACCGTCTCGCACGGAAACATGGGTATGCCCGTGGCAGCGTATGCGGCCAGAGCAGGTCGGACGTGCTATATCCTCGCGCCTGTGGACATCATTAGTGCAAGATTACTGTATCTCAGTGTTTACGGTGCAAAGGTCATACAGGTAGTAGGCAGATATGATTCGATGTATGACGAATCTTTAAAGATAGCTAAAGAGCACGGTGTTCTATTTATAAATTGCGACAATCCGTTTAGGACGGAAGGGCAAAAGACATTGGCCTTCGAAATTGTCGAGGGTCTTGGCTGGAATGTCCCTGACTGGGTTGTGGCACCGGCTAGTAGTGGGGGTTTGGTCTCAGCTTTATACAAGGGCTTCCTTGAGTTTAAAGAACTTGGAATTGTTCCAGATGTTCCAAGAATAGCGGTCGTGCAGCCTGAGGACGCGCAACCAATAGCAAGCGCTTTTGAAAACGGCGCAGAGACAGTCCGGCGAGTAAATCATGAGTTTACCTCTATTGTTCTCTCTTTGGGGAATCCTTATCCGCCGAGTGGCAATCGTGTTTTGAGGCTCTTGCGAGAACTGGATGGGATGGCGATCGCGGTGCCTGACGAAGAGACCACTGCTGCTCAACGGGACCTCGCAAGAATGGAGGGGGTCTGTGCCGAACCGGCCGGTGCGATTACGTTAGCAGGACTTCGGAGGCTTATAAAACTCGGGAAGGTAAACAAGGACGAAAAAGTTGTGCTCATTGTTTCCGGATTCGGTTTCAGGGATCCGGGTGATGCCGATAAGCTTATCGACAAACCGCTGACTGTAAATATTAAAGACTTAGAGTCTGTGATCGCAAGTAGTTAAAGGAATGCTGACACATACGGAACTTTCATAATGAGGAGGTGCTTGTAAAGCCAGCGCTGATGCATATTTTTTGTTCGTTTATAACCAGCTGTTATTGTAAGAAAATACTGAGTAAAAAAAACTGATCCCAAAGGATTTTTTCGTACTGTTTTTACGCCACCCCGGCCTCACCTATAGAGGGGGAGGGAGTTGATACTAATGATTACAGCCCTTTAATTTCCTCTCCCTTGGAGGGAGAGGGTTAGGGTGAGGAGGAAACGTGCGTTAGGGTTGTTGTAGAGCGAAATCACTAGACAATTAATTTATCCAAAGTATATTAATGTTCTTGTGCTCATGCTTCTGGCGTTTATCGTGTTGGTCCTATATAGCTACAGCAAGGAGGGAAGATAGCGTTGCCATTAATCGAGATAAGAGGTCTCAAGACGTACTTCTACATCGAGGATGGTGTGGTGCGAGCTGTTGACGGGGTTGATTTCACCATCGAACCGGAGAAAACGCTCGGGGTGGTTGGTGAGAGTGGATGCGGGAAGTCGGTAACGGCGTTATCGATTATGGGACTTCTCCAGATGCCGCCGGGCAAGATTGAAGCCGGTGAGATTTTGTACCATCAGAACGGGGGCGTTACAGATTTGACGAAGCTCAATCCCAAAGGGCACGAGATGCGCTCAATCCGGGGCAACGATATCGCGATGATCTTTCAGGAGCCGATGACTTCCTTGAACCCGGTGTACACGATCGGGAACCAAATTATGGAGGCGATCATCCTTCACCAGCGGTTGAGCAAGAGGGAGGCGCGGGAGAAGGCCATTGAGATGCTTCGTGCCGCCGGGATGCCGGCCCCTGAGCAGCACATCGAAGAGTATCCGCACCAGCTCTCGGGTGGAATGCGCCAGCGCGCTATGATTGCCATGGCCCTCTCGTGTAATCCCTCCCTTCTGATTGCGGATGAGCCGACGACGGCCCTGGATGTGACGATCCAGGCGCAGGTATTGGGGCTGATGAACAACCTGCGAATGAAGTTTAGGACGGCCATCCTCTTCATCACCCATGACCTCGGGGTCATCGCCAAGATGTCCGATGATGTTGTTGTGATGTACCTCGGAAAGATCGTCGAAGGCGCGACCGTGCACAACATCTTCCACGACTCCAAGCACCCGTACACACAGGGGCTGATGAACTCCATCCCATCGCTCGCCACCACGAGGACGGAGCGCCTTATCCCCATCAAGGGAATCGTTCCCGACCCGTTCGAGGCTCCGCTGGCATGTGGGTTTGAGCCACGGTGCCCCAATGCCATGGAGATCTGCAAGACGCAGATCCCGCCGCTCAAGGAAGTGGCCTCCGGTCACTTGGCCGCTTGTTGGTTGTACGAATGACAAAGAGGTGGTAGAGCTTGTCTTCTGACAACATCCTGCTTGAAGTGAAGAACCTGAAGAAGTACTTTCCCGTGCACAAGGGGATCCTGAGGCGCGTGGTAGCCCATGTCAAGGCGGTCGATGGTGTCGACATGTACATCAGGGGGGGAGAGACCCTCGGCTTGGTGGGTGAGAGCGGCTGTGGGAAGACCACGACCGGGCGGGCGATCCTTCGTCTGATCGAGCCTACCGCAGGGGAAATCCTCTTTCGCAGCAAGAAGCTCGCTGGCCCAGGTGAGGAGTACAAAGAGGTGGCTATCGCCTCCGCACCGCGCAAGCTTCTCAAGTCCCTCCGCCGTGACATGCAGATAATCTTCCAGGATCCCTATTCCTCCTTGAACCCGCGGATGACCGTGGGGGCGATCGTAGGAGAGTCGCTTCTCGTGCACGACATGGCCAAGGGGAGCGAACGGGAGGACCGCGTCCGCGAGGTGCTGGCTGCGGTTGGCATGAAGCCGGAACATATGAAGCGCTACCCGCATGAGTTCTCCGGGGGACAGCGCCAGCGGATCGCGATCGCGCGAGCCCTCGCCCTTGGCCCGCAGCTCATTGTGGCCGACGAGCCGGTCTCCGCCCTCGACGTCTCCATCCAGGCGCAGGTGATAAACCTCCTCGAGGACCTGCAGCGTGAATTCGGCCTGACGTACCTGTTCATTGCCCATGATCTTTCCGTGATCAAGCATATCAGCAACCGGGTTGCGGTAATGTATCTGGGGAAGATCGTGGAGTTGGCCAAGACCGAGGAGCTGTTCTCGAATCCAAAACATCCCTACACCGAGGCCCTGATGTCAGCGGTTCCGGTTCCGGATCCCGACTACACCCTGGAGGAAATCATCCTCATGGGGGACGTTCCCAGCCCGGTGAACCCACCCTCCGGTTGCTACTTCCATCCGCGTTGCCGCTATGCGCAGGAAATCTGCAAGACCGAGGCCCCGGCCTATCGAGACTTGGGCGGGAAGCACTTTGTCACGTGCCACTTTGCCGACTCGCTGAACCTGCAGCCAGTTTTAGCGGGATAATCTGTGATGGGAATACCATTTCGAGGAGGATGTAATAGGAAAAAGACGGCTGGGTGTCAACTATAAACCATGGCCAGAATGTTATAACGGAGGGCTTTTTATCGAATTCCTTGAGGGGGTGGCCTCTCTAAGCAAACCAAACCAGTCTATCAATGTCCCCTTGCCTTCACCCTAAAGCATTGAAGCGAAGGGACAAGGATTTTCTCTTATTTTCCTGTAAAATCAACAGGTGACAAAAATAATCCTTATAAGAATCAGGAAACTCCAATGGATGTTCCCCTTGCTTTCATTTCAGGGATATGGTAAAGATGTTCCACGTTAGAAAGTATTTTCCCGTCTTTGAAGCCTTAAGAGAGGGATTTCGGGGGAGATGGGTTTTGGTTCGGGGAAGAGGAGGAATGCCTTGGTTTATGGAATCACCAAGGCAATCGCTGCTATCATCTTTCGTCTCTGCTACCGTCTTCGGGTTCAGGGCGCCGAGAACATTCCCAACCAAGGCCCTGCAATTATCCTCCCCAAACACCAGTATTGGACTGATATCCCCATCGTGAGTTTAACTTTGAGACGTCAGCTCAACTATGTAGCTAAAGGCGAACTTTTCAGAATTCCCTTTGCCAGAACCTTCCTCTCCCTGTTAGGGGGAATCCCCGTAAATAGGGAGAGAACGACCAAAACTACAGGCTCCTTCCGCTATATCCTGCACCTGCTAAGGGGAAAAGAGTACGTGGTTATCTTTCCCGAAGGGACATACTATCCCGGCGAGGTTGGGAAGGGCAAGTCGAGGTTGATCCAGATGATCCTCAACTGGCAAGGTCATCGAGGAACCAATAGCACAGGCATAATGGAGGATCATATCCCCTTTGTTCCCATGGGGATTCACTACGCAGGCAAGGGGCTGAGAAAAATGGTAACCGTCGAAATTGGGAGGCCGATCTTTGCCGAAGGTGAAAACGAGGCCTCAAGCCTTACGAACCAAATCATAAAAAGCATAGCCCGGTTGAGCGGTCTGCCCCGGGGATAGAGGGGCATAGAAACCATACAATTGTTGATCGAATAAGGAGGAAACCATGAAAGTGAGTATGGAAGGTATCTTTCCCCCAATCGCCACTCCCTTTGCGGATGGGAGGGTTGCCCATGATCGGTTGAAGGAAAATCTTGAGAGATGGAACAAGACTCACCTGGCCGGCTATGCCGTCTTTGGCTCCAACGGGGAATCGGTCTACCTGGAACAAGAGGAGAAGCTAGCCCTGGTGGATACGGTTAAACAAAACCTCGGTCAGGGCAAGCTGTTGATCGCCGGAACGGGGTGTGAATCTACGGGGGCCACGGTAAGGCTGACCAACCTCGCCGCCGAAAGGGGAGCCGATGCAGCATTGGTGGTTACCCCCCACTACTATAAGGGGAAAATGGATGCCGTCACCCTGAAGAAACACTATTTGAAGATAGCGGATGAGACGGATATACCGATCATGATCTACAACGTCCCAAAATTTACGGGGATCAATGTTACCCCAGATCTCGTGGCATCCTTGGCGGAGCACCCCAACATCATAGGCGTCAAAGACTCATCGGGGAATATTGCCCAAGTAGGGGAAATGATTGCCACCACCCCATCCCCTCCTTCTTTTCACGTCCTCGCCGGATCCGCCGGGCACCTCTTTACAGCCCTTGCCCTTGGAGCATCGGGAGGAATCTTGGCCCTGGCCAATGTGGCCCCTGATGAATGTTGCAGGATATTCGATGATTTCCGCGCGAAAAGGCATGCCGAAGCACGAGAGTTGCAGCTGAAACTCCTTGGCTCAAATAAGGCTGTCACCGCTCAATTCGGTGTGCCCGGGCTCAAGGCCGCCCTTGATATGGTAGGCTACTACGGTGGCGATCCGAGACCACCGCTCCTTCCACTGGGAGAGGATCAGAGAAATGAATTGAGGGAAATCTTAAAGAGGGCAGACCTGATTTGATGTGGGCCCCCTTGCGATGAGGAGAAAACGATGCGCGAAAAGGATAGGGAGTTGGCCAGACGACGGAGAAGGAGAAAGAAACGCCTGAAGCAGAGGGCAAAGCTGGGGGTAGGAGATCTCATCCCCCAAGGAAGGCAGCAAACGATAAAGGCCGAAGTCAAAAAGAAAGTCGCCGTAAAAAAAGAACCCAAGGAAAAGGCCGAGGCCAAAAAGACTTCCGCCGTGAAGAAAGAACCCAAGAAAAAGGCCGAGGCCACGGTAAAGAAAGGACCCCCGGCAAAGAAGGAGCCGACGAAGTCGAAGGAAAAAAAGGGAACTACGAAGAGGAAACCGGCGGCGAAGAAGGTGAAGGAAAAGGAGATCAAGGAAAAGAAGAAAAAGCCCAAATCCGCATAACAATGGGCCTCCGTTGTTGAGGTTCCCACCGGTTAAGGTTTCAATGTAGGCACCGTAGCCCGGTGTATCGTTCATGGTAACCCGAGTCGCTACCCGGGTTACCCCTCCCTCAAGATCACGTTATCGATCAGCCTGACCTTGCCCACTTCAGCTGCCAAGGCGATGATGGCCTGCTTCTCGATGATTTCGATCTCCTCCAGTGTCCTGGCATCTCGGATCTCGACATAATCGATGGTTACCTCCCCTTCGACTTCGATCACCCCCTTTACGGCATCGATAATTCTCCTGGGATTGCGTTCCCCTGAGCGGAAAAGCTGGAAGGCTTTCTGGAGGGAGTGGTTCAGGCTCAGGGCCGCTTTCCGTTGATCGGGGGTCAAATACTGGTTTCGAGAGCTCATGGCCAATCCATCCCGTTCCCTTAGGATGGGCATTCCGATAATTTCGACTCCCATATTGAGGTCTTCAACCATCCGGCGGATAACCACGAGTTGTTGAAAATCCTTCTCCCCAAATATGGCGATGTGAGGTTTGACGATATTGAACAACTTGGCCACCACCGTAGTGACCCCGCGGAAGTGTGTCGGCCGAAACCGGCCCTCCATGGACTCCGTTAATCGTTCTACTTCCACAAAGGTCTGGTAACCCTCTGGATACATCTCCTCCATGGCGGGCACGAACAGGATATCCACCCCTGTTCCTTCTGCGAGGCTTTTGTCCCTTGAGAAATCCCTGGGGTAGACCTCGTAATCCTCGCTCTCCCCGAATTGAGTGGGGTTAACGAAGAGGCTCACCACCAATACATCCCCCCTCTTTCTCCCTTCCCCCATAAGACTGAGATGGCCTTCGTGGAAGTATCCCATGGTGGGGACCAGGACAATGGTTTTCCCACCTTTTCGAAGCTCATCCGAAATGGAACACATCTCCCTCATGGTCGAAACAATTTCCATCCGGTCTCCGCTCCTCTCTCTTTCATTTTTCCCCTCTCTGCCCGATATTTCCCTCCATAAAAAAGCCCTTCTGGACTGATTCCAGAAGGACTTTTCGCCAAGGGGATGCCTCCCCTGAGCGCCACGTAAGAACTTCCCTCCGTCTCAGTCCAGCTACTTGGATCCAAGCGGCTTGTAGTACCAGGTTCCCCTCCTCATGGAGCGAACTTCCCGGATGAGATTCTCCAGATCTTCCTCCCGGTTTACGAAATCGATCTCGGTGGTATCGACAACGAGAAGGGGACTTTCTTCATAGTGGAAAAAGTAGGTATTGTAGGCCTGGCTCAAGGCTCGCAGATACTCAATGTCGATTCCCCTCTCATATTCGAGGTCTCGCGACCTGATCCGGGCGAGCAGTTTTTCCGGTTTTGCCTGCAAGAAAATAACCAAATCAGGCTTGGAAATCCTTCCATCCAGCAAGGCAAAGATTCGCTCATACAGGGCCAGTTCATTTTCGTCCAGGTTCAGATATGCAAAGATCCGATCTTTGACAAAGAGGTAATCACTAAGGGTGATCTGGTTAAACAGGTCGATCTGCCTTATCTCCCTCTGTTGTTGATAGCGGTTCAACAGAAAGAAGAGCTGCGTTTGAAAGGCGTACTTTTTTCGATCCTGATAAAATCTATGGAGAAACGGATTTTCCTCCGGCGATTCCAAGATACACCGGGCTTTAAACCGAGTGGATAGTCGCTCCACGAGGCTGGTTTTCCCAACCCCGATCGGGCCCTC
>JAQYWG010000131.1 GCA_030145085.1 Thermodesulfobacteriota bacterium
ACCAGTCACCCATCGGGATTAAGGCACTGTCTGCCTTTAGCTAAGGCATTATGACAAGAGCCCTTGTCCGTTAATCACGGACCCAGAAAATCGTCGGTTCCATACCATGTCCAATTGGTTGTGTCACAATACTTATGGTTTTAACCAACCCTTCTGAGGCTCATAGTGTGGGCAGATTAGGTGGCCAGATACCCGTTCCGGCTATATCTTCAGGTGGGGGGGCTTACCAATCAAACCTGATGGTTCAAACCAATCCCTTTGTCGGCTTAACTTCCCCACCTTCTTAATGAAAGAGTTTGGCGCCATCATAGACCACCTGATCTCGCATAATATAGTAAGATGCCCGGGCCAATTTATGACTGACCGCCTTGATGGCAACAACCCCATTGGTCTTGGCCGCATTGCGTTGATAGTATCCCTGTACGACCGGGTAATCCCTGATGGCAAAGTTGGCGGCCTCCACATACGCCCAAGATAAATACGTATTCCCATTCTTGCGGTTGTATTCCCCCTTACTTTTGCCAGCTAAAATACGCGTGCTCCTCACACAACGACAGTAAGAAGAATAGTTGCCAACCTCCACAAACCGCCCAATGTCCCCAACTTCCAACATGATAGTTAGCCCTAAAATATCTCCAACCCCAGGAAGCGTGAGAGGCCCCTCAAACTCCTTGCGTAACCTCACCCTCTGCTTGACCACTTTCTCGATCTCCTTGATCCTCTCCCCCAGATATCTCATGATCCCAACACTGGTATTGACTGCCAGAAAAAGATGCTCTTCTTTAAATAGATCCCTCACCCAGTGCTCGTTAAGTCTCTTCACATCATTGCCGCGCATCCGCACCCCGAAGGTCCGACTAATCATGTTCTTAATGCTCAAAATATGCGATGTCCTGTGCCGCACTCACTGCGACCGTTTCCGAAGTAAATCCCGAATGGGTCTCTCTTGCTTGGGATACATGTATCCCTCCGACAAAATCCCCAATCTCAGAAGATTGGCTAACCACAAGGCATCTCGCTGATCATCAACGTACATTAACCCCTCATACTGCTGAATCGCCGCCGGGTTTGCTAAATGAACCCGGTAACCATGATCCATTAATCCATCCACCAACCAATACCGAACTAATTCAAACGTATAAGCAATCAGAGCCCAATGAGGTTCTTTTAATTGGACTGAAACTCGAATATGCCTTCTAAGAAACTGAATTTGTTTCTTTCTGATATAACACACAGCGGGTCCGCTGTGAGACTATTCCTAACTAAGAATCTGGTTCTTGATCTTCTGCGGCGCTTTCCTATGTTAGTATTGTCCTTCCAAGGGATTCCCACGCTTCTTTCGTGGAATCTACTGAAAGGTTGCCATATCGCGGGGTGGTCGAAGGGCTTGAATGAGCTGCAGTCCTTCCGGCAAATGCGAAAGAGAACCCCACCTTCACTCCCTCCTTGCCGAAGTGAAGGGCGATATCCGACGTGACCCAGAGCTGGAGATCTATTTTGGTTTATAAAATCGTTTCTCAAGAGAAAGAGGGAAAGGGGAAAGGGTACAAAGCCTTGGCGGACCCGCCGGGCCGATTACCAGAGAAAACCGGGAATTTTTACGAGGCCTGAATCGAGGGATTGCGGGGGGAGTTCGGTAGCCCCCGGGCAACAGCATCCAAGCGTCCTGTACGCCGGTAATCCTCAGGGACTCCAAAGGTTTTCAAGCGAAATATTCGCGGTACCAATCGATGGTTCTCGAGAGTCCCTCCTCGAGGCTCACCTTGGGCTTCCACCCGAGAACCTCCCTGGCCTTCGTGTCGTCGAGCCATTGCCTGTCGATTTCGGCATGGCCCACATCCTTCCCTCGGATATCTGGTTTGAGACCTTTCTGTCTGGAAAGCTCGATGATTTTCTCCACGAGTTCGAGGATCTTCACCGGCCGGTTGTGTCCCCCGTTGAACACCTCCCCCGTCACCTCCCGGCCTGGGAGGCGTCTGGCGATCTCGAGATATAGGTCTACAACGTCGTCAACAAAAATGAAATCCCTCTGTGGGGTTCCGTCGCTGCGGATCACCGGGTTGTGGCCCCTCAGGACCGCGCGGACGGAGTCAGGGACAATTCTGGAGAAGTTCAGATCGCCCCCTCCATAAATGTTGGCGAAGCGGGTCACCGTCACTGGCAAGCCGAAGGTATGGAAATAGCATCGCGCGAGAAGGTCGGCGCACGCCTTGGAGGTATCATAGGGATAGAGAGGGTTCAGGGCATGATCTTCCCGATAGGGAAGGTCGCGATGGACCCCGTACGATTTGTCGCTCGAGGCAACTACGACGCCTCGGATAGTCTTGGACAGGCGAAGGGCCTCCAACAGGTTCCAGGTGCCTCGTATGTTGGATTCAAAGGTGGAGAGGGGCGATTGGTTCGCCACCCCAACGATGGCCTGGGCGGCAAGGTGGAAACAGTATTCCACCATATACTCCGAGACCATCCGCCAAACCAGGTCGAAATCGGTCAGGGTTCCCGACACCTCGTCGACCCGGGCGTGGAGGCCGAGTTTGTGGAAATTGGAGCCGGGAATGCGGTCCCGGATGAGGGCGACCGCCTGGGCGCCCTCTGAGACCAACCTTTGGCACAACCAGGAACCCACAAACCCGTTGGCTCCCGTTATGAGAACCCGCTTGTTCTGCCAAAATGACTGGGCCATGATCCCCTCTTTCAATGATGTGCAAGCTTCGGCTTCTGGTTCAAACCTCCCCACCGCAAAGAGATCGTCCGCTCTCCCAGGCTGCGAAGTTAGCTTGCCTTCCTCGCCTCACACTTTCCAGATTTCCCAAGGCGCGTCGCCCTTTGACCAGAGATCATTGAGGACCGATGCGTCCTTGAAGGTGTCCATACACTGCCAGAAACCTTCGTGGCGGAATGCCGAGAGTTGTCCATCAACAGCGAGTCTCTCTAAGGGCTCCCGCTCGAGGATGTCCCTTTCCCCGAGATAGGAGAAAAATTCCCTCTCGAAGACGAAAAACCCGCCGTTCACCCATTTCTCCATCTTCGGTTTCTCACGGAATTCGCGAACCTTGTGGTCTTTTCCGATAACCACCTCGCCGAACTGGGACGTGGGATTCACCACTGTCACCGTTCCGAGGGTTTCTTGTTTCCGGTGGAAAGCCAGAAGGGCGTTGAGGTCCACGTCGGTCAAGCCGTCCCCGTAGGTGGCCATAAAGGTGTCCCCCTCCACATATTTCGAGGCGATCTTGATCCGCCCTCCCGTCGGCGTGTTCTCTCCCGTATCGGCGAAGATGATCTTGAGGGGCGTGAACTCCCTCCTTTCCAGGGACACAGCGCGGTCCCAGTCGGGGGTGGAGGTGTCCATGAGGAAATCCCCCCGGAAAATCCCCTCCTTGAGCATGAAATGTTCTTTGATTTCCGCGCCCTTGTATCCCAGGCAAAGGACGAACTCGTTGAACCCCTGGGCAGCGTAGATCATCATGATGTGCCACAGGATAGGTCGTCCCCCGATATCCACAAGAGCTTTAGGGATCACCTCGTTGCCGGCGCGGAGGCGAGTGCCCTTTCCACCGCAAAGGATGACCGTTTTCATAGCTTCCTTTCCAAGACAGAGGCCTTGCCGATCACGGTCGCCGGGTGTCGGCATCCTCCGAGGGTGCTCGGGTTCCTCCCGACGGCTCCTCCTCCCGGGCTCGGGCCTTCTGCAACTCGTAGAGCTTTGCGTATTTCGCGTGCACATAGAAGGCCGAAGTGTTCGCCATGATGAACCCCGCCCATCCGTCGAGGAAACCGAGCTTCAAGAAATAACACTTGAAGAACCTGAAGGCCGGTCGGAAGACCAGATTCAGGATTCCGGCCCGAGCGTTCTCGGCGAACATGGCCCTGGCCGCCAGATCTGAATAGGCCTGAACGGTCTGGATCTGATCGGCGAAATCCCGGTAGTTGTAATGCAAGAGCTTTCCCTTGAGGTGGCCCGTAGGGCCGTCAATTATCACTCGGTCGTGGGGTTCAGTTCCCTCGTATCGCATCCGGCTCTTGCGGAACAGCCGCGTCAACCGGTCGGGAGACCATTCGCCGTAGCGGATCCAGCGTCCCAGGTGCCAGGTGAGCCTCGGCATGGTGTACGCGACCCGGCTATCGCCCCCTTTCCTCAGGGCCTTCTTGATTTGCTCCACCAGTTCGGGCGTGGCCCGCTCGTCAGCATCGATGCTGAAAACCCAGTCATGGGAGGCTTTTGAAACTGCGAATCGCTTCTTGTCGATGTGGCCTTGGTATTCCTTCTGGTATACCGCGTCGGTGTACTTCCGGGCTACCTCTACGGTGCGGTCCTGGCTATGGGAGTCAACGACCACGATCTCGTCGGCCCAGCGCACCGTATCCAGGCAGGCGGGAAGGTTATGTTCCTCGTTGTAGACGATAATGACAGCCGAAACCTTTTCCATTGCGCTACCATATTTAAAGGTCCCAGGGAGTGTCAGCGCGATGGAGCCCCGAGTGGGACAGCGATGTTCCATGTTGACGGTTTTGGTTGGGGTGCTACAAGCCAGCATCGGTCGATCCTCACTTGCATCCATTCCGTTAGGAGGGGACCGATGTCGTCGAACCGCGAACTGTCTATCCCTTTCCTGAGACGAAATGTATTCACAAGGGGATGGCCCCATAAGGTCTCAGAAAGCGAGATTCCCAACATCAAACCTTCAAAGCAATTAAAACACCCGGCCTCTGCCGCGCCCTTTGGTATGGCATTCAAGAAGCGAAGAGGAACCGGGAAAGATAAATAATCGCTTTTTGTTGGGGAAGTATAGGAGAAATGGAGTGGTGTGTCAAGGGAAAAGACATCACAGCATGATACTCGGAATAGGCATGGTGAAAATGCGGTCAGCTCTTGCGGGGCTGTTGCCCGGCCCCAAATTTGATAATAAAAGCAATTTCTCTTGATTTTATCTTGCAATAAAATCAACAAGTTAACTTATCTCTTTCCTAACAATTTTGCCTTAAATACTGTAAAAAAGCCTTTGGGCCACAGCCCCTATTGGCCTGACCACCAGGAAATCCATAGACCCATCGCCACAGGGTATACTCGTCAGGGGGTAGCCTCAAGGAGAAATACCCATCTCCCTTGAGATAGTGTGAAACTTTCAAGGGGGAACGCCTTCCCCTGATGAATATCCGAAAGGAGGTGTTGGTTGAGGGGTCTATTCGGGGACTCTCCCAGGATTTTTCGACGCCATCTTCCACCACTCCAATCCTGCCAAGAACCACGGAATCATCCCTGTGATTTCCATAAAAGTATTCGGTCTCCACATTCTCGATTTCCTTCACGCAGGACGGAACACAGAGAATCCCGAGGACAAGATAAATCCCTATAAACTTCCAACTCTTTGCCATGGAATGAATCCAGGAGAATAAAATCACTGCCTTCCTCCACTTATAGGCAGATTCCGCCTCAAAGTCAAGGTGCCATCGACCGACTTGACGTGGCCAGATTTCCTGCTATAAATGATAGAAAAAGACTGAAAATGATAAAAAAACATCGATGAAAGGAGGAACGAAATGATAAAAACGAAACGAAAGGCATTGATAGTCTCCGCGATCACGATTTTGGCCTTTCTTGCGCCCCCGTTTGGCCAAATCGAAAACCTGGCTGCTCAGCAGAAACTCGACCTACCTACGATTGAAAAAGCAGTGATATGCGAAACCGTTGAAGACCGCACCCCCAGGGGGATTAGACAAATTTACCCATCTACCATCGGAACCCTTTACTGTTTTACTCACCTGTTGGAAATTGCCTCTGAAGGAACCATCTATCACATCTGGTATCACGGGGACAGCGAAGTGGCCAAGGTGGAGCTTTCCATATCACCGCCCCAATGGAGGACCTGGAGTTCAAAAATTATCCTACCGGGTTGGAAGGGCCATTGGAAGGTGGAGATCGTCTTGGGGGATCACATTTTGAAGACACTTAGCTTCATCATCGAATGAGAGATATCTTCTCCTATATACCCTTTCTGCCCTGGGGGGAATATCCATGGCCTCGAAGGCAAAAGGCCTGAATTCGTCTTCCATTGTTCCAAATGATCATAACCTCTTGCGTTGCGGGAGAACTGAGAACATCCTTTGAGCCCTTTTGAAGCCTCTCCCTTCGCTCTCACCGAAGGTGACGAGGATTTGGCCCAGATAGGAGACATGCATCAACTCCTCGATGGTGACCTTCAGGTACCTCTCCTCAACATCCAGGGGCAATGCGGGAAGAACCAGAATGATGCGCCGAGGCCTTGCACATTCCTGGAGCTCGGATTCCAATTGCCCCAGATTGCCTTTGCCCGATCGATGCAATGTCGTGATTATGCCTGTTTGATAGAAATTCCCCTTCTTCCTCCCTCAAGAGCGATGATTGATCCACCTTCCGATTCGACAAGGAAATTCTATTTCATCTTCAACGTCATAAAGAAAAGGGCAATGATGGTTTTGGCGTCTCGAATCTCACCCCTTGTGGTCATCTCCAATGCCTCCTCCAACGGGATGGGTTTCACATCCAGTACTTCATCAGCATCGAGGTTTTGGCGGCTTGGAGTGAGGCCGGTAGCCAGGAAGATGTGGATATGCTCATCTGAATACCCCGGAACTGGAATGATCTCGCCTAATTCTTGGAACGATCGTGCCCGGTAACCCACCTCCTCCGGTAATTCCCTCCTGGCACATTCAATGGGGCTCTCCCCTGGATTTAGGGTTCCCGCGGGAACCTCCCAAATAAACTGTCCCACGGCATGTCGATATTGTTTGATCATGACCACCCTGTGGTCGTCAAGGAGGGGAACGATGGCTGCAGCCCCGGGATGGCGAATAATTTCCAACTCGGCCGTTACCCCATTTGGCAACGTCAGCCTCTCTTTGGAGAGACGAAATACCTTCCCCTTATAGAGATCCCGTACCTCATGTGGAATGATGTCCATCATATCCTCCCGAGAATGGTAAATATACTCCCAGTCAGTCCATTCCCCCATTTCCCCAAATCGCTCCTGACGTTAACGGGCTTTACACGAAGAAAATTTAAAAAAATGTTTTCATTTCAGCAGGCTATGCAAAAAAAGAAGAAATAGGTTAGTTTTATTATATTAACTTCTTTAAATATAAAAATTTTTTTGAAAAAATTATCATTTCCCCTCTTGACAAAGAGCATATTTAGTGATAAATAGAAAATAAACCACTATATGTTGGGAGAAGCTACGCCATGAGCTATATCATTTGCGAGAAGCGAAAGGGAAATCCCAAGGTCAACGTCGAAGTCTGCAGGAGAAAATGCAAGCATGCCAACCAGTGTAAGCCTTACAGTGAATACCTCGACATTGCCCAAACCGTCCAAGAGGAAAAGGGTAATTTACGAAATCATCCCATATCACCTTGATCTCAGCCTTTCGGTTTATATCGAACCA
>JAQYWG010000132.1 GCA_030145085.1 Thermodesulfobacteriota bacterium
TGATCGTAATAGCTTCTTACCCTCTTTACCATGAACGCAATAGCAGTCAATGGTGGAATTAACATGTGTGGATAATGAGAAGTTAATAAATAGATAATCACTAAGCCATCCTTTGTCAAGGGAAGGGGAGAATTTTTTGTCAAAGGAGATGGCCCGATGCGTATACTAAGGATCTCATCTCCCCATGGGTAGGCCACCGAAGCCTCCCCCGTTCAGGGATCATTTACAAGGACTACCTCGGCGTGTCCGGCTTTAAGGCCTTTAACCAAAGATGTGGAAGCCTGAAGTCCCCGGATTTCTTGACAAAAAGGGATACCAAGGATAGCATACTATATTGGTTCTATGAGCTTTTCGCCCAAAAGATACCTTTTTTTTTGGCGCCATCGATCTTACGAGTGGACCCTTTCCCCGTCACTCACCACAAGGTGGCCGAAAAACGAATCGAGATGGCTATGGAACGGAGATGAAGCCGATGAAACAGTATGAGGCCATTATCATTGGCGCAGGTCCAGCTGGGATCTTTGCCGCATTAACGCTGGCGGACTCAGGGGTGAAACCCATCCTCGTCTTGGAGCAGGGAAACGATATCAATCAGAGAAACAGAAGGGGAGGAAGGGATATCCTCTGCGGTTGGGGCGGGGCGGGGGCCTTCAGCGATGGAAAACTTACCCTTTCCTCTGAGGTGGGTGGCTTTCTGGGAGATTTCATCCCCAAGGAGGACCTGGAGCGGCTCCTTAAAGAAACCGATACGATCTATCTCAAATATGGGGCTCCCCGGAGGACATATGGGCGAGTCTCGGATCAAACGGAACAGTTATACGCGAAGGCGAAACAGGTCGGACTGGAATTCATCCAGATGGAAATCAGACATGTCGGAACGGAGAACTGTTTGAGCCTGCTCAAGGCGATGCGAAGTGACCTGGAAGATAGGATCGAGATCCGAACCCTCTGCAGGGCCAAAAGGATCCGTGTAGAGGGGCGTAGGGCCGTTGGAGTCGATCTCGATCGTGGACAGTCCGTTAACGGAAAAGTAGTGATCGCAGCCCCAGGGAGAACCGGGTCCGATTGGATAAGAGAAGAAGCCCTGCGTCTTGGACTATCCGCCGTCCCCAGCCCCATCGATATCGGAGTTAGGGTGGAGGCTCCCGCGGCAGTACTCCAAAGTTTAACCGATATCGCCTATGAATCGAAGCTCATATACTATTCGGAGACCTTCGATGATAAGGTGAGGACGTTCTGTATGAATCCCTATGGGGAGGTAGTAACCGAGGAAACGAATGGAATTATCACCGTAAACGGGCATAGCTATTCCAAGAAGAAGACCGAAAACACCAATTTTGCCATCTTAGTCAGCAGTTCCTTCACCGAACCCTTCGATGATCCAATAGCGTATGGAAAGTATATATCCCGGCTGGCAAATCTCCTGGGTAGGGGGGTCATCATCCAGAGGCTCGGGGACTTGATGGAGGGGAGACGATCGACCACGGAAAGGATCTCCCGCTGCATTACCCGCCCAACCCTTGGATCAGCTACCCCTGGGGATTTGAGCTTCGTCATTCCCTATCGATATTTGAGGGATATCATTGAGATGTTGGAAGCTATGGATAAGATCGCTCCAGGCATCTTCTCGCGGCACACGTTGCTCTACGGAGTGGAGGTTAAATTCTATTCCCATCGCATCAAGTTAGTCAGAAATCTGGAATCTGAAATCGATAACCTCTTCATCATCGGGGATGGCGCCGGGATTACCCGGGGCCTTCTCCAGGCATCGGCAAGTGGAATATGGGCGGCAAAGGAGGCCGTTAGGCGAATATGACAGCCTTTAAGCTTGTCTCGGAATTCGAGCCCACAGGAGACCAACCCCAAGCCATCGAGAAATTGAGCACAGCGGTACTGGAGGGGACGAAACATCAAGTCCTCATGGGCGTCACCGGTTCGGGCAAGACCTTTACCATAGCCAATGTCATCGAAAGGGTTCAAAAACCCACCCTTGTCATCTCCCACAACAAGACCCTGGCTGCTCAGCTGTATGGCGAATTCAAGGACCTCTTTCCGGACAATGCCGTGGAATTCTTCGTGAGCTATTACGACTATTACCAGCCCGAAGCATATATCCCGTCGACGGATACGTATATCGAAAAGGACACTTCCATCAACGACGAGATCGATAAGATGAGGCATTCCGCCACGCGATCCCTCCTGGACCGAAATGACGTAATCATTGTAGCCAGCGTCTCTTGTATCTATGGGTTGGGATCTCCAGAAGCTTATCACGGCTTGCTCCTCTTTTTGGAGAAAGGGGCAACGGTGCCAAGGGAGAAAATCCTCAATAAGCTCGTGGAAATTCAGTACGAGCGAAACGACATCGATTTTCATCGGGGGGCATTTCGGGTAAGGGGGGACATCGTGGAGGTCTTCCCCGCATACGAGGATCGAGCCATTCGCATCGAGCTTTTCGGCGATGAGGTAGAGGCTATTTCGGAGATAGACCCCCTGCGGGGAAAGGTGACCGAGAGGCTGGACAAAATCGCTATCTATCCGGGAAGCCACTATGTCACCACCCAGGAGAGGATGCAAAGAGCTATTAAGAATATCCGTATAGAATTACCGGAAAGGGCAGAAGAACTGAAATCCCAGGATAAACTCCTTGAGGTTCAGCGATTGGAGCAGAGGACCCGTTTCGACCTCGAAATGCTTCAGGAACTCGGGTATTGTCCCGGGATTGAGAATTATTCCCGCCACCTGACGGGACGAAGGCCAGGGGAACCTCCCCCGACGTTGCTGGATTACTTCCCCAAGGATTTCCTTTTGATAATCGACGAAAGCCACGTCACCGTTCCCCAGTTGGTGGGGATGTATAGGGGGGATCGATCGAGAAAGGAAACCCTGGTCGAATATGGTTTCAGGCTGCCCTCAGCATTGGACAATCGCCCCCTCAATTTTCCCGAATTCGAGGACCGCATCCATCAGGTCATCTATGTATCGGCCACCCCCGGGGGCTACGAACTCGAACAATCACGAGGGGAAGTGGTGGAACAGATTATTCGCCCCACCGGGTTGATCGATCCCGATATCACGGTAAAAGGGGCAAGAAATCAGGTTGACGACCTCCTGGAGGAGGTCGGGGAACGGGTTGAGAAGGGCGACAGGGTACTGGTCACCACGCTGACCAAGAGAATGGCCGAAGACCTCACCGAATACTACGTCGACCTCGGGCTTCGGGTTAAGTACCTCCATTCGGAGATCGATACCCTCGAAAGGGTAGAGATCATACGGGACCTCAGGCTCGGAAAATTCGATGTCCTGATCGGGGTCAACCTGCTCAGGGAAGGCCTGGATATCCCCGAGGTTTCTCTGGTCGCCATCCTTGACGCGGACAAGGAAGGGTTCTTGAGGTCAACCAAGTCGCTAATCCAGACCTGCGGAAGGGCGGCCAGGAATGTCTCTGGAAGGGTAATCATGTATGGGGATCAAATTACCAATTCCATGGGCATGGCCCTGGAGGAAACCCGGAGAAGGAGGAAGATTCAGGAAGCATTCAACCGGCGCCACAATATCACCCCAACCAGCATCAGAAAATCCATTAAGAATATACTCTCCTCGATATACGAGGCGGATTATTACACCGTTCCCCTGATTGCCGAGGCTCGGGCAGAGTACATTACCCCAAGGGAAATCCCCAAGGTGGTCAAGAAATTGAGAAAGGAGATGAAGGAGGCCGCAAGGGAGCTCGATTTTGAACGGGCCGCCCTTTTGAGGGATCAAATCCATTACCTTCAGGAAGCGGAGTTGAGGGGCGATTCAGCAAAGGCGGCTTTGCCGTAGGAGAAAGCAATGACCATTGAGGAGAAGATACAGTGTTTCCCCGAATCGCCAGGGGTCTACCTCCTCAAGGACCCCAAGGGGACTATCATCTACATCGGGAAGGCCAAAGGCATCCGCAACCGAGTCCGCTCCTACTTCCAGAGGGCCGATGAAAGGGATATCAAAACCCGAACCCTTATGAGTAAGATTGCCGACGTTGACTACCTGGTCACGGAGTCGGAAAAAGAAGCTTTGATTCTTGAGAATAACCTCATCAAGAAATACAAACCCCGATATAACGTCAAGATCAAGGATGATAAGAATTACCCCTGTCTTCGGCTCACCATCAAGGAATTTTTCCCTCGGTTAATGATCGTCCGCCGGATTAAAAAAGATAGCTCCCTCTATTTCGGGCCTTTCCCCTCTGCCTTAGCCGTCAGAAATACCCTCAAGCTCATCTATAAGTTGTTTCCCTTGAGAAGCTGCAAAGACGCCAAGTTTAAAAACCGCACACGCCCCTGTATCAACTATCAGATGGGCCGTTGTCTCGCCCCCTGTGTTGGAAAGGTGGATGCCCATACATATGAGGAGATCGTCAAAGAGGTTCGTCTCTTCCTCGAGGGAAAAGACCACGAGCTCATCCGAATCCTCAGGGGGAAGATGAAGGAAAAATCCGATCGCCTAGACTTCGAGGGGGCGGCCAGGATCCGTGATCAAATTCAATCCATAGAGAAGGTAATCGAAAAACAGCATGTCGTGTCCAAGGGGTTCCTCGACCAAGACGTCATTGGCTTCCATCGGAATGGAGGAATTGGGGTCCAAACCCTCTTCGTTCGAAATGGGATGTTGATGGGAGGACGGTTCTTCAGCCTCTCCCATCAGAATTGGCCTGATGAAGAGATTATCTCCTCCTTTGTCAATCAGTTCTATGGGGAGGGGAAATTTATCCCCCAGGAGATCCTCCTCCCCTTCTCTATTCAGGACCATGAATTGATCGAACAGTGGCTGACGGAGAGGAAAGGCAACAGGGTAACGCTCATGGTACCAAAACGGGGGAATCGACTCCACCTCGTCCGAATGGCCATGGACAATGCCGAAAACGGTCTCATCTCCAAAACCCGGCTTGGCACCGATCCTGAAAATATCTTGCGAGAACTTCGGGAGAAGCTTCGACTCAATCGGTTTCCAAGGAAGATTGAGGCTTTTGACATCTCCGATATCAAGGGAGGGTTTGCGGTGGGTTCCATGGTGGTCTTCGAAGGTGGAGAACCCCTTAAATCCCGGTATCGCCACTTTCGAATTAGGTCATCCTTGGGAGCAGATGATTATGGGAAGATGTACGAAATCCTGACCAGGCGGTACCAGCGGGCACTGCAAGGGGGCGCCTTGCCCGATTTGCTCATGGTTGATGGAGGAAAGGGCCAGATGAACGTCGCCCTGGGCGTCTTGAAAGAATTGGGTATTGATGGGGTCGATGTCATCGGCTTAGCCAAAGACCGAGTCCAAAAAGGGCATGCCCCGAGCATCGAAAAGAAAGGGGAGAGAATCTTTCTCCCGAAACGAAAGGAGCCCATCTCCCTGAGAAAGACGTCCCCTGCACTCCACTTACTGCAACACATCAGGGACGAGTCTCACCGCTTCGCCATTACCTACCATAAGAAGTTAAAACACAAGAACGATTTTCACTCCCTCCTGGATGAAATCCCTGGCATTGGAAGGGAGAGAAAGAAACAGCTCCTTCGACACTACAAAAGCGTGGATAAAATCGGGGAAGCCTCGATGGAGGAGTTGGAATCGATTCCCAAGATGAACAGGAAGGCCGCCCGGCAGCTCTTCTCTTTTTTCCACAGAACCGCTTAGGCTTGAGCGAACGAATCACAAGCAGGTAACGATCCTCGTTGCAAGCTATATTACTATGGAAATCCTTGAGTTTCCTGACTACTTCTTCGTCCCTTCGCTTCGATGGTTCGCACTCTCTTGGCCAACCTGCCTTCCGCTCACAGTTCGTTTTTCCGATTTTCCAGGGATTCCTAACTTTGAACTTTGACATTGACTCTCCTGTTCGTGTGGTTCGTGCTCGTGATACGTGTTCCTGGAGCGTGCTCGTAGTCCGTTATCAGTTATTTGGCATTCACAGTCTTTTTCCATTGGGCTTAAGCAATTGAGCCAATAAAACCAATTAAACAAACTAACTTATTGTTTTCATTTGACATTTGAACTTTGACATTTCGCATTTCTCATTGGTCATTTGTCATTTGACATTTCTCCTTCCGCCTCCAACCTCTACCCTCTAACCTTTTTCCCCTTTCCGACTGCAGCACCGAATAACCTCGCGCTCCAGGGAACCCGACCAACAGATGGTTCTGAAAACCCCTAAAAGGTCAGGAAGCTCCCACTATTACCAAGGACCCCTCACAAAGAAAAAGATGGTTAACGCCCCCACACCCCAACAGTAGTAGGAGAAGGCGGCCAGATTTCCCCTCTTTACCAGGTGCATCAATGTCCTGAGGGACAGGTAGCCCACGACTACGGCCACAGCTGTTCCCGCTAAAGTGGAAAACAACTCCTGGCTGCTCAACTCCGACGGCATCCTAAACTCCATGAGGAGGGCCCCAAGGATGGCCGGAATGGCTAACAAGAAGGAAAACTTCCCGGACCATTCCCTCTCCATCCCCCTGAAGAGGCCAAAGGAGATGGTGATGCCCGAGCGGGAAATCCCGGGAATGAGGGCAAAACCCTGGCCCAGTCCTACAATGAGAGTATCGATAACCCCCATTTCATCCATCCCCTTGGAATCGGATGACCTCCCCCTGGTAAACCATAAAATCGTCCCCGTTACCATGAGCATAAAGCCGGCAAAAACCGGAGAGGCAAAAAGGTAGGAGAGGATCTCCCTGAAAAAAAATCCCATCAATGCTATAGGGACTGATCCCAAAATGATCAATATGGCCAACCTCCCCTGGGTGGATCTCCAAAGGCCCGAGGCGAGACCACTCGTTCCACGGTTTTTGCCCAAGGCCGCAAGAATTCCCTTCGGGATTTCCCTGATATCCCTCCAGAAGACGAGGACGATGGCGATGAGGGTTCCAACGTGAAGCATCACGTTGAAGAAAAGCCTTGGCTCTTCCACGCCAAAGAGGCCCTGGAAGACTACCAGGTGTCCCGAACTGCTAACGGGGAGAAATTCCGTAACCCCCTGAATAATCCCCAGAATGATGGATTCAATAAGAATTGTGGTATCTCCCTTTTCCCGAAGGATTCGATTCGGTATTTTCCTGTATACTATAGTATCTTAATCAGTATTCGAAAGGCCTCAACGCCGCTGAGGACAACGGCGGTTACAATGGCACCAGCCATCAAGACCCCGATGACATTGGCAACGATAAATCTCCGGTAGCCAAGCCCCAGGAGATAGGCACCCAGGGCTCCGGAGTATGACCCTGTTCCGGGCAGCGGGATTCCGATAAACAGGGCCACTCCCATCTCCCCGTATCGATCAACGGATTTCTGGATTTGCCGTTGAGTCCTCATCACGGTCCGCCCGTAGATCTGGTTCAGCCATTCGAACCTCAACAGCAGGGCCATAACTTTATCC
>JAQYWG010000133.1 GCA_030145085.1 Thermodesulfobacteriota bacterium
AGAACGCTGGAACAGCTTCGTTGAGACCTTTCAATTACAGAATGTTGATGAAAGCCCGGCCCCCTATCAAAAGAAGTCCATTTATTTTATACCGGATTGTACTCCTCATATACCCCGAGGTGGGACGGGTGGAGATAACTTCGGCATTCTGGCACGGATACCGGTGCTCGTTGAATAAATGCAATGGATACGCACAATTCATGGAGGAAAAAATTGATCGATGGTCTTCCAACTGACCGAAAACCAATCAAGAAAGGATTCATATGCCGCTAGATACCATTGCTGTCAAGCTGGAGATAAAAAACCGGGGGGTAAGGAAAGAGCTGGAGGACGTTATTGCCAGCGTTGAGGGCTTCCGAGTCATGCAACGATCGAATGATACGGCCCATGCTGACCTTCTGATCTTTGAAATCGGATCGGATCTTGAGAAAGAGTTTCAGGTTATTCACTCGCTCCAGAACCTGGAAACTGTCGGTGAGATCTTCTTGACGTCCCCCCATTCTGACCCGGCTCTCCTCGTACAAGCCATACGAACGGGAGCGAAGGAATTCTTTTCTCAACCGATTAATAGGGAAGAAGTGAAACACGCCGTGGAAAGATTCCAAGAACGCAGGGGGAAATCAAAACGCCATGTCCCCGCGAGAATGGGCCGTGTCATAGACATCATTGGCGCCAAGGGAGGAGTGGGGACTACGACCATCGCGGTAAATTTAGCCCTCTCCCTGACCAAAGCGGAGAGCTTCCAGTCAGTTGTGTTGATGGACATGAACCTTCTGTTCGGGGAGATCCCGCTCTTTCTGGACATCGAGCCCACGTACCATTGGAGTGAGATCGCCAAGAATATCTCTCGACTGGATGCCACCTTTCTGATGAGCATCCTCTCCAAACATCCCTCAGGACTCTACCTCCTACCCTCGGCCAGTCAGCTGGATGGACATACTGTCGCGACCCCAGAGATTATTGAGCGGCTCTTGCATGTTATGCAGACGGTTTTCGACTTCATCGTGATCGATGGTGGGCAAAACCTTGATGACATCGCTCTCAAAATCTTTGAGATGTCCAACACCGTCCTCCTCATCTCCGTATTAAGCCTTCCCTGTCTGGCCAACGTCAACAGGTTCCTCAAATCACTCTATGCTTTGGGATATCCCCTGGAAAAGAGCGAAGTCGTTATCAACCGCTATCTCAAAAATCCGGAGATTTCCCTGAAAGATGCAGAGGGCAGTATCAATAAAAAGATATTCAAGGCCATCCCCAATGATTATCGGACCACCATGTCCGCCATCAATAAGGGGAAACCTCTCTTTGAGGTGGCACCCAAAAAGCCCGTCACGAAAGGTATCCTAGAATTGGCCGATACACTAACGCGAAAAGAGGGAAAAACGGTTGTCTCTTAGGCCTGAATTTCATCGGATAAAGGGAACGAGGAGGTGGAAGGGAATTGGTCAACAAGGGCATCACCGAACGAACAGCCGGCCTGACCATTCCTTTTCACCAGGTAAGCGAGGATAGTGAGCAAACCAACGCGAGGGAGAGGTTTCAATGGATCATGACATCGGCCCAGCGCCGTCACCCCAGACACGCACGGGAAGATCTCTCTTCCCCAACGAATATTACGAGCTAAAAACCAGGATCCATGATCGACTGATCGATCTCATCGATCTCTCTCTTATCGAATCCACTGATCAGCACGTGATCAAATCCGAAATTAAGAGCCTGGTGGAAAGGATACTCGTAGAAGAAGAGAATGGCGTGCCCCTCAATCTCATTGAGAGGGAGAGGCTCTTCCAGGAGATTCAAGATGAGGTGCTGGGCCTCGGGCCGTTAGAACCTTTCCTCCAGGACCCAACGATTTCAGATATCTTGGTCAATACTTACCGGCAGATCTATGTGGAACGATTTGGGATACTGGAGATCACCGAGGCGAGATTTAAAGACGACGTTCATTTGAGAAAAATCATCGATAAAATCGTCTCAACCGTGGGACGGAGGATCGACGAATCATCCCCCATGGTGGATGCCAGGCTCCCTGATGGTTCTCGAGTCAATGCCATTATTCCCCCTCTGGCCTTGGACGGACCAATGTTGTCAATTCGGCGTTTTGCCAAGGAACCTTTGGAACTGGAAGATCTCATTAACCTGGAGACGTTGACGCCAGAAATCGGGGAGATCTTACAAGGCATCATCAAGGTGAAGTTGAACGTCTTAATTTCCGGGGGAACTGGGAGTGGAAAAACTACTCTCCTAAACGTGCTTTCTCGATTTTTACCGGAGAAAGAGAGGATCATTACTATTGAAGACGCCGCGGAATTACAGCTCAAGCAGGAACACGCGGTACGGTTGGAGACCAGGCCCCCCAACATAGAAGGCAAAGGGGAGGTCACCCAGAGAGACCTGGTGAGAAATAGCTTGAGAATGCGTCCGGATCGAATCATCGTGGGCGAAGTGAGGGGACAAGAAGCATTCGACATGCTTCAAGCCATGAACACCGGACACGAGGGATCCCTGACGACGATCCACGCCAATTCCCCTCGTGATGCCCTGATGCGGCTGGAAACAATGGTAGCCATGACGGGCCTGGAAATCCCCAGTGGATTTCTCAGAAGGTATATCAGCTCTGCTCTGGATGTCATCATTCATCTGTCACGCCTTTCCGACGGAAGCAGAAAAATCATCAGCTTTCAGGAAATTACCGGGATGGAAGGCAACATCATTACCCTGCAAGAGATCTTCTCGTTCAAACAAACGGCGGTGGATGAAAATGGCAGGGTAAAAGGCAGATTTAAGAGCGAGGGAGTAAGGGCCAAATTTATCGAAAAATTTAACATAGTTGGCATAACCGTGCCCGAGGATCTTTTCGACCCAATGAACGTTTTGGAGGTTTGATCCACAAGGAGTTCAAGGAGATGTATATCATTCTTGCGGTGTTGATATTCGCGATTTGCATTTTCATCATAGAGATGTGTCATTACGCCTATCGAACCATACGGCACCCCGACCGCAGGAAGATTCGGAAGAGGCTCAGGGGGCTCGCATCCGGCAGGTATGGGAACGGAATCAGTATTCTCCGAAGAAGAAGTCTGAGCGAAATTCCCCTTCTCCATCGAATACTTTTACGAGTTCCCGTAGTCGGACGGTTAGATCGTTTACTGGAACAGGCCGACGTCCGATACCCTCTTGGGTTCTTCCTCCTGCTCACGATTTTTTTGGCATTCATCGGATTTATAGGTGGTTCGCTGGCTACCAGGAATTACGCCCTTTCGATAATGATAGCAGCGCTTCTGGCCGGAATTCCCGTCCTTTATGTCCGTTCAAGGAAGAAACGAAGAATGAAGAAGTTCCAAGGACAATTACCCGATGCCCTCGAATTGATAGCTCGGGCCTTGCGGGCAGGCCATGCTTTTTCAAGCGGGATGAAGCTGGCAGCGGATGAGTTCGACGACCCCCTTGGCCCTGAATTTGAACAGACATTGGACGAGGTCAACTTTGGTATCAGCGTTCCCGATGCTCTCAAGAACCTTTCCAGCCGGATTGACTGCCCCGACCTGAAGTATTTTGTGGTTTCTGTTATTCTCCAGCGAGAAACCGGCGGCAACCTCGCTGAAATCATAGAAAGCATCGCTTACCTCATCCGAGAGAGGTTCAAACTACATGGTCGCGTTCGTGTGTTAGCTGCCGAAGGCAAACTGTCAGCCACAATCCTCTTGATCCTCCCCTTTCTTATTGTCCTTGCCCTTCGTTTTATCAATCCGGAATTAATCAACACGTTATTTACAGACCCCATCGGTAGGGTTATAGTCGCCGCCGGTGCTTTCTGGATGATCATCGGGGTTTTAGTCATGAAGAGGATCATTGCTATTAGGGTGTAACGTTTCTTGGGGTGAAGAGAAAATGATGGTCAGACCCGAATATATTCCCGTTTTGATTTCCCTTTTCGTTTTCTTCACTATACTTTTGTTCTTCGTCGCGGCGTTCTACTATTTCCGCCAACGCCTCCAGAACCGGAAGTTAATCGAAAAGATCAAACAGAGTGGGGAAAAGTCAAAACCAAAGGGTCGGGCAGATCTCGCTGTTAAACCCTCTGGGGCCATGCAAAATCATTTTTTCAATTTCTTTGGCTTCATAGGCCAACGGGTCGGGCCAGGAGGATCCACAGAGATCCCTCACCGCCGGCTAAATTTCCTCAAGGCTGGTATCCGTCGGGAAAATGCTCCGGCTATCTTCTGGGGAATCAAGTCTTTTTCCGCGATTTTGTTCCCCGGGTGCTTTTTTCTGGTTCGGATCATGAGATTTAAACTCGTGAGTCCTTCTGTGACCTTTATTACTTGTACCGTGCTTGCCATCGCGGGTTTCTATTTGCCCGATCTCTGGCTGCGAATAAAGATTGCCAGAAGGAAAGAAAAAATTGCCAAAGGGCTCCCCGACGCCCTGGATCTCTTGGTGGTCTGCGTTGAGGCCGGCCTGGGACTGGACGCGGCCATCAACCGGGTAGCGGAAGAGATAAAACTGGGCCACAAAGTATTAAGTGACGAACTCAAGCTGTTGACCCTCGAACTGAGAGCGGGAAAGTCACGCCGGGATGCCCTGAAAAACCTGGGCCTTCGAATCGATTGGGAAGATGTAAACAGTCTCGTGACGCTGTTGATTCAGACGGATAAGTTTGGAACCAGTGTAGCTCAGGCCTTGCGGGTTTATTCCGATGCCTTGAGGACAAAGAGATATCAAAGGGCAGAGGAGATCGCTGCCAAGATACCGGTGAAGCTCGTATTCCCCTTGATTTTGTTCATCTTTCCCGCGTTGTTTATAACCATTTTGGGGCCTCCGTTCATCCGTTTATGGCGGATACTTTTGAGCCGGTAACGCCTCGTCGGCCAAAGGTGAACAGAGGCATTTTCAATCCAATGGTATGGGAGAAAAGGAGGTTGTCCCCGTCATGAATGCGTTAAAGAACAAAATCCTTCTCCATGTTTTCGTAGGTGTATCGATAATGATCAGCGGTTCATGGGGCTGTGCCTCAAAAAATGTGCGGACGGGATCGTTGATAATGAAAGACAAACACTATGAAAAGCTTTTAAAAAAGCAAAAGGCCCGAAGTTCGGTTGAGGAGCCAGTTCAGGATAAGCTTCCGAACATGACAGATGAAGAATATGAAAGACGGGGGGACGCTTATTTTCGGCAAGGCAATCTTGAAAGGGCGTTTATGCACTACGAAAAAGCTCTCAGCCTGAATCCAGATAAGACCCGACTTCATTACAAGGAAGGATTGCTCTTCCTATCCAAGGGGACAAACGAGGAGGCCATCAAAGCATTTCAATGCGTGCTCTCAAAGGAGCCCGATCATGCGCTGGCTCATGAAGGAATCGGGGAGGCACTTTTCAAAATGGGTCGCTTCGAAGATGCAAAGAACCATTTTCAACAGGCGCTCAAAGCTAACCCGAAGCTTTGGAAATCTCACAATTTCCAGGGCATCATCTACGATTACGAGAAACGGCCTGACGAGGCCATTCATGAATATCAGACAGCCATTGAGCTGAAGCCAGATGAGGGGTCTTTGTACAATAACCTGGGCATCTCTTTCTCTTTGATAGGAGAATACGAAAAAGCGGCCGCAGCCTTCAAAGAGGCGTTAAAGATCGGTGTTTCCAAGCAGAAGATTTACAATAACCTCGGATTGGTCCTGACGCTGTTGGGAAGATATGGGGAAGCCCTGGAGGCTTTCAGACGAGGAGGAGACGGGGCCCAGGCTTTCAACAACCTGGGGTGCATGTATCTGCAACAAGGTAATTATGACGAGGCGGTCCGCTCTTTTGAAAAGGCGATGGAACTCGCCCCCACTTTTTATGCCAAAGCAAACGAAAATCTCCGAAAAGTCAAGACGGTTTCTCTCAATACATCATCTTTCTCCTCGCATATGCGTCCTGGACCGGATATTCCGCGGTCCTCACCAGCCTCTGTTGAACAAAAGTTAGAACCAACTCTTGAGCCCGCCGCCCCCTCGCTAAAAGTGGTGTGCGCCATGCCGTCGGCAGCAAATGTCAGAACAGGAGCCAGCACCAAAAACAAGGTTATCACCAGGGTAAAGAGGGGAGATCAGCTGAAAGTCCTGGGCGAGACGGATTCTTGGTACAATGTGAAGCTCCCTAACGGAATAGAAGGCTGGATCCATAAGAAGTCGGTGAAGTAACCATTACCCGGGGAATGCGACCGGCCCTTCTGGAGTCTTTTCTGAACTTGTCCTTGAAAACATATTGAGCTATGGGAATCTCATGAGAGCCTTTGTCCAAAGATGGGGAAGACTCGGCGAGAACGGGCGAGAGACAAATACCCAATCGAAAGGAGGACAACGGGATAAGATGAGAAGGGTTCGTCACCGGTCAAAGTGGCTCCTTCCCTTAATTGGCCTCTTCTGTGTAGTGTTTGGGACTTCGATGTTGACGGTTGTCGTTTTTACCAAACCATGGGTCAAAAAGCCCCGGATAGCGGCCAAGTCGATAAGGCGTCCAATTCAGTCCACGGAGAGGGAAGCGGGGATTTTGATTCAAGGGGTTCCCGAGAATCAGGAGATGGGGGAAAACGCAATGGAAAGCGGCATACTAGAGGAAGAAAAGGACCCATCTTCAAAAACTCAAGAGCCCTCGATGATAATCCCAGGGGATGGGATAGATGAGAAGGTGGTGGTTGTGCGCGGACCGAAGTTACCGAAGACGGGAAAGATCGCCCAAATCCTCGTGGATAAAGAGGAGAAAGTGATTCACGTCACCTTGATCGGGGATCGAAAGATTGGGGATTACAACGCCTTCAAGGTCAAAAACCCCCCGCGCCTCGTGATCGATATCTGGAATGTGCAGACGGAATATCCGAAGAGCCTCATCCAAGTCGACCACCCCCTCCTGAAAAGAGTGCGACTGGAAAAACACTCCGAGAAGACCCGTTTCGTCTTCGAGTCAACTCGGCCTCAAGTGCCACTGTTCCGGGTCCGGAGAGTCGGGAGCCGATTGGTCGTCTCCTTTGGTCAAGTTTATCCCCCCTGATGGCGTCGGATCATTTTCCAAGAAGTTCTGTCCGGAGTTCGGACAGAATTCCCGTTCCAGTTCGCCTACTCTACTCATAGACTCCTATCTCTATGTGGACGACCAGTGTGCGGAAGCCTTCTCAGCGTGGTTTTTAAAACGGAATACGAGTCTAACCTGGGCATTTCTGCTTCACCGGATCCCCTGCACTGGGCCTATTTCCTTTAGCACTGGACCGCCTCTCAACCACAGCATGGTAGCACTGCAACACCTCTGCACTGCAGCACTAGTTTTCCTTAGCCTTAGCCTTGC
>JAQYWG010000134.1 GCA_030145085.1 Thermodesulfobacteriota bacterium
CCTACGGCGTTGGCAAACCGCGTATTTCCAAAGAGGAGCTCGACTTGTTAGAGAATTCGGCCTGTCCGGGGGCGGGGTCTTGTGCATTGCTAGGGACGGCGAACACCATGCAGTGCTTGGCAGAGGCCCTTGGATTAACTCTACCGGGAGCCGGGACTGCACCGGCGGTCTCGGCAAAAAGGTTGTGGTTGGCAAAAGAATCCGGCCGCCAAATTGTGAAACTCGTTGAGAGGGGGATAACATCTTCGGAGATTATAACGCGGGAAAGCCTTGTCAATGCCATTCGCGTACTCCACGCCATCGGGGGGTCGACCAATGCTGTGGTCCATTTGTTGGCCATAGGCTATGAAATGGGCTTTGACGACGATATTACGTTGGAATTGGTGGAACGATGCGGCCAAGAGACGCCTTGTCTTGCTGCTGTGAGACCCAGCGGTCCGTATACGATGGAGGACTTCGATGAGGCTGGTGGCATCCGCGCAATTATGAAGAAGATCGAGCCGATGCTCAATACCGAGGTTTTAACCGTCACGGGGGAGACACTCGGAGCAAATTTGCGGGAGATTTCCCCCGGTAACTCCTCCGTGATCAGGGATCTTGATAATCCCGTCGCGGAAGGGGGATTGGCGGTTTTGCGGGGAAATCTCGCCAAGTCGGCCGTCGTACGGCCAACCGTTATTGCCAGGGAAATGATGCAACACAAAGGGCCAGCCAGGGTATTTAATAGCCAGGAGGAGGCCATTGAGGCATTGCGCCGGAAAAGGATTGTCCCCGGCGATGTTGTCGTCGTTCGCTATGAGGGACCGAGGGGAGGCCCGGGCCTCACAGAGGTCTTTAAAGTCATCGGCTATATGAGGGCCTTGGAGTTGGAGACGAAATGTGCCTTGGTTACTGATGGAAAGATATCCGGTTTCGCGAGGGGGCCCTTTATCTGTCAGGTTTCTCCTGAAGCAGCCGAAGGAGGTTCCTTGGCGGTTGTTAAGGATGGAGATATTATTGAGATAGATATTCCAAATCGAAGGCTCAACATCCAAGTGGACCAGAGTGAACTGGAGAGTCGAATCGCCCGATGGAAACCCCCTGCTCCTCGCGTGACGGAAGGCTTTTTGACCCTTTATGCCAAGTTGGCCAATCCTGCTGAGAAAGGCGCTGGTATTAATCTCCGCATGAAATAAGGAGGATCATCAATGAGCGACAAAATCAAAAAAGGCTATATCGCCCGGCACATGAGCGAAGTTCAACCAGTGCCGTGTCCGTGCGGTTCGAGTACTCGGATAATAACACGGGAAGACACGCCTATTGCCAACCTCCATGTGACACACATCATGGATTCCGAGAAGCATTATCACAAGGGGTGCACCGAGTACTATTATATCCTTGAAGGCCACGGACATATGGAGTTGAATGATGATGTGGTAGAACTCAAGCCTGGTCTTGTCGTGGTTATTGAACCGGGCACGGCCCACAGAGGATATGGCGATTTCAAGACCATGATTGTGGGCATTCCCGCTTGGGATCACTCAGACGAATTCTTCTGCGAGGCATAGAGGAAAGAGACCGGCTTCCGGTCCAGCTTTGAGGCGAAAATCTCCACGACTTGACAAAAGGATTTATATGGATTTATATGTGAGGTCTTGAAAGGCCATGAAAGACTACCTTTATGATGCGGGATAGGAATTCAAAACGATCCTTAAAAACAATGGGCGCATACTCATTCGCCTGACCCACGGAGAGAGGCACCCATACGTTCAGTATGCGTAGGCAAAGCCTATGGAAATCCTGATCAAAGGGAATGGAGAAGGGTAAACGCTCCATGAAGAAGACCATCTTAATCGTTGGAACCTTTGACACGAAAGAGGATGTAATCCTTTTTTGTCGCGATCGGATTAAGGAAAGGGGGCATGACGTGCTGCTCATGGACACGGGAATTCTCCGTGATCCAACGGTCACACCGGATGTCACTCGATTCCAGGTTGCAAAAGCGGGGGGTGCGGACAACCTGGATGCCCTTGTCGCCAAGGGTGACAAGGGAAATTGCATTCAAATCATGATTCATGGAGCTACTGTCGAAGCAGCCCGTCTTTATAAGATCGGGGCGTTTCAGGGTATTCTGGGAGTAGGAGGTGCACAGGGAACAGCTATCTGCTCCTCAGCCATGCAGTCTCTGCCAACGGGTGTTCCTAAAATCATTGTTTCGACCGTTGCCTCGGGTCATGCCACCTTCGGTCCATTTGTGGGAACGAAGGATCTTACTTTGATGCACTCTGTGGCGGATATTCAGGGGCTCAATTTCTTAATGAAAAGGATTCTCACCAATGCCACGGGGGCCATCTGTGGCATGGTCGAGGTCTTTGAAGAGGAGATGTCTCAATCTCGAAAAAGGACAGTAGCTCTATCAATGCTCGGCACGACAACGAAAGGGGCCCTTCGGGCAATAGAAATCCTTGGGGACCATGGGTTTGAGGTGGTCGCCTTTCATCAAAATGGAACAGGCGGAATCGCAATGGAGGACTTGATCCGCGAAAAGGCCTTTCAAGGGGTTCTCGATATCAATCTTCATGAAATTGGGGATCGCTATTACGGAGGGCTTCACGGAGCAATTCGGGCTGACAGACTGGAGGCTGCGGGGACACTGGGAATTCCGCAGGTGGTTGCCCCGGGCAGTATCAATTATGTCGTCCTTGGCCCCCTTGAGGAACTTCCCGCCGAGATCCGGGCCCGAAAACTGATTGTTCACAACCCGACCTTGACGCTGGTCCGTCTGACGCCTGAAGAGCTTCGAGGAGTGGGCAAGGTAACCGCAAAAAAACTCAACCTCTCAACAGGTCCCACCCGGGTATTCATTCCCCTCAGGGGGTTTTGCGATCCAGATCGGGAGGGATTCCCCCATTGGGATCCTGAGGGAAATCAGGCATTTATTGAGTCACTTGAAGAAGGCCTTCGTCCGGATATTCCGGTGGTCACGTTGGATGTCCATATCAACGATCAGGATTTTATTGATCCCGTTGTGAGGGAATTCATCACCTTGATGAATGAGACGGTACGTTAGTTGTCGGAGCTTAGTGCTTCGATTCGCAAATACTAAGGACGTATTTTCTGGAATAGGATCTGAGCAAATGCTCACTCCATTCGGCTTGAGCCTTTCGGCAGTGAGCGACTCGACATGAGCTCGTCGACATGTCTCAAGGCTGAATTGCTCAGGCCGAGGGGCTCGTCGACATGTCTCAGCCGAAGTCTAAATATGTTCGTAACCGACCTTATGAACCGAAGGACTTAGGGAAACGGGGGAATTGAAAATGAAGAGACTCCATGACCGAGTTGCGCTGGTGACGGGCTCAGCGGCCGGGGTAGGCCGGGCCATTGCCGAGGCTCTTCTCAAGGAAGGTGCCAGGGTGACATTGAACGATGTGAACGATAGCCTCTTGAAGAGTACCTTTGATGAGCTAAAGGGCCAGGGATTTCCCGTCCAAGCCATCAATGCTGATATCTCCAAGCGTGAAGAAGTCGTTGCAATGAAGGATCAGATTATCAAGCATTTCGGCCGCATCGATATCTTGGTTAATAATGCGGGTGGAGCGTTGAACACTCCTCGGGATTTGCAAGAGATAGAGGAGGCCCACTGGAATTTGGTAGTCGATGTGAACCTAAAGGGCGCCTTTTTCTGCTGTCAAGTGGTCATCCCGGAGATGGCGAAACAGGGAGGTGGGGCCATTGTGAATATTTCGGCCCTGGCGGCGCACTGGCGGGCCTCCTTGGCGGGTGTTCAGTATACAGCGGCTAAGGCCGGGGTTGAAGGATTGACAAGACAGCTGGCTTACAACTGGGGAAGGGCCGGAATACGGGTCAACGCGGTGGCCCCCACGGTCACGGTCTCGGGGGAACGGGTTCAGTCCCTCTGGGAAGGGAAAAGTGAGGAGGAGAAGCAGAAGGTCCTCTCCGCCATTCCGCTCGGTAGGCTCGGAACCCTTGAAGAAATCGCCTCAGTCGTCGTCTTTCTGGCGTCCGACGAGTCGAGCTATATCACGGGTATTACCATCGATGTGAGCGGTGGCCGATACCTTCGCTAAGGATTTGAACGATAAAACAATCTGAGGTATACTCGACAGGGTTTAAAGCTGTTGTGGTGTTGTCTTTGTTGAGGCGGGCTTGTAGAGAAAAAAGGAGGAAACCATGGTGTCTTCAAAACGTGTATTGCTTCCGGAGGCCATTCAGCCCGAGGCCGTTGAAATCCTCAAGAAGGCGGGATGTGAACTTGTGCTTTCTCCCGATCCAAAGCCTGAAACCGTTATTCCCCTTATGGGGGGGATTCAGGGCATTGTTTTAAGAACTGGATTAAAAGTGACTCGAGACCTGCTCTCCCACGGGGATGAATTATGCATCATTTCTCGTACAGGAGCCGGATACGATAACGTAGACGTGGAGGCGGCCTCTGAAAAGGAAATCATCGTTACGTCTACTGTGGGTGCAAACATCCCAAGCGTCGTAGAACATGCTCTTTCCCTGATGCTCGCGCTTTTTAAACAGCTTTTTCTCATGGACCGTGAGGTGCGCAAGGGTAATTTTGCAATCCGTCGCAAGAACCTGCCAAGAGACACCCATGGAAAGACCCTGGGGGTGATGGGATTAGGCGGGATCGGCCTTGAATTCGCCCGCATTTGCCATCAGGTGTTTGGAATGAAGATCCTTGCCACAACGGGCACATCTGCTCGCTCCGCCAGGATAAGAAAGGAAAACAGGGATTGGGTGGAGTTTGTAGACACTAAAGGCCTGTTTTCAAGATCGGATGTGGTTTCCATAAACATTCCATTAAGAGCCGATACCCGCCATGCGGTGGGGGAGCGGGAGATTTCCTGGATGAAACCGGATGCATTCTTGATCAATACTTCGCGCGGTCCGGTGATCGATGAATCGGCCTTGATCAAGGCTTTGCAGGAGGGGAAAATAACAGGGGCAGGACTGGACGTTTTCAGTGAGGAGCCTCCTCGAGAGGACAACCCACTTCTGACATTGGACAATGTTATTCTTACACCCCATTCGGCCGCGCTTACAAAAGAATGCGTGGTCAAGATGAACACGGAGGCAGCCCGAAGCGTGGTCGATCTATTCAACGGAATAGAACCTCCCAATATAGCAAATCGCCAGGTTTTGGCCTCCGACAGGTGGAAGCATCTCAATCCACGGGAAAGTGATTAATTCTATGGAAATACCGTTTCGCTTTCAACAAAATCTAAATGGAGGAGGGGATCATGGCAAGTAAAATATCCGGGATTTTTGCACCCATTAACACGCCTTTCCAGAATGAAGAGGTAGCCTTTGATCATTTTAGGGAGAATATACGGAAATACGGTAAGACCCCACTATCCGGCTTTCTCGTTCTCGGAAGCAATGGTGAGAATAGGAGTTTGACCGAAGACGAAAAAATAAAGCTGCTTGAAATTGCAATCCAAGAGAAGGCCGAGCGCCAGGTGGTCATGGCTGGAGCAGTTTGTGAGTCCACAAGGGAGACAATCGACTTTTCGAAAAAGGCGCAAGAGCTTGGGGCCGATCTCGTTTCTCTATTGACTCCATCCTATTTCAAGAAAAGCCTTACCGACGATGCGCTGATTGGCTATTACACGGATGTGGCGGATGCCCTTTCCATTCCCGTTTTCGCCTATAATGCACCGGGTTTCACGGGGTTGACCCTTTCCCCCAAAGTCATTGCGACCATCTCCAAACATCCTAACATGGGGGGTATGAAGGATACATCTCCGGACGGCATTGCCCGGTACCTTGAGGTTTGCGCCGATGACTTTGACGTTCTTTCAGGAACCATCAGCACCCTCTTCATTGGATTGGCGCTGGGTGCTTCAGGTGGTGTTGTCTCCCTTGCAAACGCCTTTCCCGATGCGTGCTGTGAGTTGTATGAAAAATACAGAAGTGGCGATCTGGACGGGGCCAGGGAAATGCATCATAAGCTCTTCGTGCTGAATCAATCGGTTTCCGGGAAATTCGGTGTTGCGGGCGTCAAGTTTGCTTCGGAATTGGGAGGCCTCTATGGGGGGAATCCACGGCTTCCCTTGCTTCCCTTAAAGGATGAGGATAAGAAGTCGATCAAAGACGCAGCTTCGAAGGCAGGGATGTTATGAGGTGGCCCCTTCGGGGTTCGAAAACGGGAAGCACATATCCCTTCCAGCCGAATTTGGTACTGCCGTTATGCGGTGCTGCGGTTGGGCGGTGCTAGAGTTGAGTACAAGTGTTGTCGTTTGACTGATGGAATTGCGGTCAGGGACAACGGTTTTCTCCACAAAGGCCCACAAAACTGCAGAACGCTTCATAATCGGCCGGACGTGCCTCGCAAGCCCCGCCTTGTAGGCGGGGTCAAGGGGGGACAACATAAAATGATATCACATTACTGGGAAGCCCCGCCCTGTGGGCGGGGAGCTTCACATTCACAAGGATTGTTTGAAGGGTTGGGAGTGATAGATTGGTTTGAAGGAATGGGTTCACGGAAGCAGAAAAAGGGAGGTAACGTGAATGGAAAAAAAATGTGTTGTAGCACTTAAGGATGCGGTGACAGGGGTGTTGCACGGTGGCGCGGGGACATTTCGGGTTCTCATCGACGGGGAAAGTAGCGGTGCCAAAAACTTCTCTCTGCTAGTGAACACGATGAAAGCCGGGGTAGAAGGCGCGGAGCACAAACATCCAGAAGAGCATTGTTTCTACATACTCTCCGGCAAGGGAACGATGTATATCGATGGCAAACCCACTGAGGTTGGGCCCGAAATGGCGATATTTGCGCCGCCCAACGTACCGCACAAGTTCGACGTCAAACCGGAAGAAGATCTCACCTATGTGGTAATCTACGCGCCGCCAGGACCGGAACAACTCCTCAAGCAGAAGGGCGAGCGGGCTTTCGACAGTCAGTAATTCCAGGGAATTTTCGCGCCCATAGTCTGGGGGGATGGAATAAGATTCCTCCGGGTATCGTTGTGCGAAAAATCCAGCGGGTGAGACAATGAAGGATAAACGATTGGAAGGAAAGCATGCAGTTATTACCGGCGGCGCCGTTGGTATCGGGAGGGCAACGGCCCTCTCCTTCGGCGAAGAAGGAGCCCACGTCGTCATCGCTGACCTTGATCAAAAGCGCGCCGAGGAAACAGCTGCGGCGGTGTCGGTTAAAGGGGTGAAGGCAAGGTCGATTTTGGCCGATGTCACCTCTCGGCTGGATGTGGAGCAGATGTTTACCGAGGCCAACAAATAC
>JAQYWG010000135.1 GCA_030145085.1 Thermodesulfobacteriota bacterium
CCCCTCCCTGCTCTAGCCATTCCTTCTATGAGATACCGATTTACTCCCTTCCCTATTCCAAAAGGAAAGAAATTTGCCTCGTTAAGGTTTTCCCTCATCAGGTCAAATACCTCCTTCTCCACGGCCACATACCCATCGGTAACCACGACTACGATTCGGGATAGTCCTTCCCTCTTCTCCAGGGAAAGTGCTCTTTTTAAAGCGGGTAAAATCCTCGTTCCACCCCCTCCCCTCTGTTCTTCCAGCATGACGAGCGCCTTAGCCCTGTTCCCTTCCGTAGCACGAAGAGGATAAGGGGAAAGGACCTTCGAGCCACCGGCAAAGAAGAGAATATTAAAGTAGTCCTTTCCCCTCAGATTCCCAATGATTTCCTTGATAAGGGCCTTTGAAACCGTTAGGGGAAAACCATGCATTGAGCCGGAAACATCCACGACGAAAACATATTCCCGAGGAGGAACTTCATCCAACGTTACCTTCTCCGGGGGTTGTAACATGAGAAGGAAGAATTTTTCCTCCTCTCCAGGGTAGAGTAAGAGGCCGCTCTGGATCATTTCACCCTGTAACGTATACCGGAGGATGAAATCTCTATTTCCTCCTTTTTCTTCCTCGGGCGAAAGCTGTATCTCCGCTTCATCCATATCCTGCCGTACCTTCACCTTATGGGAGGGAGCCCATACGCTGCCCAATGGAACCCCTGTTCTTATATTCACGTTTATGTCAAACGTGTACGAGGGCCCTTCACCTTCATGCAGATACGGAGTCTTTATCCATGTATCGTGGTCTTTTGCCCCTTTCTCTTTTTTCTCACAATACCGCGGCCCTACCACTGTGGGGAAGACGAACTCATATTTCCCATCCTCGGGTACCAAGAGCTCCGTATAGTCAACCGTTACCTTTACGACATCCCCCGGCATGATGTTGGCTACCTTCATCTGGAAGACATTGGGCCTTTCCTGTTCTAAGAGGGAGGCCACTTTACCTTCCCCCTTTGCCTTCTCATAAATCGCTTTAGCCATTTCCCTTTCTTCTATCTTAGCCTCGATGATCCTCGCGCCGATTTTCATCCTCATGGCATGTATGGCTGATTTTGTTCCCAGGGGAAATACGTAGATTGCCTCTATGGTTCTCCTCCCTTCATTCTTATAAACCTGCGTCAGTTCTATCTCAGCTATCACCCCTGCAATATTCACTTTTGCTTTCGTCTCTAAGAGAGGAAAGGGGTCAAGGGAAGCATCATCGCTCTGGACGAAGAAGTAGGGGGAGAGAATCTTCTCCTTCCCCTCTCCATAGGCAAAGGTAAGGGGAAGAATAAAGATAAGAAGCCCGAAAATGAACAGCAACTTTTTCATCGTTCCACCTCCATTTTCCTGTTTTATTTCACTTAGACAAAAAAATACGGAAAAAGTTCCCCTTTTTTGATTTTTATTGGAAATCCAACTAAGAATGACCTTGACAAGATTTTTCAAATTTGATAAACGGGTTTCATTTTCGTTCTTACCGCTTGGGAGGAAGAATCGTGAAAAGGATAGTGGATCTAAGAAGCGATACGGTCACGCAGCCGACAGAGGAAATGCGTGAAGCCATGAGAAACGCCCTTGTAGGTGATGACTATTATCGAGATGATCCAACCGTCACTCAGCTTGAGGCATTAGCAGCGGCGAAGTTTGGAAAGGAAGCTGGGCTGTTTGTAACAAGTGGAACTATGGGGAACCTCGTTTCAATACTGACGCACACCCAGAGGGGGGATGCAATCATACTCGAGGCCGATGCGCATGTTTATAGAAGTGAGACCGCACATCTCGCCGTTGTTGCTGGCGTCATGCCCAAGAGAGTGAAGGGAAACAGAGGCATTCTGGATCCAGCAGACGTAGAGGAGGCGATATTTGCCGAGGGAGTTCTTTATCCCAGGACAAGTCTCTTATGTGTCGAGAATACCCATAATTCGGCTGGTGGAACGTGTGTTACACCCGTGCAGATGAGTGCCTTTAGAAGGGTGGCAGACATCCATGGTATGGCCATCCATGTGGATGGTGCTAGGATATTCAGTGCTGTGGTTGCTCTTGGTGCAGACCCTCAGGAACTTGCGAAAGATGCTGATTCTCTAACCTTCTGTCTATCCAAGAATCTCGCATGTCCATTTGGTTCCCTTATCGTTGCAAATAGAGAATTCATTGAACGCGCCAGAAGAAACAGGCAGATGGTTGGCGGTGGCATGAGACAGGCAGGGATAATGGCTGCTGCCGGAATAGTGGCATTGCGAACTATGATAGACAGACTCTCAGAGGACCACGACAACGCCCGGGCCCTAGCTGAGGCCCTTTCCAAGCTTGGATTCGAGATAGACATGGAGATGGTTCAAACCAATATCGTTTTTTTTAATGTCCCCTCGGAGATGATCGATGCGAAAAAGTTCGTGCAGGATTTGGGTAAATTGGGCGTAAGGGTTAATCCCCCAGCTGGGCGGCGTGTTAGGATGGTAACTCACTACGGGGTTAAGCGGGAAGACATCGATTATACATTGCAGGGGATCAAAGAAGTCATTGAAAGGGCCAAGTGAGGCGGCTAGGATGCTGTATGAGGAGTTCACATCCTTTCAGGGTGGCCAATGCCGAGTTTGAAGTGGAATATCTTCTTTAAAAGAGATTCAAGAGCGTTTGTCTAGGCACTACAGGGCGAGAGAGAAGATGTTTACTCGTTCAACAGCTTTACCATTTTTTCGGTTGTTTTCAATCCATGCCCGGTAAATAGGGAAACGATCGTCTCATTGGGATGTGATCTTCGCACATATTTGCTTATCCCCGCGGTTGTTGAGGCAGCCGTTGGTTCAATGTAAAATCCTTTTCTGCACATATCCCTCAATGATTCCTTGATTTCCCAATCATCCACCGTAATAAAATCTCCATTACTCTCTTTAACCGCCTCAATGATCTGTCTCCATCGAATTGGCTTGGCAATCGCTATTCCTTCAGCAAGAACATCTTTTTTCTCTATCTCAGGGATTTCCTCCAAATCCTCTTTGAATGCCCTGTATAGAGGAGCGCAATTCGCCGATTGGATTGCAATGATCCTCGGTATGTTATCAATAGTTTTAGCCCCCAAAAGCTCATGAAAGCCGATATAGGCCCCCAACAAGAGGGTTCCGTTTCCAACGGGGAGAATAACGGTATCCGGAGATTTCCATCCGAGTTGCTCGCAAACCTCAAAGGCAAAGGTCTTTGTGCCATGAAAGAAGAAGGGGTTCCAAGAATGGCTCGCATAATAGTATTCTTCAGCCGCTTTCAATACCGCATGGGCAGTATCCTCTCTTGAACCCGGGATTTTGTTCAATGTTGCTCCGGAGAATCGTATTTGTGCAAGTTTTCCGGGAGAAGTATTTTCGGGAACATAAATCTCACAGTCGATTCTTGCCTTTGCGCAATAGGCAGCAATCGCACAACCAGCATTACCAGATGAATCCTCGACAACTTTTCTCACTCCCAACTCCCTCACTTTACTGACTAAAACCGACGCGCCTCTATCCTTGTAGGAGCCCGTTGGAAACAGATGATCCTGTTTGATCAAAACTGATTTGCCATGAAAGGCCACGTCGGTTAATGGCGTAAATCCCTCGTCAAAAGAGATGATATTCTTGTCATCGCGCAGGGGGATTGCCTCTCTATACCTCCACATAGTTCGTTCTCTCCCCTTGATCGTATCGACCGGGAATGTTGATGTGAAATCGATATCGAGCAATCCCCCACATGCACACTTCCAGATCTTTTCATTCAGGGAGAACTTCTTATTACATTGCGTACAGACAAGGTTTTCCACATAAATCCCCATTAAATCTAATCCTTACCCCCCCACGTAGATGGGAAGAACTGTGATCTTGTCTCCATCCTTCAAAACCTGATCATGGACAATGTGTGGGCTGATTACCCGATCATTGTAGTTCACCACGATATTGGGAAGGAGCCTTTTCGTTTTTGTGTCTAAGACACTCCGGGCGATGGGGGGATAGCGACCAGCCAGATCATCTAACAGCTGCTTAATGGTCGTTCCCTCTGCCACACTCTCTTCCCTTATGGAACGCATCTCCGATGGCGATGCGAAGTCATCTCCAAGTTCTTTACCTATCCACAACCATATTTCAATTGTGATCCGGTTCATCTGTTTTATACATCCTTAACGAGCTCTCCGAGGCCAAGTTCCTCCAGCGTTTTCGGAAGAGGCTTGCCCGTTTTAGGATCCCATCCCATGAGAGTATAGTAATTTTCGATCATCCAATCCCACTTCTCCATGATGTTTTTGCCCTCAGCAGGTCCATCCACGGGAACGGATCCGTAGCGTGTAGAGGGTCTTTCGTCCTCCTTTTTCATACCATGGCGGAAGTTGAACACCCTAAGCTGGTTGATCACCCGGCGGCCGATTGTGAAAGCATCCTCAAGGGTCAACTTCCAACCCGTGACCGCGTTAAGGCACTCCAACTGCAATTTCGGATCCGTCGATGCAAACCGGCAGGTACCAAGACAGTCGTCAAACTGGCGAATGCCGTTGAACTTGGCGTTAATGGTCGACACCTCTTCATGGGAGAAGGGATCATGAACAGCAGGAAGATCTACCAGTTGGGGGTGAATCCCCGCCCAGGTTGATTCCAGCGTGCTGGTATTGGTGACACAGGTGTCGAGAAGTTCTGCCCATCTTCCCCCGCGATGGTCATGACTTCGGGGACTGCAACCCTTTTGAGTGTAAACGGCCCAGTCAACAGCTACACCCCCAGTCTTTCGAGAGGCCCGCATGACGCCCTCGGCAAAGAGATTACCAACCCCTTCCCTTTTGGCAATCTTGTTGAGCATGGCCTTGACCGCCTCCACATTTCCCCATCTCATATCGAGTCCGTCCAAATCCCTTTTGGTGAACACATTCTTTTCGTAACACTCCATGACCCATCCGATTGTCCACGAGGCCTCGTTACAGTCCATGCCCAACCTGTCAACTTCTCGACTGAGCATCACCACAGCACCGAGATCCGTGTTCCCGATCATGGGTCCCCAAGCCGCCAACTGCTCATACTCAGGTTCTTCGCCCACAAAGCCCCTGTAAGGACCTTCGGTAACCGTAACCTCTTTCACATGGGCAATCCGGCACATATAGCATGGTTTAGACCGGATTTCAAAATGGGTTCGCATGTATTGCCCATTCATTTGCTCGTGTTCGGGGAATATATTTGTGGTATAGTTCCGCACCGGGAGACACCCAATTCCATAGAGTGCCGACAGCCCGCCACCACTTCCCCACTCATAGACAGGCCCAAACCCTTTCGCATGTTCGAACAGGGCCTTGTTCTTCTCCTTTAAGCGCGCGGGATCCTTGACCTCAAAGGTCTTCTCACCCCGACATGCGACAACAGCCTTGAGGTTCTTTGATCCCATGACAGCCCCTAACCCGTTATGAGCCGCCAGATGACCCCTATCACCCACAATAGCAGAATATCGAACCCCGTTCTCACCTGCCGGGCCAATCCCGTAAATGCTCACGTCCTTTTCCTTAACACCCAATTCTTCTCTCAAGGCGTCTTCCATTTCCCACACATCTTTTCCAGCAAGGCGGCTGGCGTTCCGAATTTCGGCCTTCCCCTCCTTGATCCATAGATAGACCAGATCTGACGCCCTCCCCTGAAAGACAATCCCATCAAAACCGGAAAACTTCATATAGGCCCCAAAATAACCGTTCGCCTGGGAACAGCCTGCGAGATTTGTTAAGGAACCTTTAGAGGTTACGTTGAAAGTTCCTGCTCCATAGACTCCGCTGCCCGCAAGAGGACCAGAGGTCCAAATAATACGATTGTCCGGGTCTGACCATTCTATTCCAGCAGGCACTTCTTCATAGAGAAGCCTGGCACCAAACCCTACCCCACCGATCCACTTCTCAATAGTGGATCGATCTAATTCCATGATAGAGGTCTCGTCCTTGGAGAGATCTACCCGCAATATCTTTCCGGTATATCCACCAATATCCACATCCGGCTCCTTCTCCCTTTTTTATTTTAATGGGAGGAATTCCTTGGTTAGCTAGTCAGTTTATAGCTATAGGGATATCTACGAGAATGTCCGAAGACATACTATCTATTTTGGCATTCTCCGTTTTCGAGGTCCGTAAGCCGGAATAGAGAATCCATGTGCCACCCCGTTGGCATTGACAATATCCCCCGTCGCATAACATGATGCTCATACCGCAGAAAGACTCCTCTCGGTATACGTGTTATGATGATAGCTTAACAAAAATCTACTTTCATATCAAAAAAGAGTATTATGTCACGGGAATTTGAGACCCACTGGCAGACGCTTGGTCGAGAACCCTTCCTTTCCTGAAGTTACCATGGTAAAATCTCTCGCCGGATGATAAACAAACATCGGGAAGCTTTGTTAGCTTCATAAAAGCGGTGTGGGTATCGGATGGCAATATACATAACGGAATTGAACGAAATCATGAAGCTTGAAAAGCTTTCTCTTGCCAAAAACAACATCCTCTTCGGATACGACGAAACGCGCGGGATCGTGGCGATGGAGGTGGAAGGGGATGAGGGGATTCGGGTTTTCAGAAAGGAGGAGGGGCTGCTTCTATCTGAAAAGCAGCCCTTCCATCCCTTTTTTCTTCTATCGGATACTTCCCTCCTAGAGGGAAGTAAATGTTCGCCTGCCGTGAAGCCACTGAAGAGCTCTGGCGATTACCGGTATCAGGTGAGCTTTGGCTCGTGGCGGGAAATGGATCGGGTCAGAAAAGCCATTTCGAAAAAGACGGGGGTTCCCGCTGGCCATCCAAACTCGCCGGTCTATTTTGTGAGCGATCCGATCCAGCAGCACCTTATGGCCACTGGACAGACATTCTTCAAGGGCCTCACCTTTGAAGACCTCAGGAGGATGCAGCTCGACATCGAAACGTTCTGCCCGGAAGGGTATGAGTTTCCAAATCCCAACCGGGAGGAAGATCGGATTATTGTAATCTCTTTTTCTGACAATACCGGGTG
>JAQYWG010000136.1 GCA_030145085.1 Thermodesulfobacteriota bacterium
GCCGTTCGACAAGCTCACGGTCCTGAGCAAGGTCGAAGGACTCATGGCCCTGAGCAAAGCCGAAGGGCCGTTCGACAGGCTCATGGCCCTGAGCAAAGCCGAAGGGCTGCTTTCCGCTTCATCTTTCGTCACTGCACCGTACTTCTCTGTACACCTCATACCTCAGGGTTTGCGCGCCTTGTATCTGGATCTTTTTTCTTTGCCGTCTTATTTCGACTTTTTACAATGAAGTCAAATTTTGTTACGCAAAGGGGAGGTTAGGCTGGGTCGGATCGACCTTGACCCTCTGGGTGTATTCTTTCGGAGATTTTTTCCTGCGGTTCCACCTGAGGATTTTTTACTTCTCCCATCCCTTCCTTCAGCTTGTCGATGATGGGGTTAATCTTAATGGCCCAGCTCAAGTTCTGGGCATTGGTGAAAATGCCTTGGGATAGGCCGACCAGCTCGTATTGTCCGTCGCGGATGGCGACGACCGGGGTTCCGCTGTCGCCGGGGTTGACGCCGTTGGAAATCATGAAGGCATTTTCATACCGGGGCAGGATTGCGGCAATGGCCTCGGGGGCCATCATTGAACTGACAATCCCCTCCCTTACGTTGATTCCGTAATTCATGGGGTTTCCGATGACGTAGATGAAATGTCCAACCTGGAGCTCATCGCTATTGCCGATCTCATAGGGGAAGGAGTTGAGCTGGAAGCAATCGGGGACCTTGAAGATAGCAATATCGTCTTCTTTTCCCTTCACAACTTGTTCCAATTTGATGCGGCCGCCGTTCAGGTTGAGATAGGTATATTCGCTCAATTTTTCCGCGGGCACCTCTATGCTTTGAATTCCCATGGGGGTGAGCAGTTCAGCCTGGAGGCTATTTTGGGAGACGGCGTGGCTGACGGTGAGGATATACTTGTCGAGGACCACAACACCGGCACCGTCCAGTTCTGCGGTGATGACCTCACCATCCTCGAGTTTGAATTCGGTATCGGTATGGAGGAAATAGACCGAGTCAATGATGCTTTGGATGCGCATGAATCGCTGGTCGATCAGAATGGGATTGTTATCGTACATCCCGTCCAGTATGGGGGGCAGGAGCGAATTGGTTCCATTGCGCGTCGCGGGCGTGCAGGCGGAAAACAGGAGAAATATGAAAAGCAAGATAAGAAATTTTTTCATGGCTTTTTAAAACCTCGGTTTATTTTGCAGCAAATATCATGCCATAATTCAGAAATTGATGTGTAATATACTGAAATAACAGGAGTTTTTTTACTTGTCCTCATGGAAATGTCAAGGATTCCTCGGCCCAGAATGTGCAATTTATTGTCTACCCCCTGCCGAATTTCGCTGCACCCTTCTCAAATGGGATCAAATCGAATGAGGAAGCTATCGTCCAACCATCAAATTTCCCCGAACGAGCCTTGATGGCTTCGTAAAAAGTCCAACTTCCATTCGACAAGCTCATGGCCCTGAGCAGAGCCGAAGGACTGCGTTGCACTGCATCCTTCGTCACTGCAGCGTACTGTAAGTACGCCTCATTCCTCAGGATTTGCGCGCCTTGAATTTGGAGCTTTTTACTTTGCCATCGAATTTTGACTTTTTACGAGATCATCAGCCTTAAAATGGAGAAACAGTCCCTTCATTGAACGAAGGTGGATCGAGACGAGTCCACGCAAGGGGATTGATAGACCCATGTATGGAGATCCGAGAAAATGATTGCCATCTTAAGGCTAAGGTGTTAGTATGAAACGTGTTTTGTAGGACTGGGGTATTGTCTGGAAGGGAGTGTGGAAATGAATTGTGCCATCTGTGTGAGCAAGGAATGCGGCGAGGGGATGGACTGTACGGATATTCGGGGCGATGTGATCAATGTCTATAAGGATCGAAAAAACCGGAAGATATTGAGGATAGCCTCCACGATCGAGAGCGAGTTTTCCATAGGGATGAACCGGCTCCAGGAACTCATTCTCTTTTGCAGGAAAATGGGTTATCGACATTTGGGCATCGCTTTTTGCATTAGTCTTGAGGAGGAAGTGAAAACCCTTTACGAAATACTCGAAAAGCGGTTTAAGATTTCCTCGGTTTGCTGTAAGGTCTGCGGGATCAACAGAAAGGCCTTCAACCTTCCCAGCCTCCAAGAGGGGAGAGTTGAGGCAACGTGTAACCCCATAGCGCAGGCTAGGATATTGAACCGAAGTCGGACGGATTTAAACATCATCTTCGGCCTCTGTATGGGAAACGATATCCTGTTTTCCAAATATTTGGACGCCCCTGTGACGACTTTGATGGTCAAAGATCGGGTCTTAGCCCACAATCCCATTGGTGCGATTTACTCGAGGCATTACCGAGAGGGTTCATGGGGGATTTGAGAGGGAATTCGATGGAAGCCTTGCGGCTCAAAGGATGATTTGATGATCTCAGTGCATTGACCTATGGGGAAAAGACATTTTCTTGAAAGAGAAGAGGGAATGATCAGTTCCCTGATGAAGAACCCAAGAATAAGATGCTTGGGACTTTCCCATGAGGAACTCAGGGAAATTGTGTGCGAAGTTATAAACCAGGTTACCTCTGATGAGGTGAACCGCCTGGTGGATGAAGTTGAAAATATCATCGAGATCAATCCAAATTTGAGCGAGATGGAAATATTGGAGGGCGCTGCAAAACGCATTGTCGAATCTTTGGGAGCAGCGGCCGCCTCCATCAGGATTTTCGATCCCCAAAAGAAGGCAATGGTTTCCTTTGGCTCCTATCACCATAACGAGAAATTACGACAGAAATCTATCCCTTTCGAGGATAGTATTGCTGGAGAGGTCGTGAGAAGGGGAAAGGGTTATCTTGTCCCGAATATCCTGAAAGAGGACAAGTACGAGAATAAAGGGATCTGTCGCGCGATGGGAATTCGCTCAATGCTTGCCGTTCCGATGAATATTCCTCGATTTACCATTCGAGATTTGGATATCAACGGGGTTGTTCAGATTTACTATGAGGAGAAGGATAAGAAGTTCACCTCACTAGAGCGTAAGATTGCGGAAGTCCTTGCGAGAAGGGTGACTTACGTCATTGCTCGGAAAAGGATACTCAGCCTCCAGAGATTGAACGAGACCAAGGAGAAGATTGTTGAAAAGATCTACCTGAAATTGGGCAAAGGGGAAGGGATTCGATTACGGGACTTCTTCAGGTTAATCATTCCGGAAATAGCGGGTCTTGTGAGGATCCAGAGTTGTTCCCTGTTTTCCGTCATGGGAAACCGTCGAGAAGTAGTCTTGGAGGCGGGTTATCCCGAGGAGCACGGGTATCACGAGGTGGGAAAGGTATTCGATATACGGGAAGAGCCCTATTTCGATGTTGTCATTAACCAACAGCCCTTGGGCGAATATGAACACGAGGTCATTACACCTTCGTATTTCTTGATTAAAAATCCATCGAAAAGCCGCTTGATCACCGAGGGGCTGAGGCACTTTACCCAGATCCACAATATCCATTCCATCCTGTATATTCCCATGAAGGTGGAGGAACTGGTAACCCACTTCATAGCCTTCGACTGCCTGGACCCCCATAGGAGGTTCGAGGATGAAGAAGTTGAGATCCTCAGCTTCTTCGGTAAGGAGGTGATGAGGGCCGTTCGATTGGAGAGGCTGCACGATATCCTCCACGACCTCCGAAATCCAGCCATCGCTACGGCCGGGTTCGCCAAAAGGGTGAAACGAGTACTGGAAGAGGGGGAGTTTGAGACCAAAAGGGAGACCATAGACCAGGACCTGGATATTCTGATCAGGGAAACCTCGAGGATGCAAGAACTCGCCCTCGAAATCTACGGGGAAGGCAAGGAAGAGCCTCGGGATATTACAGGCGAATTGATCGAGCGGTTTGAGGTCAACGAAGGTGCCATTGGGGAACAGCAACTGGAAAGAGTCAACTTGGTGAGGGAGAACTTGCAACCGGGCCTCTTTGTTCTGTGCTCTCCCTTACATCTGGGAAGGGTTTTTGATAATTTACTCAATAACGCTACCAATGCCATATCAAAAGAGGGTGGGGAGATCGCCATTCGAAGTGTCCGGCGGCGGAACTCCGCAGTGGTGGAGATCATGAATACAGGGGAGATATCAGGGGAGGAGATTGCTCGGATCTTAGGAGGGGAGACCGGAGGAAGGGGTTTACGCATCACTAACCGATTGGTCCAGTTGATGGGGGGGAGGCTTGAGATGGAAAGCCGTGATAATCGAACCACCTCTCGGGTTATCCTGCCCTTGAAGTTGCCGGGGACCGAAGTATAATAGCTCAAATGGTAAAGGGCGATGGGGCTTTATCGGGATCGTATGCATGGCAAGGGTTTTTGTGGGAACCAGCGGATATAATTATCGGCATTGGTGGAATGGCGTATTCTATCCAAAGACAGTACCCCAGAAGGGGTGGCTTGAGTTCTATAGCCAATTCTTCGAGACGGTCGAACTGAACGTCACCTTCTATCGCCTTCCAAGTCGAAAGACCTTTGAGGGATGGTATCAAAGGACTCCCGGAAACTTCCTCTTTTCGATCAAGGGAAGCCGGTTCATTACCCATATCAAACGACTCAAGGATTGCCAGGAACCTCTGGAGGCCTTCTTCGACCATGCGTTGGGGCTGAAGGAGAAGCTGAACGTTATCCTATGGCAACTTCCCCCCAAGTTCAAACTTAACCTCGCGAGGGTGAGGGAGTTCTGTAGCCTCCTGGGAGATATTTTCGCTTCAAACCCCGTTCGGCAGGCCTTCGAATTCAGGGATGGGAGCTGGTTCTGCCCAGAGGTCTATGGGCTCCTGGGGGAGCACAATTTTTCCCTATGCCTGGCGCATTCCTCAGTCCTTCCCTATGTGGAGAGGACGACGGCCGAATTCGTGTACATCCGGTTTCACGGGGGCGAATCCCTCTATGGCTCTGATTATTCCGAGGGAGAGCTTCGCGACTGGTCTGAAAGAATTGGGGGATGGCACAAAGAAGGTCTGGACGTCTATAGTTATTTTAACAACGATGCCTTCGGATTTGCCGTCAAAAACGCCTTAACCTTGAAGGAACTCTTAAGCTCGATTTCACCTTCTTTGGGCAGAGAGGAGTGATGAATCGCAGGGACCTTGGAGAAGTCGAGGGGAGGCCGCAATGGGAGTGATCAATATCGGCGAGATGGAATTTCGGTGCCTGGGGCACCCATTCTTTTAGTGGAGAGCGGTTGATCCAGAAAGGGATCAAGGGCGCGGAATACTGGGTTTTGATCTGATTTCCAAGGCGAGGAAGGGGTGTGGTAATGGACGATACTGCGGAAAGGTTGGAGAAGGAGATCGACTTTCTGAAAAATTCGGGAATTTTTGGTCGGCTCTCCACGGAAAAACTCAAGATTATCGTGGATAGAGGTAAGATAGAAACCTATACGCCAGGGAGCATCATCTTCAGAATCGGGGATCCTTCCGATGCCATCTATGTGATCAAGTCGGGGGTGGTGGAGATCTGTCGTGAAAAGGGAGATCGCGAGAAGATGACGGTTGTAGCCTACCTGGGAGAGGGTGACCCCATTGGCGAGATGGCCATCATGACCGGTTCTTCGAGAGCTTCCCTGGCTAGGGTACCTCAGAAGGCCGAGATATTGAAGATCGAAAAGAGGGCCTTTATGGACCTTTTGAATGAAGTCCCAGAGTTATCCATGAATCTTTTGGAGATCCTTTCGAAGCGTCTGGAGGATGGGTTAAGAAAGCAACGGGCAGCAGCTCGCTACCAACACCTTTCGGGAAATTTGGAGTATTTCGATCTCCCCATCATCATTCAGACATTGGCGGGCTCCGAGAGGACGGGAACCCTTACCATCACCGACCAGTTTGAGGGAGTTTTTGCAGTGCTCTATTTCGAGGCAGGGAAGATACTATTCGCCAAATTGGGCCATTTGAGACGGGAAGAGGCCTTCTACCAACTGTTTCAATCTCCCATCCAGGATGCCTTTATCTTCAGGGGGGGGTTGCCTCAAGAGGAGTTTGAGGAGGAGGAGGAGATCGGCACGACAACGATGGGCCTCTTGATAGAGGCAGCCCAACAACAGGACGAGCTGAAGATACTGAAGGCCAATTATGCGGACCCAAACCGAGTCTTCCGTCCTCAATTGGAGACCCTCTCATGGGATGATGAGCAGACGAAGGATTTGGCCCAAGAAATATGGAGTCGTTTGCATCGAGGTGAAACAATCGCCCAGATGGTAGGGGAAGTCCCTGCCTGCGAATATCGTATCTACAAAGTATTGTCCGTAATGAATGCGGAGGGATTGGCGGCTTAAGGATTGGTTGGAGGGGCTTTATCAAGGAGATTATCCCGGCAACCGGTCTCGAGTTTTGTACCGTAGGAACGTGTATAGAGGGAGGGTATTCCCATATATATGGATTGTAGACGCAGACCCCGAGATGAGGAGGCTCATGCGTTGGGGTATATGGAATTTTCATTAATCGTCCTGATTTGCTCGACAAAGTCATTCAAGAGGAGATTGGTAAAGTTTAGGTCACGGGGACGGGACTGAAGGCTGCGAAGAAGATGATGAATCTCGGGATGGACCGGAGAGGGGAGGAGAATTGAAAACGGGTTTGAAGCCATCGGTAGAAAGGGTTCGGCAGACGTTGAGGTCCATGGGATTGACAGCAGAGGTGACGGAATTCTCAGAAAGCACCCGGACTGCTGCAGAGGCCGCTGCGGCCATTGGGACTACGGTGGGGCAAATTGCCAAATCTCTGGTTTTTATGGTGGAAGATGAGGCGGTTTTGGTCATTGCATCGGGGGCAAATCGGGTGGACATGGAGAAGATGAATCATCTTCTCGGCAAGAAGATCATAAAACCGGATGCGGGGACCGTTAGGAGAGTCACTGGGTTTTCCATAGGAGGTGTTCCCCCCGTGGGACACAGCACAAGGCTGAGGACCATCGCCGATGAGGATCTCTTGAATTTCCCCGTGGTCTATGTCGCCGCGGGAACCCCCAATGCCGTCTTTGCCGTTTCACCAAGGGATTTGG
>JAQYWG010000137.1 GCA_030145085.1 Thermodesulfobacteriota bacterium
CTCGACTTCTGGTTCATGCCCATTGAGTCGCCCATGTTTGCGAAGGAATGCAAAGAGTTCTTCGTTTTCTTTGCACCGTTCATCTTCAGGGATCAACAGCACTACCGCAGTTTTCTGGACAGCGACGTGTTCAAGGAGATGATCACCGGCGCGGAGAAAAAAATCAATATTCGATATGTGGGGATAATTGTAGACCGCGCCCCCCGGAGCCTCTCAACCGTAAAGCGGCCCATTGCGTCTCCCGATGATATGAAGGGCCTGAAAATGCGGATTCCCGGCCTTCCTTTTATTGCAGAGGTGTGGAAGGCCTGGGGGGCGAGCCCGACACCCATGAAAGGATCTGATATCTATCAAGCCCTCCAGAGCGGCATGGTGGACGGCGACGACAATGGAATCGCCACCCTTTTCAGCAGGGGGCTGATGGAGGTTCTGAAATACCACACTCCCATAAATTATGTGCATTCAGGTCTGTGCATCTACGTGAGCGGCACGACCTGGAAAAAGCTCGATGACCAGCAAAGGGCCTGGGCGCAGAAGGCCACGGTCATGGTAGACCAGGAACAAGAATCGTACGATAAGATGATGAAGGGATACTACGACAAGGCCAAGGCCAAGGGCATCACCATCGTAGAGCCGGATATGGCCAAATTCCAGGCGCCTATAGATGAGATCCTGGCCAAGTTCGATGGCAAATTCTGGCCCAAAGGTCTGTATCAGAAGATTCACAATATGCCGTAGTCTCCGGAATCTCTGTCCGAAGCCTCGCTCCGGTAAGGTAGAGGCCCATCTTCATCGGACAGCCACGCGTTAGATCGCCCCTCCAGCGCGAGGCATACAACAGGGAGGTTCACGATGACCCGATTTCGGAACATCGTGGTTCGATGTCTGAGTGCCACCCTCGGCACATGCGTCATGGCCATGACAGGGCTGGCCGTTCTTCAGGTCGTCCTTCGCTATGTCTTTTCCGCGTCCCTCATATGGGTCGAGGAGGTCTCCGTTATCATCATGCTCTGGATGACCTGGCTGGGAGTGACGGTCCTGTGGCTGACCCAAAGTCACATCGCTGTGGATTTTTTGACCGGCCGCTTATCGCAGCGCATAAATAGGGTCCTGGCCGTGATCTTTGACGGGATCGCAATTATCATTGCCGGGGCGCTCCTTTGGGTTTCCAGGGAAACATTGAGCACCATGGTCGGCATGGAACTCGACACGCTGGCTATCGACTTGAGCATCAAGTATTACCCTATCCCGGTGGGTGCAATAGGCCTCGGACTCGCCGCGTTCCTTGATCTGTGTGACAAGTTTCGCAAACCGGAGGTGGCGGCATGATCAGCGAGCTTACGGTCCTTTTCGGTGTCATGCTCATCTTTATGGTCCTGGGGACACCGGTATTCATTGCCATGGCCCTGGCCGAGGCCGCCTATGTCATCGGTTTCTGGCCGAATGTCCCCATCATGGTCGTGACCCAGGGCTTCATTAAAGGTCTCAACAACTATCATTTTGCGGCCATCGTCTTTTTTTTCCTGGCAGGCGAAATCATGAACGCGGGGGGCATTACGGACCGATTGCTGCGGTTTGCCCGGGCCTGCTTCGGCCACATCCCAGGGGGTCTCAGCCATGTGAACATTCTGTCGAGCATGGTCTTCGCAGGCGTATCAGGCTCTGTCATGGCCGACGCCTCGGCCATTGGATCAATCATGATTCCGGCCATGAAGCGGGAAGGCTATCCGGGCGATTATTCCGCTGCGGTCACCTCGGCGTCGGCAACCATCGGGCCGGTGATTCCCCCCTCTATACCCCTGGTGCTTTTCGGCCTGTTTGCGATGACCTCCATTGGTCGTCTGTTCATCGCCGGTATTGTTCCGGGGATCTTGATGGGCGTGTTTCTCCTTGTCGCCTCCTACATCATCAGCCGGGCAAGAAAATATCCGGCCACACAATGGGGCGGGTTTGCAGAGCTCTTCCGGGCCACCATGGGCGCCGTACTGGCGCTGATCATGCCCTTGATAGTGGTTGTCGGACTGGTGGGCGGTGTGGCCACAGTAACCGAGGTGGGCGCAGTGGCTGCGGCTTATGCCCTCATTGTGAGCCTGTTCATCTACCGTGAACTCAGTCTCGGCAGATTGTGGCAGGTGATGTGCAAGGTCGGTATCGACGGCTCAAAGGTTCTCATCATCGTTACCATTGCCGGTCTTTTCATCTGGATCATCGGCAATATGGGTGTGGGCAAGGTGCTGGCAGATTGGATCGGTGGCGTCACCACCAATCCCACCCTGATCTTGGGTTTCATGGCGCTGGTCCTTCTTCTCGGCGGCATGTTTCTCGATCCGATTACCGTTTTTGTGGTCTTTGTGCCGATGATGGTGCCAACGGCCGCTGCAGTGGGCATCAGCTTTACTCAGATGGGGGTTGTGGCTGTCCTGGCTAACCTGCTCGGTCTCGGCACGCCACCGGTGGGAATGGTTGTGTTCCTCTGCGCGGCCCAAGCCGAAGCCCCTGTACACCATGTATTCAAGGAAATCATGCCCTTTCTGGGAGCCCTTTTTGTGCTCCTTGTGTTTTTGATCATATTCCCTCAGCTCAGTCTCTGGTTACCTCAGCTTCTCATGGACTGAAAATGCCATACATGCCTTACAGGGTCCCTTTAAGAAACCAAAAGGCCCTGTTGCCATGGGTCATTCACACTTTTGATGTGTGCGATTTTTCAGCCCGAATTCGTAGCCGGGATTTCAGCTGTCCATAGGATTCTGGAGGACAAAGGCAATGGCTTATCGCATACTGGCCCCCTGTGCCGGTCTCGGGTTCGGGTTTCCGGCATTTTCTTTCAAGGAGGCCTTGAAAAACAGGTTCGATCTTATCGCAGCGGATGCGGGATCCATCGACCCCGGCCCCTATTATTTGGGCAAGGGGGTCTCTTTCATGGAAAAGCCCCAGACCAAACGGGATTTTTCGCTCATGCTGGAAGCGGCACTACAGCAAAGCTGTCCCCTCATCATCGGTAGTTGTGGCCTGGCCGGGGATACGCCAAACCTGGAATTCATGCTGGATATTGCCAGGGAGGTCTTTGAGGAAAAGGCCCTCATGGACGTTCGGGTCGCGGTCATCAGCGGTCACGTGGACAACGATCTGCTGATTGGGTCTGTCGATGATCTGAAGCCACTGGGTCACATGCCTCCCTTGACCGAAGCCATGATTAGAACCACCGCCATTGTGGGACAGATGGGAATTGCGCCCTTTATCAAGGCCCTCGAGGAAGGCGCACAGGTGATCCTGGCCGGGAGATCCTGCGATGTAGCGATCTTTGCGGCAGATCCCATTCGGCGGGGGATTGACCCGGGACTGGCTTTCCATGCTGCCCACATCCTTGAATGCGGTGCCGCGGCTGCCGAGCCATCTTCCGGAATGGATTGCCTGATAGGGGAGTTCCGGGATGACGGGAGTGTTCTTTTCATTGCCCCCAATCCGAATCGAAGAACCACGATCCAGTCCATCGCCGCACACAGTCTTTTTGAAGAATCCCATCCCCTTCTGCAATTCTATCCGGAAGGTGTCCTTACTTTACTGGAGACCGAGTACTTCCAGCACGATGCAGGGACCGCAGGCCTGAGAAAAAGCGGCTTCGTCCATCGGCCACTCAGCATCAAGCTTGAAGGAAGCGAGCGAGTGGGCGAGCGCATTGTCTCTCTGCTTTTTTGTAAGAACCTTGACGCCATTCCCAGTGAGTACATGGTCTATGGCCGCAACGGGGTGGAGGAGACGCCCGTTGGAGAGGAAGATTCTGAGATTGGGCTCTTGATCAAAGTTTGCAGTGACGAACCGGGCGTCGTGGAGCCGGTCGGGACGGACCTTAAAGGCCACTTTCTCCATTTCGATTATGAAGGATGCATATCCACCGCCGGCAATATGGCCTTTCCCCTCTCGCCATCCACGATCAATTTCCGGGATGAGCATGGGCGATACATCTGCCTGATCATCGGCGGTACCAGGGATCCCTTTTTCCAGAGGAAACTGGATGAAATCAAGGCCAAAGCGTACGCATCGGTCCGGAGCAGGTTGGCCAAATACGCGGACCGGTGCGATATTGAGATTCTCATTGCGGACAGGGATAAACCCCTCCTTTTTCTGGAAACCATCGGCCAAACCGTAGAGGAGGCCCGGGAAAAACACCAGGCGGGCCTCGAAAGACTTGAAGCCTTTGTGGATGAGACGCAGCCTTCCATCCGAAGTATCTATGCAGGGGATGCTTTTAAATGGAGCATCTACCACCTCTTGGAAGACGGAACCCTGATCAGGGACCGCCTATTTCCGGTAACGATCTTCAAGGCGGACGGCCGGAACTGGCAGCGCCTTAAAGAGATTCAGGGGGACTATAGGCCGATCGGGCTCGAGCACTACGAAGGTGTTCTGGAAGAGGAGAAGCTGGCACCCGTCGAGGTGGCGGCCCACCCCGGCAGACCGGCGGACTCCAGGCCCCTCATCGAAATGGCCAGCGTGATTCGCTCAAAGAACGCGGGCGTGAACCGAATCACCTATGAGATCTACTTCCACTCAGAAGAGGAATACAGACAGGCCCTTGACTCTGGCCTCTTCGAAAAACGTACGATTGCTGGAATACTCCAAATTCCTCTAGAGCGTATGGTTGGCAGCTTTCGCGCCGAGGTATGCCATGCCATCAAAATAACCGCTCATAGGGCTATTGTTTCAGGCACTCCCGGGGATAGGGACGTATTTGGTGCACAACAACATATGAAGCTAGTATCAATGAAAGTTCCAATATTTTGAGGCCATTATAAAAGGCCAAGGTTGGAAAAAGCTGGAAGATGAAAAAGTCATTCAGATCAAGCCTCTTTGATCGAATCGTTTCTTCCAATCCCCTTGATAGAGCCGCATAAAGTAGGGACAAAGAAGATGGTGAACAGGGCAGATACCAGCATTCCTCCAATCACCACACGGGCCAGGGGGGCATTGATCTCTGAGCCTTCCCCAAACCCGAGTGCCATGGGCACGAGTGCAAGGGATGTGTGGTGAGTGTAGTCATCATAATTGGGCGAAGACGTCTTTTTGCCCCAGTAAGGATTGCTTCCCTTAAGGGATGTTCCTTTTTTCTCAGTTTGTTGATGTAGTCAATCATGATGTTCCCATTGTTAACCACGATTCCGATAAGGAGGACTCCTCCGATAAAGACAGGGATCGTAACATTCATGCGGAGAACCAATATCGCGATGATAACCCCGATAGAGGCTAAGGGTACAGTGAAAATGATCATAGATGGCTCGGCTTTATATTTTGTTATGCCCAAATTTTTTGAGATTGACGAAAAATTAATCCCGTCAACTCCTGATTTTCCTATAAATTCCAAAGCCTTCTCGATTCTTTCAATATCATCAAACCGGAGATTAGATACCATCGGGATATCCTTGCGGATCACTTTGAAACAGAATGATATGCATTTTGTCAAATTATTTTTCAAATCGATAGTTAAATTAGATAAATTCCTGCTATAGGCAGGACAAACAAATATGAAGCTCTGAGAACTTGGGCGCATTGTTAACTACATTGACTTACTTTTTCGTTGCCATTTTTAGGGTTTCAGATGAGCCTAACCCATCCAAATAACTCAATTCTTCTCATCAACAAGATTCAATTAATCAAAGGATATTGCTTTATTGGTTCCCTGGAACAGGTAGTCCAGCTTATTTTCTTTTTATGAAATTTTAAAAGGATCATGATTTTTTTCTTGACAAAGAATTGTATAATGTATAATGTCGACGTTATGCAGAACATTCTCGATAAAGTCAGCCCTGAGTCTTTTGCCCCGCCCAAGCCACTTTGGCTTAAGGTTTTGGATTTCTTAAGGGATGCAATTGTTAAGGGTGAGATTAAGCCAGGCGAAAAGCTTAATGAAGTGCTCATTGCCTCGAAATTGGGAATTAGCAGATCACCGGTCCGAGAAGCCATGAGAGTGTTGGAATCAGAAAACTTCGTTGAAACGATCGCTCATAGAGGGCCGTATGTGAAACCCCTCAATGTTAAGGAGATCGAAGAAATACACGTCGTTTTAAAATTTCTCCAAGTAGCTGCTGTTCAGCTCGCTGTAACTAATCTGAATGAGAAGAGAAAAGAGGAACTAGCCTCCATAATAAACGAGTTAGAAGAAAAGAGAGGGACGAACGATATTGAGGAACTCAAGTCAGTGTCAAGGCGGTTTCACACCTTCATCATGAAGGCCAGCGAGAATGATCTCCTCATTAGGATCAACGAATCCCTTCTGATCCAACAGGAAAGGGTCAGGTTATGGGGTGTCAGTACTGAGCCCAGTGACATTGCAGCAATATACAAAGAACACCTTTTAATTTCAAAGGCACTCCTTAAGCAAGATGCGAGAGAAGCAGAACAGTTGATGGGAGACCATGTTGAAAAAGCACGTTTAAGATTCCTAAAGGCTATATCTAAAAGAGGGTGAGATCTCCGGAAATCCTAATATAAGAATTAAATTACTCATAAAACTGATTGATGTAAGCGGAACTTAGATGTTGGTCCGGAGTGGAGCCATGACACAAAGGGCGGGACCGCAATGACATAGTTTCCCATAAATGTGGGGTGTACATAGGAGCTCCATTGGGGGAGCATGGAATAAAAACCAAAACAAGGAGGTCGACAATGTCACGAAAAATTAGTTCAATTTTAGGTGTTATGGCGCTGCTGACCCTTTTCGCAGTGTCAGCGCAAGGGGCAGATTTGAATCTGCGGCTGGGGTCTCCCGCTCCACCGAACAGCGAACAGTACAACTTGGCGGTGAAATTTGCCAAGAACCTTGAAGACCTTTCAAAGGGGACCATTCACACGGCGGTCATCGGCGGGGGTGTCCTCGGTAACCCCAAGCAGACCCTTGCGCAACTGCGCGCGGGAAAGCTCGACTTCTGGTTCATGCCCATTGAGTCGCCCATGTTTGCGAAGGAATGCAAAGAGTTCTTCGTTTTCTTTGCACC
>JAQYWG010000138.1 GCA_030145085.1 Thermodesulfobacteriota bacterium
CTGTGCGTTAACATGATGGGAGACGCGGCTATCGGTATGACGGGAATGGACTTCGAAACCGCTGTGCGTGAGCGTATTCCCATCCTCACCATCCTGCTGAATAACTACTCCATGGCGTGCGAGATCCCGATCATGACTACGGCAACCGAGAAGTATCGAAGCACGGACATCTCCGGCAACTATGCGGACATGGCCAAGGCCTTTGGCGGTTACGGCGAACGCATTACCCAGCCGACGGAGATCATTCCCGCTATCAAAAGAGCTATCCGGAAAACGGAGGAAGGGACACCTTCGCTGCTGGAGTTCATTACGAAGAAGGAAATCGAGTACTCCATCTTCAAGTAGGGGCACGATACACCGCACTCTGAGCAGATGGCAATCTCTTTATCGAGGAAATCAAGAGAGAGAATGTTGCCGGGTATTATCATTGTCTTCCGACCTCAAGCAAGATTGAGGTGGAAGACGGAAAAGCTTTAGTTGCGTATTGATCAGAAATGGGTCGTTATGTCTCGAAGGATTTTCGTCCCATGGGGAATGCCTGAAATTGGGAAGGAGATGTTGAGGAAGTCGAATGCGGAAATCGCTTTCCTTCATGGGCCAACGGGTGAACTGCCAACAGTTAAAGAGCTGGTGGAAGGTGTACGGAACACCGATGTCTTCCTTCCGAGAGCGACCATACCTATTCCAAAAAAGGTCGTGACGGCGAATCCAAATCTCCGGGGAATTGCGAACTATGGGGTGGGATACAACAATATCGATATGCGATCTGCTACGGAACTTGGTATCCCAGTCTCCAACACCCCCGGAGTTCTGACCGAGACCACAGCGGACCTGGCCTGGGCTCTGCTCATGGCAACGGCGAGAAAAATCCCGCAGGCGCATAGTTATACAGTTTCAGGTAAATGGAAAGGGCTTGGCGGTAAATCCTTCATGGGAGCAGATATTGGACCGGGAGGTTCCAACAGGCCAAAGGTCTTGGGTATCATCGGTTTTGGCAAAATTGGTCAGGCAGTGATGAGGAGAAGCCGAGGGTTCAAGATGGAGGTACGAGCCTTCGATCCCCCCATGAAGGCGACCATTGAGAAAACGAGGGGGGTGGAATACAGGGATCTCGCTGACCTCTTGAAGGAGAGTGATTTTGTCACACTTCATTGTCCTTTGACCGAGGAGACCCATCAAATCATTGGGGAGAAGGAACTCGATCTGATGAAACCCACCGCGATCCTCATCAATACTTCCCGCGGACCGGTGGTGGATGAGAAGGCCTTGGTCTCGGCTCTTCGAAAGGGGAAAATCGCTGGAGCAGGACTCGATGTCTACGAGAGAGAACCCCATTTGAGCCCAGGCATTGCAGAACTGGAAAAGGTTGTTTTACTGCCCCATATTGGGAGTGCCACAGAGGATACCCGTGGGCAGATGGCCGTGGTGGCAGTGAGAAATGCAGTTGCCATGCTGAGGGGGAAAAGGCCACCGAATATTGTCAACCCCGAGGTATTTGAATCTCTCGAATATCTTCGGAGGTTGAAGCTGTAGGAAAATTCACTCGAGGTATGATTTTCATGAGAGCCGTGGTGTGCGAGGCCGGGCTCGCATGGCCAGGCTGGCAGGAAAGCCTTTTTCTATTTTATCAACCCCGGGCAGTAATGAATGAGGGATTGGGGTGACAAAAGAGTTCGATTTTGATGTAATCGTACTCGGAGCAGGAGGTGCGGGTTGTGCTGCTGCGATAACTGCCGCAAGAAATGGAACTTCTGTCGCCTTGGTATCAAAAGAGGGGATCGGAATGGGAAATACCCGTATGTCTGGGGGGGAAATGTCCTCCTCCGGCGTCGTGGATGGCGATTCAGCCGAGGTCTTGAAGCAGGATATGATCAGAGGAGGGGAATACCTGAACAATGGACACTTGGTAGATATCATTGCCAGAAATGCCTCGTCCGCTATTCGTTTTGTCCAGGGTTTGGGGCACTACTTTCGGAGGGATGAAGAGGGGAGATTCTCCGGCAAGGCCGCATCCAGACTCGGGGGACATAGTTTCCCTAGATCATTTGGTGGCTTGGCGGCATCAATTGCGCATGCTCTTCGCAACGCCGTTGCCAACACGAAATCCATTTCGGTATTTGAGGATACCCTGGTTACCACCCTCTTTCGCGAAGGAGATGAAATACGGGGTGCGTTAGGGGTCGATTTGAAGACGAGTGAGTGTGTGGTTTTGAAGGCCAAGGCCACGGTTTTGGCAACGGGAGGATGTGGGTGGTTGTATTACCCCCAGACTACGAATAATCGTACAGCGACCGGGGAAGGTTATGCGATTGCCTTTGAGGCAGGTGTCCAGTTGGTGGACATGGAGATGGTCCAGTTCTTCCCCTTTGCCATGAATCACCCCTCGCATTTGGCGGGGACCCTTCTTGATGAACCGATATTGGCGGGGCCGAAGGGAAAACTGATCAACGAATTGGGAGAAGTCATAGCGGATCATGATATCAACAAGATGACCAGAGCTCAGGTAACTGCCCTCATGGCTAAGGAGATCTCCGCCGGAAGGGCAACGGAGTGGGGAGGATTGAAACTGGATCTCTCGGGAAATTTGGACGTTCCGGAGATGCTTGAGTTTAAGAAGGTGAGGGATGAGGTTAACTTTTTTGAAAAGGTTCGCATTGCTTATGGGGAGAAGGCCTTTAACTGGAAAGAGCCCTGGGATGTTTCACCCTCGTCCCACTATATGATGGGAGGCGTGAAGATTGACCCTCATGGGCATTCCAGCATGAAGAATCTCTACGCTATCGGAGAGGCGGCAGGAGGGGCGATGGGGGCAAATCGACTCGGCTCTACCTCCATTGCGGATATTTTCGTCACCGGAATAGCAGCTGGCAAAGAAATGAGCACATGGATCAAAGCACGAGAAAAGGGAAAAATAAGCAACTCTTTGATTTCAAGGGAAGTCGAGAAGATTGAGAAACTCTTCGGACAAAAGGGACCACAAAGGCCAATCAAACTCAAGAGAGAACTTCAGAAGCTCATGGGGGAAAACGTGGGAATCGTGCGCGATGGCGAGAGGTTGAGCAGTGCCTTATCCCACATTGATCGCATGGAAGAAGAGGTGGAAAATGCTCTTTTCGTCTCATCCATTCGGCGCTACAACACGGAATTCCTTGACGCTGTCGAACTAAAAAATATGCTCACCTGTGCACGAATGATTGCTACCTGCGCCCTGGAGCGGAAGGAGTCAAGGGGCGCCCACTTGCGGCTGGATTATCCCGATAAAGATGATGCGCACTGGCTCAAGAACATTATCATCCAGAATAAGGAGGGTAAAATGGAGACATCTTTCTCTGAGAAAGACATCTCCGAGATATGACCCATGGAACATGGGGGAAGATGAAAGGGACACGGCAGATGGATGAATACACGATAAGAATTTCACGGTTTAACCCAGGAGTGGATGATGGCCCCACCTTGAAGGAGTATACAGTGCCCCACGTTGATCAGGGGTCAGTCATAGCAGCCCTCAACTATGTGTATGAGGAGATTGATTCGACACTCCTTTTCAGTTATGGGTGCAGATATAAGCTCTGCGGGAAATGTGCCATTAAGATCAATGGGCAACCCGGTTTGGCCTGTGAGACCAATTTGGAAGATAGGATGACCTTGGAACCTCTCGATAACCTCCCTGTCATCAGAGATCTGGCTGTCGATCGATCTGGTTTGCTTGAGCCATTGAGGAAGTATGATCTCGTTTATTCGGCGGATCACGAGCCGGAGGTGGCCTTGCAGCCTCCGGAGTTTTCCCAGCTCACGCGGTGCAACGAGTGCCTTTCGTGCCTTTCCAACTGCCCTGCGTACAAGGAGGAGATTGACTACGGCGGCCCGTTCTTTGGAGTTAAGTTGGCTGAACTGTACTACGATGTTCGTGACGGGAAAAAACAACTGAGCCATTTGGAATCGTTCCTGGACCAATGCATCCAGTGCAGACAGTGCGACGTGAACTGTCCCTGGGATGTTAATTTTTCGGAAATCAGCAGTAAAATTAAGGGGGAAGTGTTTAAGCACAAGGGGGTATCCGTGCGGGACTGGTTGATGTCACGGCCCCATTTAGTCGGACATTTGGCCTCTTCCGTGTCTTCCTTTTTCAATTCCTTGGTAAAGAAAAAATCCGTTAGGAAAATCATAGATGTTCTGTTGAGGATCGACGAGAGGGTGCCTTTTCCGGAATACCATCCGAGTAAGGTCTCACCCCGCCGAGGAATAGAGAGGACGACGAAACGGAAAGTCGCTTACTTCGTTGGTTGTTTTGACCGGTTTAACGATCCGGATACAGCAAAGAATAGTCTCTTTGTCCTGGAGGCGAACGGTGTTGAAGCTACGGCGTTTGACCCTGGATGTTGTGGGGCCCCATCCATCGGCCTCGGGGATCTCGAGTCAGCCAGGAACAGGGCCATTGCCGTATCGAGGGAACTGAAAAAATTGATCAACCAGGGATGCGATATCGTTGCGAGCTGCACCACCTGCGGGGCTGTGATGAAATGTGAATACCCCTTCCTCTTTAATCAGTTGAAGGAAGAGGAGGTCCAAAGCCGGATTTTCAATTTGGGGGATTACCTCTGGCAAATGCATGAAGCAGGTCAATTGAATACCAGATGTAAGGAGATCAAAAGGAGGGTTGGCTACCAGAGCCCCTGCCATTTGAGATCTCAAAAGATTGGGACACCCTTTGTTGATCTCTTGCGATTAATTCCTGGATTGGAGGTTGTAGCCACCTTTGACAAATGTTGTGGTATGGCAGGCACTATGGGTTTTAAGAAGGAAAGGTATGAATTATCCCAAAAAGTTGGGAATTCCTTGATTGATGAAATTAGGGGTGAGAAACTTGATTTGATTTTGAGCGATTGTGCTTCCTGCCAAATGAAGATCGAAAATGACGCGAAGGTCGATTCAGTCCATCCTATCACCATGATAAGGGAAGCCATGCAATGACCAAGGGAGTCCCTTACTGAAATATCCAGTTTTTTCTTTAAAGAAAAAAAGGGGGAGTCGAAACCTACAGTAAATGTTCGAGGACCACGACCTCCCTTTTCTCCGGAAGTGTTTGTTTGGTCACCTCAAGCTGCGAGGAGCCCTGGCGCCTGACGTTGGATTTTCCCTTCAAAAATTCATCAACGCCTGTAATCGGGAAATCGAGGACCTCTGTTTTGAAGTGCATGGGGATGACAAGATTGGGATTCAAATCCTCCATCACTTTCGTCGCCTCAGCGGCATCCAGGGTGTAAAACCCTCCCACCGGGATCAAGAGGATATCAACCGGGCCAATGGCCTCGATTTTGTCCCTTGAAAGGGTATGGCCCAAGTCCCCGGCATGGCATAGGTTCAAACCCTCTGCCCCGATCAAGAAGATGGTGTTGTCCCCCCTCTGGCTTCCCTTCGTGGGATCGTGGTGTGTTTCAATGCCGGTAAAGGTTATTCCCTTGACCTCATGACTACCACTCCCTTTGACCGTTTGGGGATTTCCCCTCAAATCTTTCGCATAATTGTGGTCAGCGTGATCGTGGCTAATTGTGACAATATCGACCGGTATGGTAATCGGACCATATCCGATACGATTGTCGTTGTGGTCATATGGATCGGTAACGATCTTTAGGCCTTGGGTTTCAAGTAAAAATGCCGCATGTCCTAACCACGTAATCTTCATGATGTTCTCCTTGCCTGTTTTTTGGCATGGATTGGATCCATTGAGCTTACTCCAATGCTCCCCAATCCCTTGATCTCCCTGGAAAGCCAACCCATTAGCGGACCGTCCTAGACAAGGGGTTTGCCCTGATCCAGAACGACCTTCCCATCGATTTCCAAGGTTGCGTTGGAATAGATGACATCGATGTGACAGGGTGCAAGGACCTTTCCACCGATGGCGTAATTACTTCCGATACCGTGATGACCAAAACCGAGCTTTCCCAAATCTTCCAGATTGGTAGCATAGGCGCGGGAAAAGGGATTGAGCCCAACGGCAAATTCAGCCAAATTATAGGCGGAACGGTCTTTGAAAGAACGCAACGTGGTGTTCAAATATTCCGCGACCTTCCCACCCGTCACTTCGGCAACCTCACCCTTCTTCACGTGAATCGTTATTGGTTCGTCTCGAGTTACCCCGAATCCCATCACTCGCACATCGCCTACGATGACCCCCTCCGTGGTTCCCTCTACCGGAGAGATGTTTAGCTCGCTGTCTGGTAAGGCAGCAAATTGGCCTGGTTCGCGGAATAGACCTGTTTCATATTGGACGGGGCGGTTGGTGATTTCGCCCCGAAGGTCGGTTCCTGCTTGTGAAGTCATTCTGATTTTTTTCGCTTTGGCTAGCAGTGTGCCTATCTTTCGACCCAACCGGTCGTTCTCCTCGTAGTCGGCCTGAATCCCCCCGACGCAGAGGCAGTCTTCTGTGACCTCGCACATGGTGGTGCCCCGGGCACCGTTTTTGATAGCCTCAATGCGTGCATCGGTATGGGTCATCGACCAACTGGTGGGGAGAAAGAATACATCGCTTCGAGCACAGGCACCAACGACAGGCTTAGGAACCTGAGCCCCATGGGCCCCTGTGGGGGGGAATGCCACGATGGTGGGCATGCCTCCCACAGCGTATGCGGCTGCCGCCAGAGCCTCAGCCATACGGATCTTGTGTGTGTCGCATGCGATCACCACGTTCTCGCCTGGCTTGACCGCTGCACATTGGGTCATTGCTTTCATCGCACCCGGCATCATTTCAATGAAGCTTGAAGGGGCGGGTATGTAGTGAAAATACTCGATTGGCCAACTCATAAGACTTTCCTCCTTTCAGACAGTTTTATGAGCGCTGATGCTAACATAATTCCTTTTTTTGTCAAGCATTATCCTTGAGGAGTTTCCGGATTTTTGAGTTCTTCCCAACGCCCGATCGCCCAAATTCCTTTGAGCCACCCAAATAGCAATTCCAAATTTCAAAATTCAAATGT
>JAQYWG010000139.1 GCA_030145085.1 Thermodesulfobacteriota bacterium
CACCATCCAAGAGAACCTGGAGATGGGGGCCTTCGTCAGAACCGATGACTATCGGGATAGGCTCCAGGAGGTGTATGCCCTATTCCCCCTTCTCAAGGAGAGGAGGAACCAGAAGGTGGGTAGCCTCTCCGGTGGGCAGCGCCAGATGGTGGCCATGGGGAGGGCTTTGATGCTAGATCCTAAGGTGCTGCTCTTGGACGAACCTTCCGCCAGTTTGGCCCCACTGCTGGTGGAGATGATCTTCGAAAAGATCGTCGACATCAATAAGACGGGGGTCGCCATCGTAGTGGTTGAACAGAATGCCCGGGAAACCCTGAAGATATCACATCGGGGGTATGTCCTGGCCACCGGGAGAAAGGTATTCGAGGATACGGGAAAGGCTATCCTGGAAAATAAAGAAGTTGGGAAACTCTACCTGGGGGGTTGAAGGTGGCCGAACTGATCGTATACGGTATCGTCCTCGGGAGCATCATCGCACTGGGGGCCATCGGCCTCACCTTGGTATACGGAATCCTGAGGTTTGCCAACTTCGCTCACGGTGACCTGATGACGGCCGGGGCCTACATTGCCTTCTTTTTGGTCACAGGTCTTTTTCCCTGGCTTGGCATCCCCGATACCACCTTCGGCTCCCTTTCCTTTGGGTGGCGGATGGCCTTCGCCTTTCCCATCGGCATGTTCTGCGTGGCTGTTGTTTCCATCCTACTCGATCGTATCTTATATCGGCCCCTTCGTCTGAAACGGAGTGGCTCGGTGATACTGGCCATGTCCGCCTTGGGGGCATCCTTTATCATCCGAATGATCGTCCTTATCTTGTGGGGAGCGGATTATCGCCTCTATCGGCCTGGAGTGCTGCGTCCGGCCATCCAATTACCCTTGGAGATTAAGATCAGACCCGACCAGGTTTTTCTCCTACTGGTGGTTCTAACTCTCGTGATTCTTCTCTACCTCTTTCTTCAGCGGACCAAGATGGGAAAGGCCATGCGCGCCACCTCCGATAACATGGAGTTGGCCCGGGTGAGCGGGATTGACACCGAAAGGGTTATCATATGGACGTGGGGTATCGGAGGTGCCCTTGCCGGAGCGGGGGGCATCCTCTACGGGATCGACGTCCAGTTGCATGGGGGGATGGGCTGGAACTTCCTCTTGCCCCTCTTCGCGGCCACTATCCTGGGAGGAATAGGCAACATGTACGGGGCTCTTATCGGCGGTTTGGTCATGGGCGTTGCCCAACAGGTTTCCACCGCCTACTTGCTGCCTACCTATAAGCCCGCCGTTGCTTTTATCGTCATGATCGTAATCCTCTTGGTAAGGCCCCAGGGTATTTTCGGAGGGAGGCGCGCCTAATGGAGATTGGGGGGATCATCGCCTTTCTGGTTTTCTGGGCCATCATGGCTGGGATCTTTGCCGTATTTGCCCTGGGGTTAAATATCCAATGGGGGTATACGGGCCTCTTCAACATCGGGATCGCGGGCTTCTTCTGCATCGGGGCGTATACCTCGGCCTTAATTACGACCCCAAGGCCAGAAGATGTATCCCCAGTCTATGCCCAATATGTCCAACAAATTTTCGGTTGGGATCTTCCCTTTGTCTGCGGCCTCTTAGGGGCTGCCGTGGTGTGCGGTTTTATCGCCTTTTTGATCGGATATCCAACCCTTCGGCTCCGGGAGGATTACCTGGCCATCGCCACCATCGGCATCGCCGAGACCGTTCGCCTCGTCTTCAACAATTATCACCGGTTGGCAAACGGCCCCCGAGGCTTGATGGGGCTCCCCCAACCCCTTCAAGGATTGGTCGATCCGAGACACTACGACTATATCTACCTGGTAATCGTACTGGCCGTCATGGTGGTCATCTATATATCCATTGAAAGGGCCATTCGATCGCCCTGGGGGCGGGTACTCCGGGCCATCCGGGAGGATGAGGTCGCCTCGGCCATGAGCGGTAAGGATATCTTCAGGTTCAAGATGCAGTCGCTCATATTCGGCTCGATGATCATGGGAGTGGGAGGTGCCCTCTATGCCCACTACACCAAGGCCATCTCCCCGGACGTGTTTACGCCCCTCTACGGGACCTTTATCATCTGGGTTATGTTGATGGCAGGCGGAAGCGGCAACAACAAGGGGGCCATCCTCGGCGCCTTCGTGGTTTGGGGGATCTGGATCGGGGCGAAGTTTTTGACGGACTTCCTTCCTTACACCCTGAAGGCCAGGGCCCCTTACATTCGCTTCCTGATCATCTTCATCCTCCTGGAGATCATCCTGATCTACCGACCGCAGGGCCTCATGGGAGAGGAGAAGAGGATATCCAAGATGATTGACTGACGGGGTTTCTGCCCTTTAGGGACATGTATCAACAAAAAAAAGGGGGATCTCGCCATGGTAAGATCCCCCTTTTTGATCCGTTTTGTTCCGCCCTTATATCCGCGGGATCTCTATCTCCACACGGATCGTCGTGGGCACGCCTCTTCTGTACCTCCAGACCTCAATGGGCGTCTTCACGTCGCCGACCTTGTCGAAATCCACGGATCCGGCAGCCCCTTCGTAGTTGATGGCCTTCCCCTGATCCAGCAACTCAAAGGCCTTCTTGAATTCCCCCGGTTTGATCACTTCACCGGGCGGATTGGCTACCTTACGGAGATTGTCCCTGATATTCTTGGATGTCATGGGCAGGCCTTTCACCTTGGCCGCATAGGCTGCAAGGCCAATCGCTGCCGTAGCGTCATAGGCGTTGGTGATGAAAGGCAGGGGAGGAAGTATCCCGTATTCCGCTCGGTAATCGGCGCCGAAAATAACATTGGCATCACTCGCTGCCGCGCCAGGAGCCGTTCCCCATCTTCCTTCAACCACCTTGTTGCCGACAGCTTTGGGGATATCAAGGGATTTGGTGCCATCGCAGTAGAGGAAGTTCCTGAATTTGAAGAACTCGAAGGCCTCCTTGATATAGACCTTGGCATGCTCCGGGTAGCTGAAGGCACCGACAACGTCGGGCTTTCCCTCAAGGGCCCTCTTCAATTCCGCCGTGTAGGACTCCGCGGCCTTTTCGTCATGGGGCACCATGGCGAGGACCTTGCCACCCTTGTTCTCGTATGACTTCTGAAACTGCAGAGCAAGCCCCTGGCCATAGGGGTTGTTCACGTAAAGGACTGAGGCCTTTTTACTGAAGCTCGCCCCCAATTTCCCCAAAATGACCCCCTGAAGGGCATCCGATGGGCAGGTCCGGAAGAGCACATCGGCATCCTTGTCAGAGGGCAGAACGGTGATGAGCGGGGAAGTAGAAGCCGGCGAGATGTGTACAACCCGACTGGGACAGGTCACCGATTCGGCCACGGGCACCGTGACTCCACTTGCAAGGGCACCCACGATGGCAACGACTCTGTCAATCTCGACCAATTTCTTGGCCGCATTGGTTGCCGGGATGGCTGAGGTTTCGCTGTCCTCATGGATCAACCTGATGTTCAATCCCGCCGCCTTCAGTTGTTTTGCAGCGAGCACACAGCCATTTTTCAAATTGGGACCAAACTCCTTTAATGGCCCCGTGTGGGAAAGAAGCGTCCCCACCTTCACCTCTTGTCCAAAGGCCCCTGAGGTCAAGGCAAGGGCAAAAACCAGTAAAACCATTATGGGAAAAATCCTCTTCATATTGACCTCCTTTCTCTATTTACACCCATTGTTTTCCTTACTTCTTCTCAATCACCTCCTCTCCTTCAAATAATGAAACTCGTGGCCGTCACATAGGGCAGAAATGTATTTCCCTAATTACCTCAATTACCTCCTCTTGTCAATAAAAAGAAATATCAATAATCGCAAATTGAACCCGTTGACCACCATCGGTGAAAAGGGTATCTTTGTCGTAGAGTGTCTCTTGCTGGGATAAGGCTCTGAATCTCGCTTGAAAGTTGGGAGGATATATGGCTAGGGTATTGGTTCCTTTAGCGGATGGGGTTGAGGAAATCGAGGCGGTAACCATCATCGATGTACTGAGGCGTGCTGGGGTGGAGGTGGTCTGCGCAGGACTCACCGGAAAATCCGTCACCGCCTCTCGGAAGGTGAAATTTATACCAGATAGATCGCTGGAGGAGGCCAAAGATGAAGCCTTCGATATGGTTGTCCTGCCAGGAGGGGGAGATGGAGTTGAAAACCTCAAGAGGGACCCCCGGATTGAGGCAATCCTCCGGGGGATGAATGGGAGACAGAAATGGGTAACGGCCATTTGCGCCGCTCCTACCCTATTGGCCGCCTATGGTCTTCTGGAGGGGAAAAAGGCAACGAGCCATCCCAGTCGAAGGGACCAAACAGCCGTAGAGAAGGTTAACTACCAGGAGCAGCGGGTTGTCCAGGACGGTCACATCATCACCAGCCGCGGACCTGGCACGGCCTTGGAATTCGCCTTGAAGCTTGTTGAAGTTCTCTGCGGGAGGGAAAAGGTGGGGGAGTTGAAAGAGGCCATGGTGGTGAAGGATTAGGAGAGCCCCTTCGATTATCCCAACCAAACCCCCGATTGTCCGTATACACCTCTGTCAGTTGAATCTTCTTCCCTGTATTTGACTCCTCGTTGTTATTCGGGATCTGAATATCAGCGGGTAAACAGAGATTACAACCAGGTGGCAAAATAGCTTCTCAAGGCGCATGGGAGGAACCCATGGTACACTCCGGGGAAATTATCCAATGCCTCGATAAAAAGGAAGCGGAAATGTTGGACCTCTTGGAAAAGGTGGTCAATATCGATTCGGGGACCTACCTGAAAGAAGGGGTTAACCAGATAGGCAGCATCATTGTCCCGAAACTCCATGAACTGGGTTTCGAGGTTGAGCGATTCCCCCAAGCCGATTTCGGGGATCATCTTCTCGCTCGGAAAGGGGGAACTTCTCCAAAGAGGCTCCTCTGCATTTGCCATATGGATACCGTTTTCCCGGAGGGGGAAGCCAAAAGGCGCCCCTTTCGCATTGACGGCCATAAGGCTTACGGACCGGGAGTCCTCGATATGAAGGGAGGAATCGTGGTGCTTCTCCATTCCCTTTATGCGCTCATGGAGGCGGATCCCGGCCTCTATCAAGCCCTCGATCTCACCCTGCTTTTCAACTCCGAGGAGGAGATTCTTTCCCCTACCTCCACCCCTTATATCATACGGGGGGCGCAGGCAGCTGATACCGTTTGTGTTTTCGAGCCGGCACGCCCCAAGGGGCAAGTGGTGATCAAGAGGAAGGGGGCGGGAAAGTACTATCTCACTGTCCACGGCAAAGCAGCTCATGCGGGAGCTCAGCCAGAATTGGGTGTTAGTGCCATCGAGGAATTGGCCCGCATAATTTTGGAATTTCATGCCTTAAATGATCTTGAAGGCGGCCTCACCGTCAACGTAGGGGTCGTCAGAGGAGGAAGCCGGTCCAACATTATTGCCGAGCATGCCTATGCAGAAATAGACGTTCGAGCGGTGGACCAAGTCCAAATAGATAGGATCCAGCAGAAGTCTGACCGTATCTGCCGTCCCCATCGTGAAGGAATCCGGATGGAATTGACCGGGGGAATTGCATTTCCGCCCATGTTGAAGACCGAACGGAGCTTGGATCTCCTCCGTTTGGTCCGGGAAGCGGGAAGGGAACTGGGCGTCGACATTGATGAGATTCCCACTGGGGGAGGCTCCGACGGCAACCACGCTTCCCATTATGCTCCGACCATTGATGGCCTTGGTCCCCAGGGGACTGGAGCCCACAGCCCGGATGAAACCCTCATCGTCCCCACCCTGCTCGAGCGGTCAAAGGTCTTCGCCCTATTTATCGGAAAATGGCATCAGTCTTTTGCCCCAAAGGAGGACTACCCCAAAGGTCTTCCAGTACTTCAATAATATTCGCCTATTAGACACCCATCCCCTCCTACCTTTGGTTAAGCCTTGAAGGAATGTGGTTAGATATCTGTTTGGGAGAAGAGAAGGAGTCCAGTTTGGAAAAGAGACCGATACCCGTTGACCCAAGCCCCTTCGGCCCTGATCGAGAGAAACACCATTGGAGGCCCTTGATAGTGCTGGCATCGGCCCATATGGTCACCGATACCTATAATAATTTCCTTCCTCCCCTCTTGCCACTTCTTATTCAAAAATTGAACCTCACCCTAACCCTTGCGGGTTCCCTTGTCACCATCAGAGCTATTGCCTCCTTCTTCACCCAACCCGCGGTGGGATACATATCCGACCGCACCGGAATGCACCAGTTTGTTCTGTTCGGCCCTCTTATCACAGGAATATTCATTAGCCTCCTGGGGATTGCCCCTTCGTACTGGTTTCTCGCCCTCTGCTTGATCCTGGGAGGAATCGGGCATTCCGCCCTTCACCCCCAAGGCGCAGCCATGATCGGGGATATTGGTCGCAGGCGGGCTGGTTTCTTCATGTCGATTTGGATGATTGGCGGTGCATTGGGAATGGCGTTAGGTCCCTTCATCATTACCGTGGTGGTCTCGATGTGTGGGCTGGTTGGAACCCTCTACACCATCGTTTTGGCAGTGATCATGACCGTGTTCCTCATGAGGTTTACGCCCGCGCCAGCTTCGAGGAAAGATCTGGCCGACGGTTACAGTCTGAGGAAACACCTGTTTCCCAGAATACGGCCGCTTGCTGTCCTTTGGGTTCTCTCAGTAATGAGAACCGCAACTGGTATGAGCTTCTTGAACTTTTTGTCCGTTCTCCTTACTCAGAAAGGGCTTTCCCTCATTACCGCGGGATTTGCGGTATCTTTGTTTAGCGGTGGTGGGGCTTTAGGAAGTTTTGTCGGTGGAATCCTTTTGGTAGACCGTTATTTGGCCTACAAATCATACGCAAGGAAGCATGAAGGAATCATCCTCGCTTTCTGCTGGGCCCATGCCCGCAGAGACTTTCGGGAAACCGGGCTGAAATACGAACAGGTAGGTGAG
>JAQYWG010000013.1 GCA_030145085.1 Thermodesulfobacteriota bacterium
CAATGGTCCTGCGGTCGGTTCCTTATGTGATAAATATTTTAGTTCAGCTACGCGGTAATTTCGCTCTCAGAACTCCTTTTTCCCGTTTTTCAGAGATCTCTTATTGCTGGAATACCCTGCTTTTTATAAGAAATATTTTTTTGAAAGTTTGGGAAACTTACAGGGAGTCTTTGACAAAACTCCCCCAATTTTGTATATCCCTTCCATAAAGACCTCTACGACTGGGAGCATATTTCATGAAGTGCAAGGTTATCTTCCAACCATCCGGGAGAAGGGGGTACGTAAATAAGGGAAAGGATCTGCTTCAAGCCGCCCGGGATATGGGAGTGCATATCGAATCCGTCTGTGGGGGAAGGCAAAGCTGTGGGAAATGTCGGGTCAGGATAGAGGAGGGTTCGTTCCCAAGGGAAGGGATTCATTCAGCGAGAGACAACCTCTCCCCATTCACCTCCGAAGAGGGTAAATGTATCGAGGCCGAGGAGGTGTCCCTTGGGTACCGATTGGCCTGCGCGGCTCGGCTTCAAGGGGATGTAGTGGTCTTCGTTCCCGAGGAGAGTCGGGGAGGAGAACAGGTTATCTGTAAGGCACCAAGGGATATGGGAATCGAGGTCAACCCAGCGGTCAAGGGTTATGATCTCGAGCTGACTCCTCCGTCCCTTTCAGATCCCAAGGCCGACTTGGAAAGGGTGAAGTTGGGGTTGGAAAAGCGGTATGGCCTGAAAGGCCTTGGCATTGATTATTCCAGACTCAGAGTATTAGGGGATAGCCTCAGGGCTGCCCAGTGGAAAGTGACTGTCGTCATCTGGATGGACCAAGAGATTATCGACATTAAACCGACAAGCCTTAAATCCCTTTATGGTCTTGCCATCGATATCGGAACCACGACCGTCGCCGCCTATCTCTGTGACGTCGTTAGCGGGGAGGTCTTGGCCACGGAGTCCATGATGAACCCCCAGATATCCTTCGGGGAGGATGTCATAGCCAGAATCAGTTATACCATGGATCACCCGGGTGAAGGGTTGGATAAGATGCATAACCAGATCATTCAATCCATCAACCAGATGGTCGCTGATACAACTGGCCAGATCGGGGCTTCAGCAGAGGAAGTCTATGAGATGACCATCGTCGGAAATACGGCCATGCATCACTTCTTTTTGAAGATTAACCCAGAATACTTGGGAAGGGCCCCCTTTTCCCCGGCCCTTCAACAACCGTTCGACGTAAAGGCCAGGGATTTAGGCCTTAAAATCCATCCCTCTGGGAACATCCACGTCCTCCCCATTGAGGCGGGTTTTGTGGGAGCCGATAATGTGGGGGTCATACTAGCCCAGCAGCCCCATCATGCGGACGAGAAAACTCTAATCATCGACATCGGCACCAACGGGGAATTGGTCATGGGGAGTAAGGAAGGCCTCATCTCTGCGTCTTGCGCCACGGGACCAGCATTTGAAGGGGCACACATAAAATTCGGAATGCGCGCTGCCCCTGGAGCCATTGAGAGGGTTCGGATAAACCCCGAGGACTACCAAATCAGTTTCAAGGTGATAGGGGTTGACCAGTGGAGCGAGCAGTGCAGACCCGAGGAGATTGGGGCGAGGGGCATCTGTGGTTCCGGTATTATCGATGCGGTGGCGGAGATGTTTAAGGCAGGGATCATAGATAAAAGCGGACGAATTCTGGGAACTATTCCCTCAACGCGCATGAGAAAAACCAACAGTGGGTATGAATTCATCATCGCCAAGGCTGGGGAAACGGCAATGAGACGGAACATCACCATCACCTCCGAAGATATCAGGCAGGTCCAGCTAGCTAAGGGGGCCCTATATGCAGGGGCCAAGGTGATGATGGGAACCTTGGGAATCAAAAGGATCAATCGGGTCATCCTTGCGGGGGCATTTGGAAACTACATCGATCCCGAAAAGGCCATGGTCTTAGGCCTGTTTCCGGACTGCGAGCTGCAAGAGATTACTGCGGTGGGCAATGCGGCTGGTGATGGTGCTCGCCTCGCCCTCCTCAATAAGGAAAAGAGGAGGGAAGCGAACGACATCGCCAGGGGGATTGGCTACGTCGAATTGACCCTCTGTAAAGATTTCACGGATCAATTCACTTTGGCTATGCATTTCCCCCATGTGAGGGACCCCTTTCCCCATCTCAGGGGGCTCATGCCCGAAAAGATGATCAATCTTTAAAGTAGTTTGGACTCCATGAGAAGAGGCGACATGAGCCAAGAGCTGAGAAACTGCGAAATGGAAATAAGACAGGCTATTCGAAATAGTAAATTGGACCCCAAGACCTTCAAGGATGACGTTCAAAAATCTCTGGATTTCGCCGGCCGATTCTTTTCGAACCACCTGGAGAAAATCCGTTTACTGATCGATCGGGGCCACTACGTTGAAGCAGTTGAAGAGCTGGAAAAGGTCCAATTCAGGCTACGATGAATGTCTCTCGAAGAGGCACTGCGCTTCTCCGATGTGGGATCCCTAAGAGAAAGTTTGATCTTATCGAAATGTTGTGCTAAAAAGGGACAGTAATCCGAAAAAATTGGCGAAAATCCCTGTTGCCATGTCTAACCTCATTCTCAAAGATATAAAGGGAGAAGAAAATAATTACCCCATAGACAAGGTGCCCTTCAAAATCGGAAGGGAACGGAAAAATGATCTGGTCCTGGAATCCAAAATTGTTTCCCGCGATCATGCCCAGATCGTAAGGGCAAAGGAGGGCCTCACCATAGTGGATCTCGGCAGCCACAACGGGACTTGTGTCAATGGAACCCGAATTAAGGAGACCATATTGCGAGATGGCGATGAAATCCTCATAGGGGGAATCATCATCCTTTACCAGGAAACCATCGCCGAGGATATTCACTTCTCGGAGGATGATTCCCCTTTGGACTCAAAGGCAATCATCATTAAGCCACTTGAGGATTCAGCAATAACCGGTCTGCTAGGAAAAGAGCCGCAGCCCACTGGCCGAAAGGATCAGCGGCTTGAACAACTGGAAAAGAATAATCGGAATCTCATCACCCTCTACCAGTTGAGTGAAAAACTGATCTCCTCAATCTCCTTGGGGGAGTTATTGGACATGATCATCGAACTTATCTTCACATCCATTGATGCAGACCGGGGCTTCTTAATGCTGTTCGATGAGGGGAGGAACCTGATTCCCAAGGTCATTAAATATAGGGATTCGGCTTCAAAGGCCGATGAAAAAATCACCGTCAGTCAAACCATCGTCAATAGGGTCACACGGGATAGGGTTGCCATTCTGACCTCCGATGCAATGGTTGACCCCAGATTTAGCCAGGGACACAGCATATATCTCCATGGGATTCGATCGGCCATGTGTGTTCCCCTTTGGAGGAAGAAGGATATTATCGGCATCATCCATCTCGACAGCTTTAGGCGAACGAACCAATTCACGGAGAATGATCTTGAGCTCCTGATGGCTATTGCGAACCACGCCGCCATCGGCATCGAACAGGCAAGGCTGAATGAGAGAATTCTCAGGGAGATACGGATCAGGAGTAATCTTGAGCGCTTTCACTCTCCCGACGTGGTCAACACTATCATGGAGGGAAGCGCCAAAAAGGGGACTTTGTCAATGAAGGTCGAGGAAAAGAAGGCCACGGTCCTCTTCATCGACATTCAGAATTTTACCTCTTTGGCGGAAAGGCTCAGTGCCTCCGAGGTCGCCTCACTTCTGAACGAGTACTTCAGCATCATGACCGATATCGTATTCGAATACGACGGAACGCTGGATAAATATATCGGCGATGCCATTATGGCCACCTTCGGTGTCCCCTACTCCCATGGAAATGAAGAGGTAAAGGCGGTCTTGGCAGCATTAAAAATGCGGCGGGAATTGGAAAGGTTAATGACCCAGAAGGAGGAAAAGAACCGATTCGATATTCGCATAGGGATAAACAGCGGCAATGTCGTGGCGGGCTATATCGGGTCCATGAAAAGATTGCAATATACCGTCCTGGGAAACGTGGTCAATGTGGCCTCCTATTTGGAATCCATAGCCGGACCCAACGAAATCCTGATCGGGGAAGAGACCTTCCGACAGGTGAATAAGCTCTTCCTCTTAGAAGAATCGGGCAAAAAAAGGGTGAAAAGGGGAATGAGAGAGGTCCGTTATTACCGAATAATTGGCGAAAAATAGAAGGGGATATTCATTGCCATGGGATCATTGAATAGGATTATGCCACTCATTCCGTTGATCCTATCCCTTTCCTTCTCAATCTCCCTCGGTCAAATCGAAAGGGACCCGGAGGAGAAGGATATCAAGAACCTCTTCTTCAACCCGAGGGTGAGTTCGGAGGAGATAAAAAGGGTGGTGGTACTGCCCATGCACTCGGAGGAAGAAGGGTTGAGATATGCGCCCAGGATAACGGATCTGCTCCTTGCGAACCTCAGAACGGTCCGGAAATATGATATCCTTCCCGCCCAAGACCTCAAGGGCCTCGTTGAGGAAAAGCACATGGATTGGGCGAGAATCCATCATTACACCCAGGCATTGGAGATCGGCAAGTCCCTTGGTGTCGATGGGGTGATTATCGGTTCCTTGTCCCAGTATGGCAGAATGAGAGAAATGGCACAATTCGGCCTCAACCTTCGGATGATTCGGATCCCCGAAGGGGATATCGCTTGGAGCATGAGCTGTTCCACTCGAGGAAAACCAAAGGAGATGGAGAGAATTGCAAAGGGCAGCCTTGAATCCATCCTCCGAACGTTAGTACAGAAATGGCAATCCGATAAAGCAATAATAGCGTGGGGCATTAAACTCCAACCTCTAAAAGTAAAAGCTTCTAGCCGAGGCCGCAAGATCACCCTCAGGGTTCCCAAATACCGGGAGACGGAGATCGAAGCATACATCGTGACCCGGAGCACATTTGAATCCGGACCGTATAAAGTGATTAAACGGTTCAGCATGGGAAGAAAAACTGCCCAATCCTTCAAGGATAAGGATGTCCAAGCGGGTTTCACTTATTTCTACCGTTATCGGGTCCTTACGAAAAAGGGCTTTCTAAGCCCATTCTCGGCAGCCGCAGAAGCGAGCATAGGGAATGTACCGGCCAGGCCCTGACCTCTCGGCCGGAGTGAGGAACATCTGTGAGATTCGGTCAGTCAGGAAAAACTCCGACCGGGATGGAACCTAAGGGATGAAACAATCACTTTCTCATCTCGGAAAGCCTCCGCTTCACCTTCCTTCGCTCTAAGTCCGTCAAATCACCCAATTCTAAACATTTCTCCCACTGCCGAAAAGCGGACATCTCCTGCTTCAAGGCCCTGTAGCAGGTGGCCAAGGCGTCACGATATTGGTACGTGGTAGGGGAGAGTTCCACTGCCGTTTCGTACTCCAAGACGGCATCGGCCAATCTATCCGACCGCTCGAAGACCTTACCCAGGAGAAAATAGACCCTTGCGTTCCCCTGATCTAGATGTAGCGATTTTCTCAAAGCCTCGATGGCCCCTCCATACTTACGCTTGGACAAGAGAATTTCTCCCATGTAGGCGTGGGCGAAGCCACTATTGGGGGCGATCACCAAGATTTTTTTGACCACGGGCAAAGCATCCTCGTATTTTCCATTTTCGATGTAGATTTTGGCAAGGAGGCTAAGGGCCTCTAGGTTATCGGTCTCCAGTTCTATGGCATTCTTAAGGTACTTGACGGACTCCAGGTATGCTCCCTTCTTCTCGTTATACGCCTTGGCCAAAAGGATATGAGCATCTGCAAAATTCGGGTCCTCGTAGAGGGCTTTTGAAAGGCTATCGATGGCCAGGTTGTATTCCCCTCGCTCCATGCTGGCCTTTCCGCGTCTGAAAAGAAGCTGCGATCGGGAAAGCGGGCTGGTGGAAATTTTTCCCTCGGCCTCCGCGGATGCCTGAATCCCATGCTGGTCCTCCAGGTGCCCGATAATGGCCAGGTCCGAGAATTGGTCTTTTTCGCCAACCCGATAGATACCCACATACCTCCCCTGGGAAACCTCCTGCATCGGCAAATTCTTCTTAAGATTACCCAGGGCAAAGGAAGCCGTCTTCCCTGAATCCCCCTTCATTGTCACCTCTATCCTATCCCCTGCCACCAAAGGTGCAGTAACATCGTGGCCAATGGATTTGATGGTCGGTATCCTCACTTCGATGAGGGTACCCTTTACCTCCAGGAGTATCCTCTCCTCGATGGAAACCCTGGCCTCAAAGGATCGAAATCCATCCTTATAGACCTTGAGCTCATACTTTCCCGGCAAAATATCCTTCTTCCGCAAAGGTGTCTCACCGATTAACTCTCCGTCGAGATAGACCTGGGCCCCGGAGATGACCTCCCGATTCCCTGAAATAGCCTGAACCTCAATCCCTCCGTAAGGCAAACATCTCTCCTTGGCTTCCCCAAATACCGCCAGGATTTTCGGTGGAGTCATGATGGGATCCAGCTTAAAGGTGGGATCCAACTCGAGGATATTGCAGAATTGTTGCCTCGCCTCCTCCTTTTTGAGAAAAGCCATATAGGCAAAGGCCATCGTCTTAAGAGCGTCAATCCTCTCCCTATCCCCTTTCAAAAAGTGAACGGCCTTAGATAGTTTATCGATGGAGAGTTGAAAATCCCCCTTCTCGTAGGCCTTCATACCCTGGGAGAAGAGATCATCCCCTGACTCGCCCCTTGCCACCTCCCCGAAAAAGAGAATGAGGGCCGCTGAAACAACCAGGCCAATCCTCAAATAGATCACCTTCCAAGAGCTCACCCTCACCGTTGGACTCCTCTCTTCATTCATGCATGGCTTTTTACCATAGATGTCCCTTCCCTGTCCATAGAAAATCTAGCCCGCGCTATCCTTGACATAATGCCATGATTCTGTTAATCAATTTTAAAAAAGCCGAAGAGAGGGAGAACCTCATGAAAAGGGGAACGATCATCTTATTCGCTTCCTTAACCATGCTCATGTTACCCGAAATGACCCTTGCGAGAAGGGCACTTCCTCCGGCCAAGGAATTCCAGGTCAAATACGACAAAGGCCCTTATGAGACCGTAATGACCGCGGATCAATATCGCAACGAATTGTTAAAAACGGGAAAAGAGCAGAAGGCTCTCAAGGATATCTATTTCGACCGCGCAAGAGAGCTATACGAAAGGGCACTTATCGAAGACGAGACATTTATTTACGGCCACACAAGCCTCGGATTTCTCCACCTATGGGCTTCCATCGACCCCTACCTATCCAAGAGGAGACAGATTCTTGGACAGGCGAAGGATAGATTCATCAAGGCCATTAGCCTGAGGAAATCCCATTATGAAGCCTATTACTATTTGGCCGTAGTAGATACACTGGAAAAGGATTGGGACTCCGCGCTTCACAATCTGCGGGAGTATATCCGATCGGAAAGAGACGATTCTTACTACCATCTCCTCCTGGGTTACATTTATGCCTCTGGAAAGGGTGAAATCACCAAGAAGGCCAAGGTGGAATTTGAACTGGCCAAGGAGAGAGCTACTGATCCCATATCCGTTCAATGGGCCATCGGGCAACTCAAAAGGCCGGAAAAATCGAGAGAATCCCCCCCCATAAAACCTCCTACTCCCCCCAGAAAGGAATATTTCCCAAGATCCGTCTCCATGAACATCTACGTTCCCACATTCCTGGATAAGACAGAACACGAAGGGATCCGAAAGATCCCGGAGCTGCTATCGTCTCGGATCCGCGAAACCATATTCAAGAATAATCGATTTACCCTGGTCGAAAAGAGGGCCACGGAGAAAGAAGGCGAATATCCCATTGGTGTCGATTCCGTCCTGATTGGTTCTATCATCAACGTAAACTTGATGGGCAAGACATTGCTCTGCCATGTTAAGCTGGCCTACCCAGAAGGCGGAAACATCCTCTTTTCCAAGGATTTCGAGATTCCCTACACGGATAAGCCAATGCTCGCCATTGGCGATCGGGATATCAATAGGATTGTTGGAGAGATAGAGAAGAACTTCATCAAATCCGAGGGCAACATTATCCAGATCTCGAAGAATTATGTGACGGTTAACCTGGGGAATGAAAACGGGATAAGGCCAGGTTTTAGGGGGTTGGTCATTGGAAAGGCGTCCCAAATCGTCATACCCCGCACAAAGGAAGTGATCACCAATGAAATCTACCTGGGGGAAATCCTCTTTGAGCAGATCGAGGAAAGGATTTCGAAGGCAAGGATTCTCAGCCCCGGTCGGGTGACCATCCAGGTAGGGGATTTGGTGAGGACCAAATGAAGGCACTACTCCTTCTTAAGCAAATTAACATCCATAGAATGAACTTCATTGGGCTTTACTACTACCCTGAAGGAACGCTCTTCCCCTAGTTCCCGGTTCTTCACCTGAACGATATGTTCTCCCACCGGTAACTCAAGGGGTTTTAAGGGTGTCATTCCCATGGGTTCTCCATCGACATACACATGGGCCCATGGGGTGACTCTGATCTTTAGCTGCCCCTTCAGCTTCCCCTTTATTTCTCCCGTGATATCTAGGCTCTCTTTGGTGACCTTATCCGCCATGATTTGAACAGTGATCCCTTTCTCAATTTCCAGAAGGGGATTCTTCAAGACGAGTTTGTGGGTACCCTCCTGAAATCGCATATCCGCCAAAGGGGTAGTCCCCAGCTTCCTACCCAAGTAGTAAACATCTACCCAGGGGGAGACCAGGAGGTTCAGGCGCCCGAAGGCCTGTTGCAACGTCACCTTTGATAGATCCAGTGACTCGGAACCCGTTAAACTCACCTCATCCTCCCAAACCTTATATCCCTCCTTCTTCAACTTCACCTTGTACTTACCCGGGGAAAGGCGCGAGAGGCGAGTTGGTGTATTACGATCCATGTATTTTTCATTCAGGTAAACCTTGGCTCCCGGCGGATGGGAGGAGATCCGAATTTCCCCCAGCAATGGCTTCAGGGTAACCTCTACCTCCTTCCTCTCATCCCCCCTCAATGTTATCGTCTGAACCCCGGCCTCATATCCCTTCTTTATCACTTTGATCCTATGGGCATCATTTACGGAGACCTCATGAAGCTCAAGGGGAGTTGATCCCAACATCTTCTTTCCATCGAAAAATACCGAAGAACCAGGGGGAATTGAACTTACGACAATGGTGCCCACCAGCCTTTCCAATGTGGCCTGGATGGGCAAAGGCTTATCAGCCTCCGGCTCAACAGTCTCTGTCCAAGACTTGAAGCCCCTCTTCTCCACCCGTATCTCATGCTTCTCCCCTACCGAAACCTCCTCAATCACCGTCGGAGTGGGCTCCTTGTGCTCCACCCCATCGAGAAATACCGAAGAACCAGAAGGAGTTGACTTGATAACTATCGTGGTCAGAAGCCTCTCCAACGGAGCCCGTAAGGTCACGGACTTATCATCATCCTCCGGCTCCACTGTCTTCACCCACGGCTTAAAGCCCTTCTTCGCCACTTTGATCTCGTGCTTCTCCCCAGCCGTAACCTCTTCAATCACAGCAGGGGTAAGAACCCCGAGCTCCTCCCCATCGAGGAAGACCCGAGCATCGGGAGGGTCGGATTTGACCACAATGCTTCCAAACTTCTTTAACGGTTCAGGTGGCGCCACGGACCCAACCTCTTCTTTCGGGGGTATTGGCGTTCTATGCATCCAGTAGTATCCACCCAGTACCAATGCCAAAAGGAGAACCGCGAATCCGGCCAAGAGCCCGAATCTCTTCCGCTTGAGGTAGATCTTCTCTGCAACCTTCTGGGCAACGGTCATAGTGGACTCGATGCTTGGGGCCTCCATTAAGGCCTCACCCCGATGGGCCCTCTTCAAATCCTCGACGAAATCCTTCGCCCTTCGGTATCGCTTATCCGGATTTTTCGCCAAAGCCTTGGTGATAACGTCATCAAAAAGGGGAGGGATGCTGGAATCGACCTGGCTGGGAGGAGTCGGATCCTTGTTGACAATATTGTAAAGCAGCGTGGGGATGGTATCCCCAACAAAGGGTTTCTCACCGGTCAGGAGCTGATAGAGAATAATCCCCAGGGAAAAGAGGTCGGACCGGCCGTTGATCTCCGTTCCGGCGATCTGTTCAGGGGACATATAGCTGGGGGTACCGAGGAGGATCCCGGCCTGGGTAAGGGGAGATGATGCGGCGCCGACGGCCTTAGAGATCCCGAAATCGGCAATCTTCACCTTCTCTCCCTGGACCAGCATAATATTCGAAGGTTTGAGATCCCTGTGGACAATCCCCTGTCGATGGGTGTACTCCAATCCCTCGCATATTTGGTCGATGATGTCGATGATCTTCTCCATGGGGAAACGGATTCCCTTCTGAATCAAATTCTCCAGGGTATCGCCCTCGATATACTCCATGGCGATGTAAGCCCTCTCCTCATCTTCCCCCGTATCGTAAATGACAATGATATTCGGGTGAACCAGTTTCCCCGTAGCCCGAAGTTCCTTCTGAAACCGCATAACCAGGTCTTCCACATCCCTCGATTCCGCCAATCGATCTTTACGGATCGTCTTTAAGGCTACGATTCGATCGATCTTGGGATCGTACCCCTGGAAAACAACACCCATGGCCCCCCGACCGATTTCCTTAATGATTTTATATCTGCCCAGGGTTTCCTTCATCTTCAGCCAAAACCAATATATGGATGTACAAAGGACGAAATTAAATGCGAAACGAGAATAAAACCTGGGTTAAGGAATGTCAAGAACTATTCACGTCATCTCCCTTTCGGTCATCTCGCCATCCATGCGTGGAGCCTCAAGAAAAGCATTTGTTGTCCTTGACAGTTCGTTCCCCATGGAATACGTTTATAGGAGCAGTATTTCTCAAAAAAGAGCTTGGAAGCAGATCTATGGTTTAGAAAAATGGGCAAACCCGGAGATGAGGACTAACCATATGGTTTTCGTCATTATGGCAGGGGGGGCAGGAACCCGATTCTGGCCCTTGAGCAGGGAAACAAAACCGAAGCAGTTTTTGAATATTATTGGCCAGCGTCCATTGATCGAGGAGACCATCTTGAGAATCTCCCCTCTGGTTGATGAAGAACGGGTGTACGTGGTGATTAATCGAGCTCACCGAGAATTGACAAGGGAGATTTTCAAGGACTCCGGTATTCAAATCCTCGAGGAGCCCTATGGACGAAATACGGCACCCTGTATTGGATTAGCCGCCATCCACATAAAGAGGAAATGGGGAGATGTCCCAATGGCCGTGTTGCCAGCGGACCATTTCATCGGCGATGGCGAGCTTTTCAGAACCACATTGCGAGCTGGTATCGAGCTGTCTCAAGGGGGGGGGATTGTCACCATCGGAATACTCCCGGTCAAGCCGGAGACAGGATATGGGTATATAAAGCGGGGAAGGAGATGCGATTCCATCAACGGGCAGGAGGTATTCGAGGTAGACCGTTTCGTGGAAAAACCCGATGAAAAGAGGGCGCTCCTTTACATGAGGGAAGGAAATTACCTTTGGAATTCTGGAATCTTTATCTTTCGCACAGACGTCTTCCTCAACGAGGTACGCAATTATCTCCCCAATCTATATCAAGGACTCACGGAAATCGATGGGACATTGAATGGAGATCGGTACCAGGCAACCCTGGAAAGGGTCTATCCCGACCTGGAAAGCATATCTATCGATTACGGAATTATGGAAAGGACGAAGGAGCCCGTTTATACCATTACGGGAAATTTTGGCTGGAGCGATGTGGGGAGTTGGCAGGCCCTCTTCGAATTGAAGGGCGATCAAAAGGACGCCAACGGCAATATGGTTGAAGGATTGGCGACGATTATTGACAGTCGCGACAGTTTCATCATCAATCGATCCGAAAAGTTGGTTGCGCTTCTCGGGTCGAACCAAATATTGGTGGTCAACACCCCCGATGCCCTGTTGGTGGCGGACTTAAATCGATCCCAAGAGGTCAGGGCGATCGCGGAAGCCATCAAGCGGAAGGGCTTGTTAGACTGGGTTTGAGAAATGGACTTCAATCCAAACGTATTTCGGGAATATGACATCCGGGGAATCGTCGATCGAGACTTGACCGAGGATTTCGTCTATCTTTTGGGAAAGGGTTGCGGGACCTACTTTGCCGACAATAAGGTAAAGAGAATAGCCCTCGGCCGCGATTGCCGCCTGAGCTCTCCCTCCTTCCGCAATAGGTTCCTGGAAGGGATTACGGAAACGGGATGCCACGTAATCGATGTGGGAGTCGTTCCCACTCCTCTGCTCTACTTTACCATCTTCGATCTGAATGTGGAAGGTGGCATTCAGATCACGGGAAGCCATAACCCACCGGATAACAACGGATTTAAGGTCTGTCTGGGCACCTCAACTATCTATGGAGAGGAGATCCAGAAGATCCGCCTCATTTTGGAATCGGGGAAGTTCAGGAAGGGAAAGGGGACTATTGAGGAAAGGGACCTTGCCCCCAGCTATAAGGAATACGTACTGAATCACCTTTTCCCGGGAAATGTGAGGCGAAGGGTAGTGGTCGACGCCGGAAATGGAACGGGAGGTGTAATCGCTGTTCCCCTCTATCGGGAAATGGGATTCGAGGTCATACCCATTTTCTGCGAGCCAGACGGCCATTTCCCGAACCACCATCCCGATCCAACGGTTCCCAAAAATATGCAATCCCTTATCGAGAAGGTAGCCTTCGAGAGGGCTGATTTCGGAATCGCCTTCGATGGGGATGCCGACCGTATCGGAGTGGTCGACGAATCCGGAACTATCATATGGGGAGATCAATTGATGATCATCTTTTCCCGCTCGATTTTGAATGAATCCCCCGGTGCCACCTTTATCGCCGAGGTCAAGTGCTCCCAGACCCTATTCGATGATATCACAAAAAATGGAGGGAACCCCATCATGTGGAAAGTGGGCCATTCCCTCATCAAGGCCAAGATGAAGGAGGAACGGGCATTGTTGGCGGGGGAGATGAGCGGACACCTCTTCTTCGCTGATCGCTATTTCGGATATGATGACGCTATCTATGCCGGGGCCCGATTACTGGAGATCCTCTCCCATAAAAGGGAAGGCCTTTCTGCCCGACTATCGGATATACCCAAAATGGTGAATACCCCCGAAATCAGAATAGAATGCCCAGAGGATAAGAAATTCCGCGTTGTTCAGCAACTGGCCGATGAGTTCCAAAGGGAGTATCACGTTATCGACATTGACGGCGCAAGGGTTCTTTTCCCAGATGGTTGGGGGCTGGTTCGTGCATCGAATACACAAGCAATGCTCGTTCTGAGATTTGAGGCCTCAAGCCAAGAGAGTTTGAGGAAAATTCAAAATCTGGTCATGGAAAAATTGACCCCCCTTCTGAAATAGGTCTCACCCTCACCAATACCCATCCTCAATGGCCCACCTTCCCACCCTCGAGGCAAATACCACAAATAAGGAGTTACATTTTTGTTTTCCGTATACAGTATCGTAACAATTTGAAATTAGAATTTTTCTTACATTTACACCACTTATCACTCATTTACGTGGGTTGATCGGAAAGATGAGATCGATTTCTGGTATTAATATTGCTCTTCTTTTCCGTGGGCTGGGGAAAGGAGGAAAATCGATGGACGATGCAAAAAGGAGGCTTATCCTGTTCGTCCTTTTCCTATCCACTTCACTGGCGATATTCTTCGCCTTTCTCACACTTACGGCATCAATTTCCTGATCGAATTGGGGAGCTCGGGTAAATCGGGTGGAGCGGACGGGATGCATTATACGCCCGAACGATCCCTTATGTTGAAGGGTCAGGAAAATCCATGGGATTGGGAATGATGAAATATCGACATGGCAAAACGTAGGAAAAGCCCTTTTTTGTCTTTTCTCCTCATCCTCCTATTGATACAGTGTATATTCCTGCCAGCCAACTCCCTCGCGAATTATCTTACCTTATCATGGGACCTCAACACGGAGCCTGACCTCGCCGGTAATCAGGTATATTATGGAACTGCCTCCCGGGAATATGTTTATTCCATCGACGTTGGGGATATCACGGCCTATCGATTGGACGATCTTCTGGATGGCGTGACGCATCTCATCGCCGTGACCGCTCATGATACCTCGGGAAACGAGAGCGACGTCTCCAATGAAGTCGCTGTAATGGTAAATGATACATCCTCCTCAAGCACTACCACCGTGCAAACCGGCTCAGAAGGCGGGTACACAAAATGGAGTTGCTTCATTGCGACGGCCGCTTTTGGCTCATCATGGGAACATCACGTTCGAGCTCTGTGCGATTTCAGCGACCATTACCTTAGCAAAAGCCAGCTCGGGAAATCTTTCACCAGAGACTATTATCGATACAGCCCCTTTATAGCACAAAACATTGAGACCACTCCATCGCTGAAGGCCACCTTGAGAATGTCCCTTGCCCCCTTGATTATCTTGAGTCAATTTCTGGTGAGATCCACCTTGACCGATAAGATCGTCTATTTCCTTTTTGTGCTCTGCTACTCCCTCTGCATCTTTAGTTGGCTCCTCAAAAACAACCCTGGTATTTAGCCCCCTTCGTGATCTACCCCACAGGGCCTTTTCATCCCCCTCCTTGGAAAAGAGCTCGAGATTGAATGGGATACGATTACATTTTCGTCATTGACAAATCTTACACTTGCTGTTTTAATAGTAATAACTTTTTCGTAATCCATTGCGGGTTACATTTATCGCCATTCTCTAGTGGGGACACGCTATGTTTCATGTCTTGGTCGTTGAAGAGGATACTGGATTATGCCACCGAATGGTACAGGCCCTGATCGATAGCGGCTACGAGGTGGAAATGGCCTTCAATGTCGAGGAGGCCACAAAAAAGATCGAACGGAACAACTACGATCTTATCCTCACCCAGTTGGCTTCAGCCAAAGTCGATGGATACCACATCCTCAAGAAGACCCAGGGAAGGAATAAAACCACCATTATCATCGTCACCACCGACACGAAAGAAAGCCATGCAGCCTTTGAGGCCATCAACCGGGGGGCCCATGGCTTTATCGAAAAACCATTTAGCAGCGCGCAGTTGATCCTTGAAGTAAAGGAGGCCCTGGAAAAGAGAAGCCTCTCCTATGACCTTGATTATCTGAGGCATCAACAGGATACCATCTATGAGCCGGAAAATATCGTTGGGGAAAGCCCCCAGCTCAAGGCCTGTCTATCCACCTCCCTGAAAGTCGCCAAGACCGATTTTACCATCCTGCTCACGGGGGAGACCGGTGTGGGAAAGGAACTCATTGCGGGACTCATCCATTACACCAGTTTGAGGAAAAGCAAGCCTTTCATTAAGGTAAACTGCGCCGCCCTCCCCGAACCCCTTTTGGAGAGCGAACTCTTCGGACATGAAAAGGGAGCCTTCACCGGGGCCATTAACCAACGAATCGGTCGCTTCGAGCAGGCCAATGGGGGGTCCCTCTTCTTGGACGAGATCGGTGATATGAGCCTCAGGACTCAGGCGAAGGTATTGAGGGCCATCGAGCGAAAAGAGTTCGAAAGGGTGGGGGGAGGCAGAACCATTAAGGTCGATCTCCGTTTCATTACCGCCTCCAACAAAAACCTGGCCAAGGAGGTCCAGGAGGCCAATTTCCGGGAGGACCTTTTTTATCGGCTGAACGTGGTCAGCATCCGCACGCCCCCCCTTCGGGAACGAAAGGAGGACATTATTCCCTTGGCCGACTATTTCCTGCGCAAATGCAGCAACGATTTGAAGAAAAAATGCACGAGCTTCTCCCCAGAAGTCCACAAATATGTGCTGGATTACCACTGGCCGGGAAATATCCGGGAGCTGAGGAATATGGTGGAGAGGGCGGCCCTGTTTTCCGACGGAGAAATCATCGGGATGGATGCCTTTTTGACCGGGGAAACCCCTCCCCGTCCTGAAGAGAGAAGGGAAAAGGGGATTATATCTTCTCTCGAGGGGATGACCCTCAAAGAGGCGGAGAGGGCGCTCATGGTAAACGCCCTGGAAAAGACCAATTGGGTTCAGAAAGACGCGGCCGAACTACTCGGCATCAGCAAAAGGGTGATGAACTACAAGATCAAAATACACGGCATCCAAAACCAAAGGTGGAGAAAGGGGAAATAAACACTGTAGACCAAAGCCTAACTCGCTAGCCAGCTATCATCTTCAAAGAGCAAAAAGCACGATAATGGAACTGTATTGCGATTTATCAAATTCAACCATTCATTTCTCTCCTTACGTAACACATTGAGCTCATAATCTACCCTTCCCCTACCCCATACATAATTCCACATCCCACGGCCGAAAAACCCATTGGTTATGTAATTCTCATGAATTTAGGAGGGTTCTCTGGGGTTCTGGGGTTCTGGGGGTTCTGGGGACGTTGTTGACTATGTTGAATTAGTTCAAAAGCCATAAGGCGGAGGACGTAACTTAGTGCTAGGCTGGAGGACTGCTAAGCACCTTCGGTGCTGCCTAAGGACCGCTTCGCTCGAGGATAGAGGCAAAAGGCGAAGAAGATATAGGGCAAAAGGCGTTAGGCTCAAGGTGTAAGGCAGCGCTTTGCGGAATTAGGTTGGAGGTTAGAGGATCAAGTTCTAGCCCGGTCTTGAGAATGACCCGTGCCCATGAAGGATTTGTTCGGAAATCATGTACCTTCGGACTTCCGATATCTTTCAAGGTGGACGAAATCCACGAGTTCCTTCCTCTTGGGTGGGGAAGCCTCCTTTTGGGGGTAACCCAAAGGGGTCATGGCAACGACGGAGAGGTTTTCCGGAACTCCTAAGAGGCTCTCTATCTTTTTGGCATCAAAGAGCCCTATGATAACGGTCCCCAATCCCAGGGAATGAGCCGCCAGACAAAGGTTCTCCATAGCAAGGCCGATATCGAACATAAACCAATCCCCCTTATCCGTCATGGCCTCACCCCTTTTGAACCCCGAGAGGTTTCGAATTGCACAGAGAACCAAAAGGATAGGCGCATCCCTGAGGGAGGAGAGGGCTGGATTCCCCGGTGGTAAGGCCTCTGCTGCCTTCGCCTTGATCTCGGGCTCCCTGATGGCAATCACCTCCCAGCACTGGGTATTCGCCCACGAGGGGGACCACCTGACGGCCTCCAGAACCTTCTCCAAGACCTCATCCGGAACCGGATCGGGCCTGTACTTCCGGATGCTCCTCCTCCCCTTGATGGCATCCAAAACGTCCATAGTTATCACCTCCGCTCTTATTTGACTGAGAACCTGAAAAAGAGTTCTTGGAAAACATACCGCATTTTCCCCCTTTTTCAAACCTATTCTAGCCGATACATAGCGTAAATCCCTCAGGAGCTATCCCACGCCGCCATTTTCCGTTTTATTTGCGTCACCATGCTAGTACAAGTCCGAAATGGGCGAAACTCCGTATTTCAGTTATCAAAAGCCACACAAATGACAGGGTTCTTCCTGAGAGTCGAGAAATTAGTCTTTTGATAACTCGTTAGGGCATTGAACAATGAGGAACTGCGATAGTGAGCAACGGGATGCAGGATTCTGCCCCCCCAAAGCCCGTCATTATGACGGGCTTTGCATCTTTAAATGTACTCGAGAACGTCCTCCTAAAAAGTGACCATGAAAGGAATCGGTGCCGTTTAATAAAGATCCGGGCGATACGAGGAGACATCAGGATACTCGACAAACTCAACAAAATTGCCCTCTGGATCTAGACAATATAACACAAAGACACCCTCGCGTACCTCGACAGGCTTTTCGCTGAGAAGCTTCACTCCGTGCTCTTTTAATCGCTTCATGACTCCTTTCATGCCTGCGATGACGAAGGTAAGATAAGCAAGCCCTTGCCGTTCATGCACCCATTCAGGAACACGATTCTGTTTTGGAGGCTTTCCCGGTTGAACAAGCTTAATTCTCTCACCATAAGGCGTTTGCAACCGGACGATCCGGTAACCATAAGGCGCAGCGCCAGAACGTTTGCTCATTTCCGGTGTAGTCTTAGCATCCGAAACCAATGTAAGACCCAAGACTCCGGTGTAGAACTCGAGCATGGGATCGATGTCGATACACACTATCCCAGGTTCCAATGGTACAACCATCTTCAATGACCAAGATTGTTGTACACCCGAATTAAACGCCATGATTAATAGCCCTTAAATATTTTAATCGATTTTGTCAAGCATTTCTTAAAAGTTCGTAATAGCATGGTTGGAGGTTTATCAGCTAGATGATTGACCATAGCCTCAGGATAAGAACTTATTGATAAACAACTATTTATGTTGGAACATACGTTGATAAGCTAGAACTTCCAGCCCGAAGCGAAGCCCCCGGAATTAGATACTGCTGCAGCCAATTCAGCCCCACTTACCCAATTCATGGGTCCCTGAATTATGGGGTAGCGAATGCCTAGCAATTTGCAAAGGATGTTCTTTTCCATGTCACTCTTTACCTGTGCTTTTGCCGTATTATATCCAGCTGGTTCCAAGAAATCAAAAGGAGGGTTAGAGTTAATCCACGGCTATGAGACAACGCAGCAGGAGAGATTAGTACCTATAGAACATGAAGCCGAAAGGGTGTGCCACTCTCCAATGCTATCGATGAGCGTTTGAATGAGCAGGCAGAAAACGGCAGCCCATGAGCGCAATCTCCGATACGAGGGGAAGCAGGGAGACAAGGGTAGTTTATGAGAGTTCTCTATCTAAAGAGCAGAAAACTTTCGGCTCGAGGAAGTCCCTCCGCAGAATCCCAACGGGCAATTCCCCCGACTCCATTGCCGCCCAGGCCTTCCAGGGCGTTTGTCTATTTTTTCACTTGACATTCATCCCAATGCTCCATATTCTTTTTGTGTATCCATTTCCTTCCCATGATGGATCAACGGGAATGCCTATGGCAGGGCCAATCGATAGCCTAAGATCCGATAAGATCGTGGGGCTCAAAAACCTGGGGCCAAGATATACATGGTCGGAGGGGCAAGCTTACCTTTATCTGGATGCCATCCAATTTAAGGGCACCAGGGGCGGCATCATCTGCTACTATAACCCGCCCGTCCATTCCATGGGAAACCCAGGCCTTGATGCCTATCTGGGATCGATGAAGATGGTCTCCGAAGACAGGGGGGCATTCCAATTTCTCATCCTTTACGGGGGGTGCGATCCGGTGCACGCCGGAGGCGATATAAAGGAGAGCCTCTCCAAATTGGACAAGACCCTGGAAAGCAAAAAAGAGATGGAGGCAAAAGGGGTAGAAACCGAGGATATCGATGCCCTTTACAGGTGGGGAGATATGAGGCTGGAAAAGGGGTTTGCCCTTTACAACGGTATCAGGTCCCTCTCTGAGGATGTGAGGCTCATCTCCCTGTGTGGCGGGGGCACGAGATTCGGTGGTTCCGCGGAGGTGGCTCTGATGTCCGATTATCTCGTGGCAGACTCCAGATCGGGGATGTGCTTCAGCGAAGCCATGATTGGGTTGATTCCGGGCTGGTCCGGGGTTGGGAGGACCTTAACCAAAGCGGACCTGCTCAATGCCAAATTTATGGCAATGACGTCGACCGAGGTAAAGGCCCGCCAGTTGAGGGAAATTGGAGTCTACAATCTCGTTGTGGAAATCCAATTGCCCTTCCCGAAGCTCGAGAGGACGGATGATAGAGAAGCAGATAGAACACGCTATCGGGAGGCCTTGCAAAGACACAACGATGAAGTGGGCCTTCTCTTATTGCCCAAGGCCTTGGAGCTCGGTGCGTGTCCCAAAGACGATATCCCCGTTTTAGAAGAAGCAAACAGAAAAAAACTGTCTACAGTAGGGGAGATAGCCGAACAGGTTGCCAGAAGAAAAGACCCCGAGACCTATCGAGGGATGTGGGGAAAGCCTCTGGCAGAGGTGAGGGAGCAGATAGCCACATTGGGAAGACCTTTGGCTCCTCAATCCATCGAGGCGTTGGAAGGGCTTTTTTCAGGATATGATCCTTCCCGGTTCGACGAAAAGGAGTTCGTCAGGGCGGAGATGGAGGCGGATGCAAGGCTTTACAGGGACCCGAGATTTAGGGCGGGAATTATCGCTACCCTCGAACAGAAAGTGGCAAACTTCAAGGAGGATTGATGAAATGAGACAATATTTCGAAAAGATGGAGCCCATCGGGAGAGAGCTTACCGAAAATGAGCGCAAGCGGACGGAGGAAAACGTCGCCCTCATCAAGAAGGAAGAAGAGATAATCGAGGAGGCCAAGGAAAAGGTAAAGAACGCGGGTATCCCTGCTGAGAGAATCAATCAAAGGGGTGAAAATACAGCGTGGCAGAGGCTCGATATGTTGGTGGACCCGGGGACGTTCTTGCCCTTGAATACCATGTTCAATCCATTCTTCAATCAGGAGGGGTCCACGGGCCTCGTCAATGGGATCGGGAAGATTTCGGGCCGATACGCCTGCATTATCGCCTCGGATAACAAGGTCCTCGCTGGAGCCTGGGTGTCGGGGCAAGGGGAAAATATCTTCAGGGCTCAGGAAATGGCTGAAATCCTTAATATACCCGTGGTGTGGGTCCTCAATTGCAGCGGCGTAAAACTGACCGAACAGGAGGAGGTTTACGCAGGAAGGCGATCCGGGGGGCACACCTTTTTCCGGCACGATCAGTTGATCCAAAAGGGCATCCCGATCATCGCGGGGGTTTACGGTACCAATCCGGCCGGAGGTGGATACCACGGGATCAGCCCAAGCATCATGTTTGCCCACAAGAAGGCCAACATCGCCGTGGGTGGTGGGGGAATTGTCAGCGGGATGAGCCCCAAGGGTGGCTTCGATTTGGAGGGAGCGGAGATGGTTATCGACGCGACACGCAAATTCAAGGCCGCCCCACCCGGAGGGGTAAAGATCCACCACGATCACACCGGTTTCTTCACGGAGGTGTTTGATACGGAGGAGGGAGTTATCGGAGCTGTCAAGGAATGCATGGCGGGCATGCCCATGTACAACCTCGATTTCTTCAGGGTGGCCGAATCCAAGCCCCCTCGTTTCACAGCAGAGGAGATGAACTACATTGTCCCCCACAACCAAAAATTGATCTACGATATCCACCAGGTCCTGGCCAGGATTTTCGACAACAGCGAGCACATGGAGTTCAAACCGGACTATGGTCCTGAGGTATACTGCGGTCTAGCCAAGATCGACGGTTTCCTCGTGGGTGTCATCGCCAACAGGCAGGGGTTCCTGGGCAAGGATTATCCCAAATACGCCGAGGGCCAGTATATTGGAATCGGGGGCAAGCTGTATCGGGAAGGCCTGATCAAGATGAATGAGTTCGTGACCCATTGTGGAAGGGATCGTGTTCCCATGATCTGGTTCCAAGATACCTCGGGAATCGACGTGGGGGATATCGCTGAAAAGGCGGAACTTCTCGGCCTCGGCCAATCCCTCATATACTCCATTGAGAGTTCCGGCATCCCAATGGCCTGTGTCATCGTGAGGAAGGGCACGGCTGCAGCCCACTACATCATGGGAGGTCCCCAGGCCAACAGGAACAACGCCTTTACCCTGGGCACACCTGCCACGGAGATCTACGTAATGCACGGAGAGACGGCAGCTGTTGCCGCCTTTGCGAGGAGGTTGGTAAAGGAACAAGAGGAAGGACGCCCCCTAGAGCCTGTCATCGATAAGATGAACGCCTTAGCCCGCCAATACCAAGAACAATCCAGACCCGTTTACTGCGTCCAAAAGGCCTACGTGGATGAGGTGGTTCCCTTCGCCCAATTAAGGGATTACCTCGTCGCCTTCGTCCGGTGCTGCTTCCAAAACCCGAGAAGCACCTGCCCTCCCCACCAGATGATGTTGCCCAGGATCATCAGGGGGTGATGGCTTGTCCCGGTTCAACCTCATTTCCCCGGTCGGCACTTCCGGATATCCTCCCCGACCGGGGGTTTACTTTCCCTTATACTGCGCCTTCTCCGGCCAGTCATGGGGATAAATCTGACCGGGCTTTTCGCCCAGCTTCTCCTTGACCTCGGCCAGCCCTTTCCGTTTGAACTCCTCACGAGGTTCCTTGGGAATCCTCCCATTCAATATGGCCTCGGAACGGAGTCGACGGCCCACCGTTTTCTCCATCATGGTACCCAGCTCGAGGAGACGGTCCACATCAACACCGGTCTCAATGCCCATCTCGTCCATCATCACCACCATATCCTCCATGGTCGCCAGGCCAACAACATTGGGGTCCTTGTAGTAGTAGGCACCAGTGCCGGCAACCGGCACGCGATCAAAGAAATTCGCCGGCTGACCACCCAGCCCGCCAAGGGTGCCCTCGAACACGTCGATCCCCGCCTGCAGGGCCGCCAGCACATTGGCCAAGCCCCAACCCCTGGTCACATGGAAATGGGCTACATGGAGATCGGTGTTGGGCATTTCGTCCAGAATCATGGAGTAATATCGGTACACCTGGTCGGGCGGTGCGGAACCGTCATGGTCGGCATGTTCGATATCCGCCGCGCCGATATCCAGCCATCGCTTGGTAAATTCGACGGCATCCTCAAACCGGGTGGGTCCGGAGATTGGGCTTCCCCAGATGGTGCTGACGGTGCCGCACATCTTAATTCCCACATCGGAGGCCTTCTTGATACACCGTTCGGACTCCTTCCAGTAGTCGGGAAGGGTCGTGCCTGAATTGGCAAAATGATGCTCCTCATCCGTTGAAACCATCATCAAGATGCGATCCGGACCCCACCCATCCTTCTTGGCCTCAATCGCACGATCCACCGCCCGCTCTCGGATGGTGACGACCGTCAACTCGATGTCATCCCAATTTACCCCGGCCTTAGCTAACTTCTTGCTTCCTCTCAATCTCTTCATAAGCTCATCCGCGTCCTTGAACTGGGGCATGTACAGGGGATTTCCGAAGTTGGTCACCTCCAGGCGTTTGAACCCGCAGAGGATCAGCTCCTCCAAATAGAACAACTTCGCCTCGGTGGGAACCCAGATCTCCTCATGCTGGAAGCCATCACGAACGGTAATATCATCCAAACGAACTTTCCTGGGATATTTCAATTGAAATTCGTTACCCATATGTCCCTCCTCAACAGTCAATAATTTCTCAACCCTGCCCTTTCCCCCCGTTCCCCCATGAATGAGAACGGTACGCGAGCTCGGCACTCCGTGAATCAGGCCCTTGTATGGCCTATAGCCGGGGTCGAATGTGGGATTCTCGGAAGGCAAAGGAAGTCCATGGAAAGATCGGTTTTACTTGGTTTTCCAGGTTGTTCCGGTAGGCCCGTCCTCTAGGGATATCCCCATGGAGGCAAGGGATTCCCTGATCTCGTCAGCCCGTTTCCACTCTTTCCTCCTTCTGGCCTCCTGCCTTTCCAGAATCATGCGGTTGATTTGGGCCTCGTCGATCCGGATTCGACTCAACTCCCTCCGTCTCTGTTCCTCGAAGTATTTTCCCGGGGCGCACTGGAACAGCCCCAGGATATCCCCAAAACGTCGGAAGTAATCACGCGCCGAGGGCAAGAGATTCGCGGGAATACGGTCATCCTCCATCAGAAAATTGAGGTTTCGGGCCAAATCATGGAAATGGCCAAGGGCCAAAGCGGTATTAAAGTCATCGTCCATGGCCGCTTGAAATCTCTCAGGAAAGGCCTCTACCTCTTCGACGGTCTTCCGAATCCCTTTCTTGGAGCTCCTCCGCCCCTCTCCGGAAACAATCCCCTCCCCCTTCAATTCCCCCATCCTCTGGAGCGTTGAGTAGAATCGATCCATACCCGCTTTCGCCTCGGTCAAATTCCGGTCGGAGAAATCGACGGGGCTCCGATAGTGGTGGGACAAGAGGAAAAGGCGGATAACCTCCGGATGGTAACGGTTGAATATCTCCCTGATGGTGAGGATATTCCCCAGCGATTTGGACATCTTTTCCTGGTTTATGTTGACGAACCCATTGTGTATCCAATACCGTGCGAAAAGCTTTCCAGTCGCTCCCTCTGATTGGGCTATCTCATTTTCGTGATGAGGAAAGATTAGATCCTTCCCTCCTCCGTGGATATCCAAGGTTTCCCTCAAATATCCCTGGCTCATCGCGGAACATTCGATGTGCCAACCCGGCCTTCCCTTTCCCCAGGGGCTGTCCCACGCCGGTTCGCCTGGTTTGCTGGCCTTCCACAGGGCAAAATCGAGGGGATTCCCTTTTCTCTCGTCAACCTCAACCCTCGCCCCTGCCCTCATCTGATCGAGGCTCCGTTTGGACAGTTTTCCATAATCCTTAAACTTCTCAACGGAAAAGAAAACATCACCATCCGTCTGGTAGGCATACCCCTTTTCCATCAACCCCTCGACCATGCGAATCATTTCCCCAATGTGGTCCGTCGCCTTGGGCTCGTGAGTTGGTTTCTCAAGGCCCAGCGCCTCCATGTCAATGCTGAATTCCCCAATGTATCGATGGGAGATCTCCTCCCATGTCACCCCTTCAACATCGGCCTTTTTGATGATCTTATCGTCCACGTCGGTAATATTTCGAACATAGGTGACTTCATACCCGAGGAAACGGAGATATCGGAAAATGACGTCAAAAACAACGGTAGACCTGGCATGGCCGATATGACAGAAATCATAGACGGTTACCCCACAGGCGTACATCCCCACTTTCTTCGCCCGAAGGGGTTTAAACACCTCCTTTTTGCCCGAAAGGGTGTTATAGATCCTCAACATCAGGATTCTCCCTTTCCACTCCCTCTACCAAAACCACGGATTGTGCCATAATACCCTCTGTCCTTCCCGAAAACCCTAGTCCTTCCGGGCTCGTCGCCTTGATATTTACCCGGTCAGTTCCTATCTCCAGAGCCTCTCCTATCTTATCGATCATCCGGGGAATGTACTCCGCCAACTTCGGCTCTTGCGCGGTGACAGTGGCATCCATATTGACCATTCGGAAGCCCTTTCCTTTTGCCTTCTCCATCACCTCTTTGAGCAATATCATGCTGCTTATGTTTCGGTATCGGGCATCTGTATCGGGGAAAAGCCTACCCAAATCTCCTCCCGAGATGGCACCTAAGATGGCATCACAGATGGCGTGGATTAATACATCGGCGTCCGAATGACCAAGCAACCCTTTTGAATAAGGGATTTCAACACCTCCCAAAATGAGCTTACGGCCTTCGACCAAGGGATGGATATCGAAGCCAATGCCGATCCTCAGGAAATGCTTCATATTGATGCCCTCCGAGAGAACTTTCCTTCCTGGAGAATATGATGGGCCAGAACAATATCTTCGGGCGTGGTAATCTTAATATTAAAAGAGGATCCTTCGATTACCTTCACCGGTATTCCCATCCGTTCAACGAAGTAGGCATCATCGGTACCCAGTATCCCTTCTTCTAAGGCCCTTGTGTAGGCCTCCTTAATGAGGTCATATCGAAAGCCCTGGGGGGTTTGAATATGAAAAAGGGTATTTCGTTGGAGGGTATCCAGGACAATTCCTACCCTGTCAACCCGTTTGATGGTATCCAGGGCAGGTACTGCCGTCACCACGGCTTGAGAGTCTTCCATGGCCGCCATAAGCCTTTTGAGAATCTCTGGCGAGACGAAGGGCCGAACTCCATCGTGAACAATGACCATATCACAGTGGCCTTCCATGGCCTTGAGACCATTCCATACGGAATCCTGCCTGCGCTCTCCCCCTGGGACGAGCTGGGAGACCTTCCTTATCCCATATTTTTGGATAATCTCCCCCATACAATATTCGAAGTCCCCTTTGTCCAAAACCAGATACATGCTTTCAATCCCCTCGAACTCCTCGAATGTCTTGAGGGCATAGAAGAGCAAGGGCATTCCCTTAAGGGGAATGAATTGTTTTTTCACCCTTCCTCTCATCCTTTGGCCTTTTCCGGCTGCGGCGATAAGGGCACCGGTTTTCATCGAGCCTCCCCCGCAATGGCATCGAAGGAATTATCGCTTTCCTTTGGCAGACTGCCTCATGGCGTCGTTAACAGGATAGAAGTAGCCACCACTTGCGTCCCCTCCGACTTTAGCAAATATCATCCTACCCGCCGTAGTTTGTAATATCTGTGTAACCATCACATCGATATTCTTTCCCATATATTTTAATCCATTTTCAATGACCACCATAGTCCCATCGTCTAGGTAGGCAACTCCTTGGCCGGGTTCTTTCCCCTCCTTTATCACCTTCACGCTTACATCTTCCCCTGGCAGGACAACGGGCTTCAAGGCGTTGGCCAATTGGTTGATGTTGAGGACATCTACTCCCTGAAGTTCTGCTACCTTGTTGAGGTTCGAGTCGTTTGTGATGATCTTGGCCCTCATCTTCTTGGCAAGCTCAACCAGCTTCGCATCGACTTCTTTGATCTTGGGGAAATCCTGTTCAATAACCTTCACCTCAACGTCGACCTGCTTCTGAATTCGATGCAGGATCTCCAATCCTCTCTTCCCCCGCGTTCGCTTAATGGAGTCCGCCGAATCCGCTACGTGTTGAAGTTCATGGAGGATAAATTGGGGAATGATGAAGGTCCCTTCAATGAATCCCGTTTCGCAAATGTCTGCGACCCGCCCATCTATGATGACGCTTGTGTCCAAAATCTTCGGATTATCGGTGGCGGCGGAGAATCTCGAGGCTCCTTTCAAACTGGCGAAGCTAAATTCCTCCCCCTTTTTAAATCCTATCTTTATGCCAATGTATGCCGGAATGGAATAGGTAACCAGGTAAACAGCTAATGAGATGCGTGTTTCCTCTAGAATATCACTGAGGAACGCATCCGCCAGGAGCTTAGCAACAAGAAATCCGGTAATCAACCCGAGGGCAGCTCCGCAAAGGCTTCTCAGGGAAACCTTCTTGACGCTCTCCTCTACCAAAATACTCAGGATGGCAACCATAACCCCCCCAGCTGCCCCCCATAGGAGAGCCCACTTTGTCCCGAAGAGCTCCCCCGCAATGAAGAACCCGCCAATGGAGCAGATGAGGATAAGAAAAAAGCGTAATATCATAGTACCCATTCGTGACCTCCCGTGCGTAAAATGGATTCGATAGATTTTCAGGCCCTTCCCGCCCCATGGAAGGGCAGGGGCCTCTTTCGCCGCCTTAAAGCGAAGCCATGCAATCGGGGATTCGGTTATCGGAGGGGTTGAGGGAGAGAAACAGAGGAGAATAAATTAATAATATTCCATTCTTCAACCTTCCAATCGGAACCATTCATGGTTCGAAGATCTTTCTTATTTCCATGAGCATTTCTGATTCCTCAACATCCCTTGCTACAGCGAGCTCCTTAACCAGAAGATTTTCGGCCGTGTCTAGGATCTTTCGCTCCCCAAAGGAGAGGTCCTTTTCCATCTTGAGTACCTGAAGGTCGCGCAAAACCTCAGCGATGGAAAAAATGGAACCCGTGTTGATTTTATCCATGTACTCCCGATACCTCCGATTCCACGTCTGGGTGTCCAGGGAAATCCGCCTCTTTTTCAGGATTTGAAATACCCTTGGTATTTCCATGGATGGGATGACCCCCCTCAGTCCAACGACATCCACGTTCCCCGTGGGGATCATAATGGTCATTCCATTATCAAGTATCCTTAGGATAAAGAATAATTGTTCCCTCCCAGATATCGCCTTGCTCTCGATAGCCTCGATTACTCCAACCCCGTGACCCGGATAAACGGCCTTATCCCCGATATCAAACATCTTCTAAACTCCCTTTGGTGATTATGATCTTTCCCTTGGTTTTTACCCTCCTTTTGCTATGATCTCCTATCTATTCCCATCTAGTAGGTGGATGGCCTCACAACGTCGCTGAGGGCAAAATTCCCCCCATTGGTAATGCGAGCCATCGCCGCATCGGTCCCAAAAAGTTGAGAAACCTTGACCTGTCCCTTCCGGTGGCCTCCAAAGGGATCCTTGGGAATCCCAACTATCTGCTCTATTTTACCTCCTCCCGGCCCATAGACATCCATGAGGTCCCCGACTTTCAATCCGGTGAGTCGCCCTGCATTGAGATAAATCCTGTCCCCATCGATTTTAGCAATTCGTGTGTACCACCCCATGTGGTTTATCTCAGTGATAATGTTACCCGCCAGTTCTTCTATGGCCAACTGGATGGCCTTAAGCTTCGTCTTGTCTCGAGAGAATTCCCCCTTCTCCTCCGTTGCAAAAATGGGGTTTCTTTCCTCGAAGGCCTTCATCACTCGGCCCGTGGCGGCCTCAACGAGTTTTACTTGGATTCGAACAATGGCCAAGGCCGTATCCTCCCCGTCATCCCCCTTGCTCGTGGAGGTCGCAACATACGGTCCAGAAAGGGCTCCGTAAAGAAGGACATGGGCTCCGAAAACGGTATTGGCTACCCTCAAAACCATGGAATCATCCAATCGAATGGATTTAATTCCCCTCGTGTTGAGATAATCCAAGATGACCTCATCATCCAAACAGAGTATCCTATCTGTTCGACTTTCCAGGGATTCGCGTAATCGGTCCGCCACCATTTCTCCCCAATTACCATCGGGTTCTTGATCCTCGAAAGGAGTAATAATGATCTTTCTCCTCAGCTCGACGGAAGAAGAAACGCTCGTCTCGGTCCTTTTCCTCGAAGTAGTTTTGGGCATCTCGTAAGATTTGGTTATGGTCTCCTTCTCGGGCAGCAGGACTGATTCCTCCCCCACTGCCTCTTGCCCTTGGGGACCCGAAAATCCGTCTCGTTTCGAAAGATATTCATCGACGGAAATATATCGGTATCGCCCTCCCCTAAGATTTCCTTCCCTTTCGGCATCAACTATCTTTATATATTCCTCTCCATCAATGATGACCACTTCTTGGTCAGCCAGGGCTTTCTCCTTCATTTTTCTATAGGATCGATTTTCGCTTTTCAACCAAGGAAGGAGGGAACAAGCGGTGAGAAAGAAAACGAGGAAAGGAATAAGTTTGGCTCTCCGCGGGCTTTTGAGCACTTTCAGTTTCATAACTATTTGATAATATACCAGAAAATTCACAGAATATCAAGGAAAATCCTCTCTAGCCAGCATTTCCCTTACCTCCCTAAGGTCTTCCGGGGTATCCACGCCTATGGGATGGTAATCGACAGGAACTACCTTCATCCGCCATCCATTTTCCAAGAGCCGAAGCTGTTCCAATCCCTCGGTAGTCTCCAATGGGGTCGGCTCCATCTGACTTATGGATAAAAGGAGGGACCGCCTATAAACATAGAGGCCAATATGCCTGTAAAGGAGACCCGAGGGAAGAGAACCATCTTCATATTCCTGTTCTGGGAAGATGAACCGGCCATCCCACTCAGGTTTATGGTGAGAGAAGGGAATGGGAGATCTGGAGAAATAGAGGGCAAATCCTTCCCGATCCGTTACCACTTTGACCACGTTGGGATTGAACCAATCACTAACACGGGTAATGGGGCTTTTAAGGGTGGAGATATGGATGGACTCATCCGATATCAAGGGTCTTATGGCTTCATCGATGATTTCACCGCAGATTAACGGTTCGTCCCCCTGGATATTTGCGATGATTTCAGCCTCTATCCCTCCAGCTACTTCGGCTACCCGCTCCGTTCCCGTCCGGTGGCCCGGTGAGGTCATCACGACTTTCCCGCCGAATTTCCGCACGACGTCGGCGATCCGGTCGTCTTCCGTCGCCACAATAGTCTCGCCCACCAATGTAGACTCCTTCGCCCTCTCGTAAACGTGTTGAACCATGGGCTTGCCACAGATATCAGCAAGGGGCTTACCCGGAAATCGGCTGGAATGGTAGCGGGCGGGAATGACAGCGGCTATGGCCATAAAGAGGCCCTTTCTCCGGCATTTTTAAGAGCTTAAAACAATCCATAACCATTGTCAATGCGGGTTTCGAAGCGCCGGGCGCATTGGGGGCAGATTCATGGATAGAATCATCTTATGCCATACTCGATTGCCAATTTCCTGAATCCATCGAGCGAATTTTCGATTACCCATCTCTCCACGCAGTAAGCGATTCTGATATGGCCCGGCTTTCCGAAACCAATTCCGGGCACTGTGAGGATGTTCTTGGCCTGCAAGGCCTTGACGAAGGCGACATCATCGTCAATGGGACACCGAGGGAAGAGGTAGAATGCGCCCATTGGCTTGACCATGGAATATCCGAAATCTGCGAGGGCGTTGTAGAGAAGGTCCCGTTTTTCCTGATATTCTGAAATGTCCACCGATACATGCCTCAATTTCCCAACCAAACGTTGCATCAGTGCAGGGGCGTTGACGAATCCCAAGGTCCGATTGCTGAAGGCCATAGCATCAGCTAACTTCTCCTTCCCCTCGGCCAGGGGGCTGATGGCCACGTATCCGATTCGCTCCCCTGGAATGGAGAGATCCTTGGAGTAGGAATTGATGGCGATACAGTGATCGTAAACGGAGAAGACATCGGGAATTTCTAAATCATCGTAAACGATCTTCTTGTAAGGTTCATCACAAAGGAAGCAGATGGTCTTCCCGTATTGCCCGCTCTTTCTTGCCAAAATCTCCCCCAATTGAATAAGGGATTCCTTGCTGTAGACCACTCCCGTCGGATTATGAGGGGAATTGACGAGAATGGCCTTGGTCCTTTTGCCAATAGCCGCCTCAATGGCCTCCAGGTCGAGGGAAAAGTCGTCCCGGGTTTCCACCAGCTTTAGAGTTCCCCCATGATTGTCCACGTAGAACCTGTATTCGACGAAGTAGGGGGAAGGGGTGATTACCTCATCGCCGGGGTCTAAAATGGATTTCAATGTGATGTTGAGCCCGCCAGCAGCCCCGGTGGTCATGACGATCTGTTGCTCCGTAAATGAGAGGCCCGTCTCCTCGGATAACATGCTTGCTATGCTCTTTCTGGCCTCTCCAGAGCCGATGTTGGGCATGTATCGACACATCCCCGGGATGGGATTATTAGCTATTTTCTTCAATTCCTCGAAGAATTCCTCCGGGGGTTCAGCGATGGGATTGCCCAGACTAAAGTCGAAGACCTTTCTGGGACCATACATCTGTTTTAGCCTATCCCCCTCCTCGAACATCTTCCTTATCCAAGAGGCGCCTTCCAACGCCTTTTGGATCTTTCTCGAAACCGCCATTTCCTCTCTCCTCGTCTCAATTCCAAAACCAAACCAATAAAAAAACCATGGAGATTCTGCCCATGGCCTATATGAAATAAAAAGGCCATGGGTCATTGCACCCATGGCCTTTTTCCCCTATTCTCAGGATCCTTGGTCACGGATGCCCGCAATAAAAATAAAAGAATCCAAACTCCCTTTCCATCACTTGCCCACCTGTTTAATACATAATTTTTAATCATACCTTCCCTCCCCTGTCAAGGGAAATCGAGACAGAATT
>JAQYWG010000140.1 GCA_030145085.1 Thermodesulfobacteriota bacterium
GGACTTGATAAAGAACAAACCCGATTTTTCCGTGAATGATGTCCACCTCCTCAAATTGGGGAGGCACTTCCGCCTTACCCCCCTGGCAAAGGTGGTGGTGGGCAGGAATGAGGAGGAGAACGGGAAAATTCTGTCCTTTAGCAGGGAGGGGGATACGATTCTGAAGGTCAAGAGTTTTCCTGGTCCCCTTGCGCTGGCAAGGGGAGAGGTAAGCCACCAAGAGATCCTTCGGTCAGCCATCATTACGGCCAAATACAGCAAGGCCAAGCTCCTACCGGAGGTTGAGGTGGAATATCAGGTCATCCCTATGCCTCCGAGGGAAATTTTAGTTCCCCCCTCCATGACCGAGAATGAGCTGAAACCATTGAGGATCAATTGAACGAAAGTTCGCCTAGCATCCAACAAACAGGGAGGAATTCAATGGGAGAGAACAAACTATTTTCCCAAGTCGGAGAGAAGGAAGTGACCAGGGCAATTGTAGGAGAGTTCGCAAAGCAATTCTTGGACTATGTGGAAAGCGATTGTCTCATCATCGGAGGCGGCCCCAGTGGCCTGATGGCCGGGAAGGAGTTGGCATCCAAAGGGGTGAAAACCCTGATCGTGGAGCGGAACAATTACCTGGGCGGAGGATTCTGGATCGGCGGCTATCTCATGAACAAGGTGACCGTAAGGGATCCCGCCCAGGAGGTATTAGGGGAACTGGGTGTCCCCTATGAGAGGGTAAATGGTGGCCTGTATGTTGCCGATGGCCCCTATGCCTGCTCCAAGCTCATCGCCGCCGCCTGCGACGCGGGGGTGAAATTCGCCAACATGTCCATTTTCGACGATGTAGTCCTGCGGGAGGGAAACCGTGTAAGCGGTGCGGTCATCAACTGGACACCCATTAACGCGCTCCCCAGGGAGATCACCTGTGTTGATCCCATCGCTCTGGAATCCACATTTGTGATTGACTCCACGGGGCATGATGCCTGCGTCGTAAGCAGACTGGAGGAAAGGGGCATTGTCGAGACGAAGGGCTTCGGCGCCATGTGGGTGGAGATGTCCGAAGACCTGGTGGTGGAGCACACGGGTGAAGTACACCCGGGACTGGTGGTCATCGGGATGGCCGTGGCAACGACCTACGGCCTCCCCCGGATGGGTCCCACCTTTGGGGCAATGTTGCTGTCCGGGAAAAGGGGAGCCGAGGTGGTTATGGAAAAGCTGGGATGAAAGGGAGTCCCAGAATCACTGGCTTCCACCTCTACGTAGAGGGATTGATCACGGATCTACGGGTTCAAGAGATCATCCGATACCTTCGGAAATGGGTGAAGGGGAGTCATATTGATTTTCGGGGGAATTTCTTCCGATATCATCTCGAAACCCTGCTCGAAGGAGAAAGACGGAGGCTGGTCCAACAATTGGCCGAGGAGCTCGTTTTCCTTCGCATAAGGGATGCCACCCGAAAGGATTCTGGGGACCGGAGGCCGATGCAAGGGGAAGTATCATACGAGAAGCGTCGAATTGAACAGGGGGATTTCAAATCCTTTGGCATCCCCTACGATGGTTTTGGCCTCCAACGGATTTTTTCAAGTCTGATCTCCGAAGATGAGCGAGACTTAAGCCATTGCCATATCATCTTTACCAATCAGCTCGTGGGGACCTGGGATGAGGATGATCGCCGCCATCACGCCAGGGTAAGCGTTTATGGCTTTCCCTCCGTTATTTCGACCACAGGCGTCGTGGAGGCACCTGCCAAACCCCGGGAGTTTTACCTTAAAAGGAAATTGGGCGTTCCCTTAGAGGTTTTAAAAGGCGAGTTCAGGGGAGGATTTATCGATCACGGGGATCCACGCTTAACCGGGGTCATAAAAGGATACCTAATGCAGGCCTTCTTCTTCCACATGACCGGAAATCCCTTTTGCGATGACCCGGATTGCCGGTTGTACAACGCCCACTGGCAGGAGGATCTCATCCGGGCTCAATTGGCCGGAAAGTACGAGTTTTGCAGAAACCACCGGCGATTTCTGAATTGTGAAGCACGGAGATCAGGTATCTCCTCATCCCAGGATCTCCCGAAAAAGACGTTTGAGCGCCGAACCCTCTGAAATCGTCTTCCTAGCGTGCGTGTGGCATTAGAGGGGCTGAGGAGAAGATACATGCGGACGATAGATTTTGTAGCCAAGGAGCTTGGCCGGAGAAGGGCCAAATCGATAGCGGGCGTTTTGTTCATACTCTTGGGGATTAGTATCTTTGTCGCCGCTCATACGATCAACAAAGCATTGTATGACAACGCGAAGGAACAACTTCTGAGGTTCGGTGCAAATATAATCATTCAGCCCAGGGATGAGCCATTTAATCCCTATTCTGCCTCCCCGGTGGACGGTGCCTTGCTACCCGAGGTATATGCCGAAAGGCTGCGAAATATACGGCACAGCGGGATGTTGGTCGCAGTTTCACCGAAATTATATGAACGTTTTGAGGTTGAAAATGTCAATCTGCTGGTGGCTGGGGTCACAGAAGCTGAAAGGAACGCGAAGCGCTGGTGGATGATTAACAGGAAGTTAGTAACGAGCGAATTCCCGGAGGGGAATCAAATCCTCCTGGGTCACTACGCGGCAGCCCATTTAGGATCAAACGGTCAAATAAAGTTAGGGGGCGAGATATTTACCGTAAGCGGGATTTTAGACGAGACTGGTTCAGCCGATGACCTCATGGCATTCGTGCCCCTCCATGTCCTCCAAAACCTGACCGGCAAAAGAAGACTGGTGAATATCATCGAGGTTTCCACGAGCTGTATCGCGTGTTCAGAAATGAACATATACAATATCGCCGATGAGATAGATAGGGTTCTCCCAGACGATGCCAAGGTTATTCCCGTTAAGCGGATAGCCGAAGCCCAGATCGGGACGCTTACAAAAATCGAGGACTTCATTCGCATAGTTTACATAGTTGTACTATGCCTGGGTGGTTTCCTCATGATGAATTACATGTCCTCGTCCGTTTCTGAGCGCCGCCATGAGATCGGCATTCTTCTGGCCATAGGCATGGATGCGAACAAGATGTATAGGTTTTTTGTACTGAAGGCCTTGATTCTTGGCATCGTTGGGGGTTTAGCTGGGTATGGCTTGGGAACGCTCATCTCAGTAGTAGCAGGGCCTCAGCTTGCCGATACACCTGTCTCACCGATATTAGGACTTCTCCCCTATTCCGTCCTGATCTCTACGGCACTCTGCATTATCGCCACCATCTTTCCGGCGAGAAAAGCCGCGCAGCTTGATCCCGTTGAGGCCCTTCGGGAGGTATAGAGGTGATCGAGGTAAAAAATGTGACCAAGGCATATGGAAGTATAGAGGCGCTGAAGGATGTGAGCTTGGAGGTCAAGGACGGCGATTTCGTCTCACTACTCGGTCCGAGCGGAAGCGGCAAGACCACTTTACTCAACTTGGTTGCAGGCCTGCTAACTCCAACATCTGGCCAGGTTTTAGTTGATGGTGTATCGCTTTATGAACTGAGCCCGCGGGAACGCACTGCCTTCAGGAGGGAAAAATTTGGCTTCATATTTCAGGCCTTCAATCTCATCACCTATCTGACTGCCATTGAAAACGTCGAGATGCCGCTTTACCTCGCGGGAATGCGACCGGAGAAGCAGAGGGTTATCGCGAGCCAATTACTCGAAAAGGTAGGATTGAAGGATCGATTCTTTCATCTGCCCTCTGAGCTCAGTACAGGGGAACAACAGCGCATTGCTATAGCGCGTTCCTTAGCCAATAATGCCTCGGTTACCTTGGCAGATGAACCCACTGGTAACCTGGACTCGAAGACTGGAGAGGAGTTGATGGGATATGTGAAGAAACTCAATGAAGAAGGGGTGACGGTGCTGTTGGTGACGCACGACCCTTCGGTCGCGACTTTTGCCAGAAGAAGCATACAAGTTGTTGATGGGAGGATAATGTCATGAAAAATGCGAAAATGCTGACTTTCCTTAGTGCCATCCTTATCGGTACCGTATTAATCGCGTTGATAGTGAGAGACGCCGCTACGTCCGCACCCGCAAAATCCGATCGTATTCCTATGGGGATGTACGAGGGAAGGGTGAGCTATGATTCGGAAAAGGGCTGCTACTTCATAGAGGTCAGGGGAGCCCGCTTTCCCTTCAAAACGGATCCCAGGCAGGCTCTTAAGGTGCCCCTGGAAGCCCCGGGGGAGGATTCACTGGCGAAACACTCGGCGCTGCTCCTCGGGATGATGGGGAAAAAGGTGTCTCATACGACGATATTGATAAACCCGGATGAGGAGAATGAGGTAATGCCGGCGGTCAGCGACCTGGCGCTCTATTTACAGATTGTCAATCGGAGGAAATTCAACGGCCTCGCCTATACAAAAGCCGGCGGCAAGTTAGAAAAATCTAATCAGAAGGGGCGTCAAATCCAGTCCATGGATTCAGATGCAAGTGCTACCAATCCCGTAATCCAGATAAAAGGTCCTAAGAGTGGGGCCAGCCAAACGGCGGTAAGGGTACTTGGAGACGGTAAATTCATTATCGAGGGGAAAAGCTATGAAGAGCTTTATCGGGCTGGGGATTTTGTTAGCATAACCCTTCTCAAGATGCTCTGTGGAAGTGCTGACTGTCCCGACGCCGCCGCATGTGCAACGGGGAAAAAATGTGGTTGCCAGGGGTAACGGCTGCACAAGGAATTGTAAACCTATCAAGAATCATCCTGTAAATCGAAGGGCATCATGGGACCAAGAGGGCTTTCCAGAAGGGAATTTCTAGCAAGCTCCGGTAAGGGTTTTTTTTGCCTCGCCGTGGTCTCTTCATCCCTATTTACCAAGGACGCGTATTCATACGGAAAGGCGAGGTCGCATGGTGAATGGGGGTGGGTAGGAACGAAGCTCTCCCCGTATTTCCATCCCCTCGCGGGCGGGGAGGTGCAGTGCTCCCTCTGCCCACGGGAGTGCGGAATTTCCCCAGGAGGGAGAGGCTACTGCGAGGTGAGGGAGAACAGGGAGGGAAAGCTCTACAGCCTCGTCTACGGGAATCCATGTGCGGTACACATAGACCCCATCGAGAAGAAACCCTTCTTCCACGTCCTCCCTGGAACCCCAAGCTTTTCCATTGCCACCGCGGGGTGCAACTTCGATTGCAAGTTCTGCCAGAATTGGGAAATCGCCCAGACGGTGCCGGAGAAGACCTTCAATTTCCGGCTCCTCCCAGACAAGGTCCTGGATATAGCCTATGAGTACGAGTGCCCAACCATTGCCTCCACCTATGTGGAGCCAACTATTTTCTTCGAATATATGTACGATGTCTCGGTACTTGCCAAGAGGAAGGGGATCCTGAGCACCTATCACTCCAATGGCTACATCAATCCCCAGGCCTTGGACGACCTCTTCCAATATTTGGGTGCCGCCTACATCGACCTAAAGGGTTTTACCGAGGATTACTATCAGGAATTGGCCGAAGGGGAGCTAGGGCCTGTCCTGAAATGAGAAAATTTATCTTGACTAATTTAATAAAGAATGTTACCTTTTAATCAAATAAAAGCCGTTATGGGGCGGGGGTTGTTTTTGACATCGCTAACCAGAGAGCGGGAAAAGGGGACGGATTTAAGGGTTCGTTTTAGGGTTAGGAGGATTCGCTTAGAAATGGACATGTTCGGCATGCATCAGGACGAGGTAGAGAAAGATACCCATCCCCCATAAACAATCCCGAAGATTCTGATTGGGAAGGATGGGGGATGGTTTCATCCCCCTTTTTTAGGAAGATTCTTTATTAATTTGATAAAGAATAAACAGAAGGGGGGTTCCAATGGGATTTGTCGAAGGCCTACAGTGCAGGGAGTGTGGCAGGAAGTATGACGTTATTCCCGTCTCCGTTTGTGAGTTTTGCTTCGGTCCCTTAGAAGTTATGTATCGCTATGACGAAATTATGAAGCAGCTCACGGTTGAAGAGATCATGCGTAGGCCGAAGACCATGTGGCGTTATAAGGAACTCCTTCCCGTAGATCATGAACCCACGGTGGGTCTTGAGGTAGGCTTCACCCCGTTAATCAAAGCGCAGCGTTTGGCCAAAGTTATGGGGGTGAGGGAGCTTTACATCAAGAACGATTCCGTCAACTACCCTACCCTCTCCTTCAAGGATCGGGTGGTCTCCGTTGCCCTTTCCAAGGCGAAAGAGTTCGGCTTCGGGGTGCTTGCATGCGCCTCCACGGGAAATCTCGCTAATTCTGTGGCGGCATTGGCTGCCTCTGCGGGCCTAGAGAGCTATATCTTTGTTCCTCTCGACCTGGAGCAGGGGAAAATCCTGGGGACGCTCATCTATGGGACAAACCTCATCGGTGTGAAGGGGAGTTACGATGAGGTGAATCGGCTTTGTAGTGAAATTGCTCAGAGTCTTGAGTGGGGCTTCGTGAACATCAACTTGAGGCCCTTCTACGCCGAAGGATCCAAGACCTTCGGATTTGAGATCGCCGAGCAGATGGGGTGGAAGGTACCCCAACATGTTGTAGTCCCCATGGCAGGGGGTTCGTTAATTACCAAGATCTGGAAGGGATTTAAGGAGCTTGAGAAGTTGGGGTTCCTGAATGGGGGAAATGCAAAGATTTACGGGGCGCAAGCCTCTGGATCAAGCCCCATCACCACAGCACTGAAAGAGGGTCAAGACCTCATCAAGCCCCAGAAGCCCCGGACTATTGCTAAATCCTTGGCCATCGGGAATCCCGCGGACGGCTACTACTCGCTCAAGGTGATGCGTGAAAGCGAAGGATGGGGCGAGGATGTGGCGGATGCGGAGATCATTCAGGGGATGAAACTTCTGGCTCAAACCGAGGGCATCTTTACCGAGACCGCAGGTGGGGTGACGGTTGGAGTA
>JAQYWG010000141.1 GCA_030145085.1 Thermodesulfobacteriota bacterium
TCTACACACCGGAAGATGTTTCCATGTTGAAACTCCGGCTGCCTGGGGTGCCGAACTGGATTGCGGTCTGGAAAGAGATCGGCGCAACCCCTGTCCCGGTCCCGCTGACCGGGCTCTATGATTCCCTGAAGGTGGGAAAGGCGGAGGCCTCCGAAGGCGACCTGCCGCAGATTTCCTCCTTCAAATTGGACGAAGTGCAGAGTCATCTCACCATCACGAACCACATGGTTCAAGCAGGACAAGTCCTCATCAACAAGGACTTTTTTAACGGTTTGTCGAAGGAAGACCAGGGGCTGGTCCTGAAGACGTCGAAGGAAGCCATCGATTGGGCCAACGAGAAGATAAAAAAAGGTGAGACAAAGATCCTCATCGATCTCCAGAAAAAAGGCATGCAGGTGGTGATTCCCGACGCGGATCTCTTCCGTGAAAAGGGGGAGCCAGCTGTAGAAAAGCTCTTCAAGACAGAGTGGCCGGTAACCACCTGGAAAGAAGTGTTGGCGCAATAGTGGCGTTGAAAAAATAGTGAGTGCAGACAAAAGTAAAGAAAAGTAAGGGCCGGCGCAATTCCCGATTGTAGAGATGGGGATCGAGGGATATACGTTTCAGAGGCCTGGAATCCTGGAGAAATAGAGAGGAGGTGATACTGAAGGTCTTTCTCATTTAGTCGGAAGACTGGGGTTTTTAAGTCAGGGCAAAGGTGAAGTATTTGGGTAGTAACATTAGAAGCATTGAAAGGAGGGTCTCATGAAAAAACTATCTATTATCATAATAGGGCTTGCTTTCCTGTTGGTGCTCCCACTTGGGGCAGCAGCAGGACCCATCAAACTCACGGTAGCTGAAGTACACCCTAAGGATTATCCCACGACACAGGGCCTGTTCAAGTTCGCCGAATTAGTCAAGCAACGCTCTGGCGGTAAGATCGTGATTGATGTCAAGTACGGCGGGCAGTTAGGCAAGGGAGAGAAAAAGGTGGTTGAGCAGGTACAGATCGGTGCCCTGGATATGGCTCGCATTAGCGTTTCTCCGGTGACTGAGTTCGTTCCCGCGTTGGAAGCCTTTGGCCTCCCCTATATGTGGAAGAGCCAGGAAAGCATGTGGAAGGTCCTCAACGGCGAGATCGGCAAACGACTCCTCAAGGCCGTGGAAAAATACAGATTCTACGGGCTTAACTATTACGAAGCAGGGGCGCGTTCCTTCTATAATTCCAAGCGAGAGATCAAAGCAGTTGGAGATCTGAAAGGGTTAAAGATACGCGTCCAGAAGAGCCAGCTCATGCTCGATCTCGTGAATACCATGGGTGCCAACGCAACGCCTATAGCCTTCGGCGAGGTGTATGACGCGATCAGCAAGGGCGTTATCGAGGGCGCGGAAAACAATTGGCCTTCCTACGAATCTACCGGTCATTACGAGGTTGCGAAATATTACACCCTCGATACCCATACCAGAGTCCCGGAAATTACGGTTGCATCCAGAATCGCCTTCGACAAGAAATTGACAAAGGATCAGATAGCATTGGTCAAAAAGGCCGCCCTGGATACACAAGACTATGTCATTAAGAAATGGAACGAACGGGTACAAGCATCCAAGAAGAAGGTTATGGCCAGGGGGAAGAACATCATTACCGAGTTGACACCCGAGGCCCGGGAGGGATTTGTCAAGTCTGTCCAACCTCTGTATGACAAGTATGGCGAGAAGCATAAAGCCATCATCAAGGAAATCCGTGCGGCGCAGTAAAGAATGGCCGATCTAGGGTCCGCTCCCTCCGAGCACCGTTGGCCCTTTTTGGGTCGGGTTCGGGGACCGGGCCCTACACTGGAGTGGCAGATGCTGGGAATCATTCGCAGAGTTTTTCACACCATCGAACGGTTACTGGAATACCTGGCCATGGGAATGCTTCTGGCCATGACGGCGATCATCTGTTATCAGGTTGTGCTCCGTTACGTGTTCAACCACTCCCCCTCATGGTCGGAGGAAATCGCCATTGTGCTCATGATCTGGTTCGGTATGCTTAGCATCCCCATCGGTGTAAGACTGAATATCCATATTGGCATCGAGTTCATTTACAATATGTTCCCCCTGCGTATGCAGTGGATGGTGTCTTGTTTCGTCTTCTTGGTGATTGGGGGGTTTGGGGCCGTTATGCTGTTTTCCGGTGCTGAACTCGTGGAGTTTATGACCATGTCCACTCTTCCCGCCACCAAGCTTCCCAGTGCAGTCGAGTATATCGTGATCCCGATTTCCGGGTTGATGCTGATCTTCACTGCTTTGGAACTCCTGTTCGTGCCGTACGGTGAGTTTCTGAATCGGGTACAAGCAATCTCCCGGGAGACTTCTGACAAGCCTTAGTGAGCGAGTTATGCATGCTGATGTTCTGGGAATAACCCTTCTCATAGGAGCATTCTTTGCCCTCCTGGCGATCCGGGTGCCAGTGGCCTTCGCTCTCGGGAGTTCCTCTGTATTAACGGCCTGGTATCTCGACCTTCCCTTGATGATCGTCGTACAACAGATGACCCGCGGACTCGACTCCTTTTCCCTAATGGCGATCCCGTTCTTTATCCTGGCAGGTCAGATCATGGGCATCGGCGGTATTTCACAGAGGATGATTGCCATGTCTAATGTTTTTGTGGGGAGAATCCGGGGTGGGCTCGCCATGGTTAATATCGTGGCCTCCATGTTATTCGGGGGGATTTCCGGATCTTCTGTGGCGGATACGTCGTCCATCGGCTCGATCCTTATTCCCATGATGAAGAGAAATGGGTACGACGGGGATTACTCCGTGGCGGTCACCATTACCTCGTCTGTACAAGGCGTCATCATTCCCCCCAGTCACAACGTCATTATCTATGCTCTCGCTGCCGGCTGGGTCACTGTTACCATTGACGGCGTATCCAGGCAACTTTCCATTTCCATTGGCAAGCTCTTTCTGGCAGGCGTTATTCCGGGGGTCTTTTTGGGAATTATGCTAATGGTTATCTCCTTCTATCTAGCCGTTAAACGTGGTTATCCCAAGGGGGAACCGGTCGGATTTCGGGAGGGGGCGCGCAGAATCGTTGACGGATTCCTCGGGCTCCTGACAGCCGTGATCATTATAGGGGGAGTGATTTCAGGAGTTTTCACCGCCACCGAATCATCCGCCATAGCGGTGGCTTATGCCTTTGTGGTTACCTCTTTGGTTTACCGAGAGATCAACTGGAGAAGTCTCCAAATTATCCTCTCCGAGTCATTGAAAACCCTGGCAATCGTGGCTGCCCTGATCACCACCTCCAGTGCCTTCGGCTATATGATGACCCGTCTGGATATTCCCCGACTTGCCACCGAATCGCTCATCTCCCTGACCGACAATCGCTACGTGGTCTTCCTCATTGTGAACGCGGTGCTTCTGATGCTTGGTATGATTATGGATATGGCACCCTTGATCCTGATCACAACGCCCATCCTGTTACCCGTGGTAGCGCATTTCGGCATGGACCCCCATCATTTTGGTATTATCATGATGCTCAACCTCGGAATGGGCTTACTCACACCGCCTGTAGGCTCAACCTTGTTTGTCGGCTGTGCCATTGGAAGGGTTCGCATTGAGGATATGGTACGTCCCCTGATGCCGTTTTACATCACCATGTTCGTGGCCTTGATACTCATCACATATATCCCGGAGATTTCTATGTGGCTCCCTACGATGTGGATGGAATAAGCTTGGCCACCGATAGGTCCAAGAATGGTAAGGTTCGCTGAGTTTGTGTTTTTTCATGTAGCCTTCAAAGGAGCGAATAATGAAGCCTTTTCTATCTGAAGATTTTTTACTGCACACGGAAACGGCAAAAATCCTATACTACGATTTCGCCAGGGATATGCCGATCTTTGATTATCACTGTCATCTGCCCGTCAGTGAGATTGCTGAAAACAGAAACTTCGATAACCTAACCCAAATCTGGCTGAGGGGAGACCATTACAAGTGGCGGGCGATGCGGGCCAACGGCATTGCGGAACGTTTCGTTACTGGGGATGCCACTGATTACGAGAAGTTTGAGGCCTGGGCCGCAACGGTTCCCAAGACCCTACGCAATCCCCTTTATCATTGGACTCACCTTGAGCTGAAGCGCTATTTTGGGATTACCGGCAAGCTATTGAATCCGAAAACGGCGAAAGAAATCTATCATACCTGTTCGGAGATGCTGCAAACCGAAGGCTTCAGCACACGCGGTCTCCTTCAAAGTATGAATGTCAAGGTGGTATGCACCACCGATGATCCGGTGGATAGTCTGGAGCATCACCTTCGGATTAAGGAGGATCCAACATTTTCAGTTAGGATCCTGCCCGCCTTCCGGCCGGACAAGGCAATTGGCGTTGATTTACTGCCTGCTTTTAACCGCTGGGTCAATCAACTGGAAGCAGTAGCGAACCTCCACATCGGCGATTATGGCTCTTTTCTTGAAGCCATAAGGAAAAGACACGATTTTTTTCACCAGACGGGTTGCCGTATTTCCGATCACGGCATTGAATACCCTTATTCCGAAGATTACGCTGCGAAGGATATTCATCGAATTTTTGACAAGGCGCGCCAGAGCCAAGCCCTCCAATACCATGAGGTCCTACAATTCAAATCGGCCATGATGATCGAATTGGCAGAAATGGACGGGGAAAAGGGTTGGGCTCAACAGTTCCATCTCGGCGCTCTGCGCAATACAAATACGCTCGCAATGCAGACGCTCGGACCGGATACGGGTTATGACTCCATTGGTGATTTTGAAATGGCTAGAGCGCTTGCAAAGTTCCTTGATACCCTGGACAGAGAAGACAAGTTGGCCAAGACCATTGTCTACGCCTTGAATCCCAGGGACAACGAGCTGATTGCAACGATGGTGGGCAATTTCCAGGATGGAAGCGTTCCCGGAAAGATGCAGTTCGGTTCGGCCTGGTGGTTCAATGATCAGAGACACGGGATAGAACGACAGATCAATGCCCTCTCCAACATGGGGTTGCTGAGCCAATTCGTTGGCATGCTCACAGATTCACGTAGTTTTCTTTCCTATCCACGACATGAGTACTTCCGGCGCATCTTGTGTAATATGCTCGGAAATGATGTGGAAAAAGGGGAGATGCCAAATGATATTGAGATGATCGGGAATATGGTCAAGGATATATGCTACCGCAACGCAGTCAACTATTTCAGAATTCCGGGACGCCCGTGAAATATTGAAATTCTTTTTTTCTTGCCTTTAGTAAATAAGATTAGTATCTATCGAATGTGTAGGAAGACAAATGCCAATATATCAAGGACGTCCACTAAATCCCGGACTTCCCCTAAATCCCTAAATCCCGGACTTCCCCTAAGTCCCAATACCAGGCCAGGCTGGGGATCGTTCGATATCTTAAGCCAAGAAAGGATGCATTGATGGGTACGATTAAGAGATCTGAGATAACCCCCGTGGAGATTGGACCTAAGCGGACTCGATATCTGGCTTATACTGACAACCTGATGGTGGTCGCTATTGATTTTGAAGATGGCCCTACTTCAGAGCCTGACCCGCCGCACGCTCATCCTCACGAGCAGATAACCTATGTCGAATCAGGGGAGGTGCTGTTTTTCTTAGGGAATGAGTCCACCCAACTTGGTCCAGGTGACATGTTTACTGTCCCACCTAACCAGCCACATTCGATCCAATTGTTGACCAAGCATGTGAGATTAATTGACTCTTTTACGCCTGTACGCGAGGAGTTTATTTAACAATCATAATATCATAATACTGGGATTATTATGATTGCATCATGTGGCGTCTTCAAGATCAGTCAGCTCATAGAACCCAGAATCGTCCGCTGTAGTGTTCTTTTTAGCAAACCCTCTGCACTTTGCGGAGACCTTTGCATCCTTCATGGGCTCCTCAGGCCTTGCTTCCAGAAGGACCGGAAAGGAGGAAAAGGCAATGCTGCCACAGGCTATACTGAGGCGGATTCGCGCACGTATTATCTTTACCACCGATGACCCATCAGACGACCTGCGCTATCATGAAATGGCAGAGAAGATACATGGAATCACGTTCTTGCCAACCTTCAGGCCGGATGCCTATTGCAATATCTTCAGCGATGATTGGCGGTCAAAGGTCGAAAGAATCTGTCAATTGACCGGCGAGGATACGACACTTCAGGGCCTTGTCGAGTCCCTGAGAAAGAGGCATGAATACTTTGCCGAACGGGGAGCAAGGGCCAGCGACCATGGATTGCTCGAGCCGTACGGGTTAGACGTAATCGAGAAGCGGGCAGAGAAGATCTTCCATGAGGCGTATAGTAAAAAGGAAAGATACGGTATCAGGTCCATTGAAACACGTGAGTTCATCTCCTATATGATGCATAGATTCTGCGAGATGAACCAGGAGATGGGAATGGTCACCCAAATCCATTACGGCGCATTCAGGAATGCCAATGAATATCTATTTAAAAATTGGGGGGCTGACGTTGGTGGGGATATCTCAATGGATACGGCACATGTTGTGGAAAACCTGACCCCGTTGCTCTCGAGATTTTTCAGCGGAGAAACCCAAAATCAATCCCATCTCCTTCTGTACCCAATGAATCAAGCATATGCGCACGTTCACGTGATGCTTGAGCGGGCCTTTCCCAATGTGCATGCGGGATTTCCATGGTGGCACAACGACACACCCTACGTAATGGAGCAATACTTACTCCATGCTGCGGGAGCATCTCTGCTCAGCACGGCCGGTGGCCCTGTGTGCGACGGAAGAAAGATCCTATCCG
>JAQYWG010000142.1:0-4353 GCA_030145085.1 Thermodesulfobacteriota bacterium
GCGTACAGAGAAGTACGCTGCAGTGACGAAGGATGAAGCGGAACGCAGCAGATGGACTTTTTACGAAGCCGTCATTCCTTCATCTCCAAGCGGAAAAAGATTTACAAAACGGTGTACAGTTCCCGCAATACAATAACGGCATTGCAACTGCCCTTTGGCCTTCTTTTAGATCCTTCCGGTTTCCTCCTCACAATTCAGTGACGGTGCCGGAAAACTCATGGCCCATGATAAGGGGCGCTTTTGCCCTTAAATGCTTCCCTGCAAAGATATGCAAATCAGTGACACAGATACCCGCAAAAACCACCTTGATGAATGCCTCTCCATTCTCAAGCCTGGGCTTAGGGATTTCCTTGAAGGTGAGATTCTTTTCTCCTTCGTAGATCAAGGCCTTCATGATATTCTGTATCCCCGCTTTTTCATGGCCTCTATCCCGAAGATGGAAGGGAATTCCGATCTGAAATCGTATCACATCCTCCAATTCGCTGCCAAGGAGAAAATGCCCGGCAATATTCCGCCACAATTTCCTCAGCCTTGTTTATCGGAAAAATACGATATCATTCGTCCGAGCCCCTAAAATCCCTTCTCGAACGCCTCCCAGAATTTCCGTCGCACCTCGTGGGCACCACGGGCATTGGGCTCTATCTCTTGGACGTACCAGTGAGAGGGATCCTTGGGGCAATGATGGGGATTGTTTGGATCTCCATGGTGAGATCCGTGGCCCAGAAAGTGGGAATAGATGTCCACAATTTGTAGGCCGTAGGTCCTTCCCATATCCAGGATAGCTCTGTTGAAGGCGTGAAAGAGTTTATAGGCCTCCTGGACGTCCACCTCGGGCATAGCCAGATCTCCAACTCCATCCGTCGGGTCATAGATAGTCCCAAGTATGATGAAGCTGTTGGGAAAGTACTCACAAAGGGTTTCCAGGATCTCCACCAGGTTTGAGCGGAAATCATCAATGGCCCCACGGTCAATACCGCCTCCAGGCCCTATGGCGGTGAGGAAGTCGTTCCCCCCGACGGTTAATGTAATAATTGTTGGATTGTCATCTCCGGGGGGAAGGGAGGGAATCTGCTCCTCCAGGACAGTGCTGCATGTAGCACCGTCGGAGGCCAAGTTGTGGAGATCTATTCCCGGATAAATTGATCGGAGGTCCTTCCCTCTAAATTCGGGGTAGATTTCATCTTTATTGCAGTAGAAAAGGGAGATGGCCCCCCAGCCGGATCCTCCGGCGTATTCATCGATGGATATGCTATCGCCCAGCCCCACATACCGCCTGTACCATCGTTCCTGGGGAGAAACGCCAAGAAATGAACATCCGGACAAGCCGATAACCATGAGTAAAACTCCTACAAATGTTGCCCTCACCCTACCCTCTTACTGTATTATAAGATGTGGGTTTCCCATTTCCCTCATTTCCCGAGGGTAAACCTCCATTTGCAGAACAAATCATCGGGATGGGGATCAGGGGGGGCGAAGAGACACTCGACCTGGATTCGCTCATCGATCTCCCTGGCGAAATTTGTAAACTCACCCCGGTGCATTTCCTTGCAGACAAATTCACCCAGTCCCCGCTTGAGCCGTGCCTCCTGGGTAGGGCAGCTGGGCACCTCTATGATCACCTCGTCCTCCCCCTCATGGATCTGATAGCCCACCAGGATATGCCAGGGGAAGTATCTCAAGGCCCGGACAAATCCCCGGAGTCCCTTTTCCTCGATATGAAAGCGACGAATCAGGTCCTTCGCGGCCATTCCAGGAACCCTGGCCCATACGCGTTCGTTAACTCGCTCTGCCGTCTGCTGATCAAACTCCTCGCTGACGTAGATGAACCAGAAGGCATCCACCACCCGATAATGCCACAGCAAAAATTCGATGTAGCTCTTGAGGGCTGGGGCCTCCATCCCCTCGAATTGTGAAAGATCCATTTCTCCTCCTTTCTGTTAGAAATCATCCCTCCGCAAATGGGAGGAAACATCTCCCGGATTACGAAATGAATACTAGACCACCATTTCTGAGAAGACATCTTCCAGGATATTCAAGGCGATGTCGATCTCCCTCTGGGTAACGTTGAGGGGAGGGAGAAAGCGAATTGATTCGAACCCACATGAGGTCAGCAGTAACCCCTTTTGAAAGGTCCTTCGAATCACTCGGTTCCGCAGATCATCGCTCTCCACCGAAATGGCATCCATGAGCCCGAGGCCCCGGACATCGTGGATCACGGGGAATCGGGATTGGATTTGGCGCAGGCCGGAGAGGAAATAATTCCCCATCTCCTCCGCATTCTTGAGGAGATCCTCTTCGTGGATGGTCTGAATGACCTGATAGCCCACGGCGGAGCTAATGGCGTTGCCCTCGCCCCATGTTGAGGAAATCCTCCTCTCCTCCCGTGGAAAGAATGTCCTTTTCCCAATGGTGGCGCCTACCCGCAAGGCCTTGGCCGACGTTATGATGTCTGGAACCACGCCGAAATGTTCCATAGCCCACCACTTTCCCGTACGGCCTAATCCCGTTTGGATCTCGTCCACGATCAGCGGAATGCCCTCGCGGTGAGCGATTTCGGCTACTTCCCGGACAAACTCGGGGTTGGCGATATCATACCCCCCTTCGCCCAGGATGGGCTCAATAATTATATAGGCCACTTCTTCCGGGTCGATAAGACCGATTTCCGGGTCAAGGACCTGGGCCAGACGGCTGATCACGCCTTTCCTCTGTATGGAGTAGATTTTCCAACCGCAGTCGCACCCTTCTCGGCAACGGCAAAAGGGGAGTTCCACGACCTTGGGGATTTGCGGATACCAATCGCGGTGGACCTTTTTGCTCCTGTTGAGGGAAAGTGCCCCCAAGGTGCGTCCATGGAAGGCCCCCAAAAAGCAGAAGCCATATCCATGGTTTCGGCGGTAGTCGTAGCAGATTTTAATGGCATTTTCGACCGCCTCCGCACCGGAATTGGATAAGAAGGCGCTGTCGAAACCGAATTGTTGGGAGATCTCCATCAGCTTATGATGAAGGTGTGAAGGTGTCGGAATGGGACATTCGACGGGATCTTCTCCGTAGGCGCCGATGAAGTCAGTTCCAGCATATCGATCCGGGTCGATTTCGGCGATTTTCTTGGCCATCTCAACAAGGCTGGGATGATTATAGCCCAACGGGGAGCTCGCCACATGGCTAATGAAGTCCATGATGATATTTCCATCTACATCCGTACAGAATGGCCCAATGGCGGGTTTTGACCGATCCCAAATGAAATCATAGAAGTACGTTGAATGAGCGGCGTACATCTTGTGAAACTGAGCCCATTTGCGCGCATTTGGACCGGGAGGGGGAACATTGATTACCGGTATGGCCTTTTCCCTTTCCATGTTCATCTCCTCGTTTAGGTCGTTTAGATCGTTGAGATCGTTAATATCGTTGACGGTGTTGGGAGCGTTTATCCGGTTTGTTTGGTTTGTTCGGGTTATTCGGTTTATTCCGTTTACAATAAACTAATGAAACTCAAGAAACCCTGAAAACTCTTGTAAAAACATCTATTTCAACACAGGGGCGAGCACATCTTCCAACGTGGGATGGCCGATCCCCTGGTATTCATACCGAACCCTGATGAGCGGCTTTCCAATAGAGATCAACCTGGACAGGTCGACCGGGGTGGCACTAACCACCAAATCACATTCCGTCGCGTTGATGGTGGCTTCCAATTCCTCAATCTGCTCGGTGCTATATCCAACCGCTGGCAGTACCTTTTTCAAATGGGGATACCTATCAAAGATCTCCCGCAGGCTCCCCACTGCGAATGGCCTGGCATCCACCAACTCCAGGGCACCAAATTTCTGGGCGGCCACAACTCCCGCACCATAGGGCATCTCCCCGTGGGTCACTGTCGGTCCATCCTCTATAACGAGGACCCGCTTCCCCGAAATGAGAGAGGGATCCTCAACGGATACCGGTGAGGCAGCGAAAATGACCACGGCTTTGGAGTTAACGCGTCGGATGTTATCCCTCATCTGATCCAAATTTCGTGGGTCTACCGTATCGACCTTGTTGATTACCACCGCGTCAGCAAGGCGCAAATTGGTTTCCCCCGGATAATACCGGAGCTCGTGTCCTGGCCGGTGGGGATCGACGAGCACGATGTGAAGCGTAGGTTTGAAAAAGGGTGTATCGTTGTTTCCGCCATCCCATACCAGGATATCCGCCTCCTCCTGGGCTTGAGAGAGGACCTCCCCATAATCCACACCCGCATACACGACGGTTCCCCGCTCGATGTGAGGTTCATACTCCTCCCGCTCCTCGATGGTGCAGTGAAAACGGTCGAAATCCTCCCGGCTCGCAAATCGCTGTACCTTTTGTCGGACAAGATCC
>JAQYWG010000142.1:4363-6738 GCA_030145085.1 Thermodesulfobacteriota bacterium
ATCCCCATATGGCATGGGGTGGCGAACCACCACCACGGTTTTGCCATTTTGAGCCAATATCTCGCATATCCTCCGGGTAGTCTGGCTCTTGCCGCATCCGGTTCTCACCGCTCCCACGGAGACAACGGGTACCCTGGCCTTCAATTGGGTGTGAGCAACCCCCACCATCATGAAATCGGCTCCCGCAGCGCTCACTTCAGCTTCGTGATGCATGAGGTCTCCATAGGAGACGTCGCTATAGGAAAAGACAACCAAATCAACGGATTCCGAATGAATCAGGGAAACCAGATCCGACTCCGGGTAGATGGGAATCCCCTTGGGGTAGAGTTTTCCCGCTAACTCAGCCGGATAACTCCTTCCCTCGATGTTGGGAATCTGTGCCGCGGTGAAGGCGACGACCCGGTACTCAGCTCGATCGCGAAAGCAGAGGTTGAAATTGTGAAAATCCCTCCCCGCTGCCCCCATGATGATCACCCTTCTCGGTCGGTTTTTCCCTTCTCTTTCCGTCATCCCCGTCCTCAAAGAGCACGTTGATGCTCTTCAGCGATTTCCCCATTTACGGCGAACCTCAGTCTTCGCCATCTCCTCCAATACGGTCACCAGGGCGGAATGATCCAGTTCCTCCCTTCCCTGGGCCGCCAAGGCGTTCCACATTTGAGCGACCAATGCCGTCCCCGGCAGTGAAACCCCTAACTCTTTGGCCGAGGACAGTGCAGTTTCCGTATCCTTCTGGTGTAATTTGCATTTGCCTCCTGGCTTGAAGTTCCGCTCCAATATCCGCTGACCATGGAGATCAAGGACACGGCTTTGGGCAAATCCTCCTAGCAATGCCTCCCGCACCTTAGCCGGATCTACCCCGGATTTCGCCGCGAAAACCAGGGCTTCTCCAACTGCCTCGATGGCGAGAGCAACGACGATCTGATTACATAATTTACACGTCTGGCCTGCACCGTTTTCTCCAACGTGGACAATATTTTTTCCCATCTTCTCGAAAATAGGCCTCACCCGCTGGAAAACCTCGGGCTTCCCGCCCACCATAATGGAAAGCGTTCCATTTATTGCGCCCTCCTCGCCGCCGCTCACGGGAGCATCTAACATATCTATTCCCCTATCCCCCAATTTCGTGGCGATCCGCTTGGTTACGATGGGGGAAATGGAGCTCATGTCCACCACAACCATTCCTGCTCTCCCCCCCTCCGCCACTCCATTCTCACCCAGAACCACCTCTTCCACGGCAGGGGAGTCCGATACCATCACAAACACGATATCACTCCCTTGGGCAACCTCCTTGGGAGAAGTACAGAGAGTAGCACCCTCCGCCTCCAACTCCTGCCCTCGGCCTGGGGTTCGATTATAAGCCACCAAGGGATATCCGGCTTTCAAAATATTTCTTGCCATGGGCTTCCCCATGATACCCAGTCCGATAAAGCCAATCCGATCCGACATTCTAGCTTCCCCCTTTCCCTTTGAACCTCGTTTCGAAGCTCAAATCTTTCTCCTCATCTCCTCAATGGCGTTGCCATTGAGTTCCCTCAAAAAAGAGACGGAAAGCTTGCGGGTATAATTCATACCCTCGATATGGGCGATTTCGCTTGGCGAGTAGCTACATCGCCTGGGGATAGATATGCCACCGGCAGGAACCCTCCCCCCTCCATGTTCGACCATTCTCTGCCTTTAAACCGGTTTCCCGCAATAGGGACAGAAGGCAAATTCCCCTTTTAATTCTCCACCGCAACGCCTGCAGATTAAATCGCCAGTTGTGGCCTTTATGCCGATGCCGTGGCCCATTTCATCGGAAATGCCCCCGCATCTTTCGCAGATGACGGCGGGTTTGCCCCGGCTAACCGGTAAGATGGGAATGAAAAAGATGCTCAGGTAATGGTCGATCCTCTTGAGATAGGCCTCGGCCTCGCCGCAGAGTTGACATAACCTCGGATTGCGATCGATCGTCTTGGTTTTCGGATGGACTCCCGCAATGAAAATCATGGGATGCGTTCGGTGAACTGACACATCACAATGGAGAAAAGTGTCACTTTGAAAAGTGTAACCGTTTAAGATCATGTTGTCAAAGAAGACAGAAAAAGTTCGGTTGGTTTAATTGGTTGAATTGGCTCAATTGGTTTATTTGGTTAATTTGGTTTGTTTGGTTAATCTGGTTCACTGGTCTGTTCGGTTTATTCGGTTTGTTCGGTTCTGGAGAAAAAAGTTGCCCATGCGCGAAATGCTTCATGAGATGATCCTTTCGGGGTTCGCAGGAGGGGAAGCTCCGGGAGGGAAATGGAATTCCAACTCCATTATTGATAACCTCGTAAAAAGTCAAAAATGGGACGGCAAAGTAAAAAGATCCAAATGCAAGGCTTGCGAATCTTGAGGAA
>JAQYWG010000143.1 GCA_030145085.1 Thermodesulfobacteriota bacterium
ATGTAGACCTTGGGTTTAACCGTTTTACCAGAGGTTCCTACCTGCCGGTCTTTAGGAAGCCACTTCTTGTCGACCACGGGACGACTGCACGAGAGGGCAGCCCCGAGGGAGTCGGCAAATTCTTGCACCATGGGGATGTTTTCCGGATCCTTGATGCCCCGGCCAACGGAAACCAGAATTTCAGTCTGAGTGATGTCCACCTCTCCAGCCGCAGCCTCCACGTATTCCAGGAATCTCTTGGATGGGATTTCCTCCGTAAGGGGCGAGGTAACCCTGGTGATCTCGCCGCCCAGGGAATAGTCAGCCACGGAGAACGATGCGGGTCGAAGGGTAACCATAGAGCATTGGGCGGGTTTTAGACGCACTTCCACATTGAGCTTGCCGCCGTATGTCTGGCGGGTGGCTTTAACCCGATCGTCCTCCATCATGACATCGATACAGTCCGTGGCCAAAGGGGCGTTCATCTGCACAGCAAGGCCCGGGGCCAGATCCATGCCAAATGCCGTGTGGCCCATGAGGAGGAGAGAGGGCTTCTCCTGTTCGACCAGGTTTCCAAGAACCCGCTGGTAAGCCTCGGAGTTGAAGTTTTCCAGTTTCTGGTCTTCAATGAGGATGACCCGGTTGGCCCGATCTTTCAGCTCTTCGGCCATCATCCCAACATCGTTCCCAAGGAGAAGGACAGCGAGCGGTTTCCCCGTCTCTTCGGACAGCGTTTTCCCCTTCGTGAGCATCTCGAACGTGATATCTCGAACTGCCCCCTGCCGGTGTTCAACAAGAACAAGGATGTCGTCCATCTAGGCTCCCCCTCCCTTTTCCTTGAGAATGGTGACGACCTTATCGGAAATCTCGTCCATCGTTCCCTCGAGCATCTGGGCGCCCTCTCCCACGGGTGGGAAAAACACCCTTTCAACAACGCTCAGGGATCCAGGTTGTCCTGCGTCCTCGGGTTTCATGCCGAGTTCGCTGAGGCCAAGGACTTTGATCTCCTTCTTTGCCACCTTCCGGATACCCATGATGGAGACGTATCTCGGCTCGTTGATGCCGGACTGAATAGTGAGAACCGCGGGGATGTTGAGGTCAAGGACTTCCTCGAGACCACCCTCGAGTTCCCGATGTACCTTAACCCTGCCGCCTTCAATACCGTCTATCCGGTTAACTACGGCGGCGTGAGGGATTTCCAGTATTTCCGCTAAGGTTGGCCCCACTTGACCATAGCCGTCGTCCTCTGTCTGAACCCCCGTCAGAATGAGATCGTAGGATAGGGGTTTTATGGCCTGACTCAGGATCCTGGCGATTGCGTACCCATCGGAACCCTCAAAAACCGGATCTGTGAGGCGGATTGCTTGATCGGCCCCCATGGCCAGTGCCCTCCTGAGGGTTTCGTTGGCTTCCTCCGGCCCCATTGAAATGACGGTGACAGAGCCCCCATATTCTTCCTTCAAGAGGATCGCTTCCTCCACGGCGTAGTTATCCCATTCATTGATATCGAAAACGAGCCCTCGCTTCTCGATGCCCCTTCCCGTCTTATCGATGATAATGTCCGCCCCGGCTGTCTCGGGAACTCGCTTGATGCAGACGATGACTTCCATAAAGGCTCCTTTTCGTAAGGCCGTAGGAAAGGTTGTAGGAGCGTCCGCCTCCAGCGGACTTGAGGTTAGAGGCAAAAAGTCTCCAGCCTCAAACCTTGAGCGAAAGGGGAGCGGAGCGGTCCTCAAACCTCAACCTGTAGTCCCCTTTGTTCTCCTGTGGTTCATAGGACCTCAACCAAAATTTCCGAGATATCCATGACCCTGAGTTTTTCCTCATTGCCCGTGGTTTTTACGGCATCCTCCAGTGTCAGCAGGCAGAATGGGCAGGCCGTGGCGAGAATCTCGGCTCCCATATCGACGGCATCTTGAACCCGGATTTCCGCCAATCGAGGGCCTTGATCGGAGGACTCCACCCACATGCGTCCGCCCCCACCTTCACAGCATAGGCTCTTCTCCCTCGATCGATCGAAATCGATGAAGGTGACCCCTGGAATGCTCTGCAGAATCTGTCTGGGTTCGTCGAAAATCCCGTTCTGCTTACCCAAAAAGCACGGGTCGTGATAGGTGATAGCCTTCCTCATTTCCCCGGAGAACGGGTTTTTGTCCTTAATGGCTTCGGCTAAAACCTGGGTATAGTGACTGACTTGCAAGCCATCTTGGCCATAATCATTCTTTATGGTGTTGTAACAGTGGGGGGAGGTGGTGACGATGGACCGGATGTCGTACTTGTTGATACTTTCGATGTTCCCCTCCATGAGCATTTCGAAGAGCCCTTCTTCCCCCATCCTTCGGATCTCGCTTCCGCAACAGGTCTCATCGTTTCCCAGGGTGGCGAAATCATATCCAATCTGGCGAAAGCACTGAACGAGGGATCGACCTACATTCTGAACCCGAGTGTCGTAAGCTGCCGTACAGCACACGAAATAGAGGTTGGCTGCTTTACCTCCCTGAGGAAAGACCTTCAGTTCCAGTTCGTTCGCCCAGTCGCTTCTCTTATTTTTGGCAGCATTCCATGGATTTCCGTATTTGTAGGCACCTTCGAGGGCTTCGATGATGGTCTTGGGAATATGACCTTCCTCGACCGACAGGGCTCGCATACCAATGAGGAGATCCATGGGTTCCAGCCCCCTCGGACATCGAAGCGTACACGTCTTACAGGTAGTGCAGTCCCAGAGTTCATCCCTCTGAATCATATTGCCCAAATTCTCACGAAGGAGGACTTCGATCATTAGTTTCCTAATATTCAGTTTCGACTTGAGGGATACCGGGCAGCCACCCGTACATTTTCCACATTGAAAACAGCCGTAGAGTTCAAATTTCTGGAGAAGTTCGTTCTTCTGCGCTTCCATTCAGCCTTCCTTTTCTAGTTCCCCTTTTCATCGTTGTTTAAGAATCTCCCTCGCCACGACAATTCGTTGAACCTCAGAGGTTCCCTCGTAGAGCGTCGTGCCAATGACATCTCGAAGATACCTCTCCACCGGATAGTCCCTCGTATACCCATATCCTCCCAGCATCTGGACCGCCCGGATGGCAACTCGTCTGGCCGTCTCCGTGGCAAATAATTTGGCCATGGATGCTTCTTTCGTAAATTGTAACCCATTTTCCTTTAAAAAGGCAGCCCTCAGGACGAGGAGCTGTGCGGCTTCCAGTTCCGTATAGCTATCGGCTATCATCCATTGGATGGCCTCGAACCTCGAAAGGGGTTGGCCGAAGGCCTCCCGTTCCTTCACGTATTGAGCCGCGAAATCGATGGCGCCGAAACCGATTCCCAGGGCGAGAGAACCGATCCCGATGCGTCCGCCGTCGAGCTCCATCATGGCAATCTTAAATCCCTCTCCTTCATGGCCCAACAGGCACTCCTTGGGTATGCGGCAATTATCGAAGATGAGTTCGTTCAGGGAAGACGCTCTATGCCCCATCTTTTCTTCGGCCTTTCCAACTGAAAACCCCGGAGTTCCCTTTTCAACGACGAAAGCACTGATCCCCTTTCCCTTTTTAGCGCTTTTGTCAGTCACAGCCCATGCTACCGTAACGCCGGCATATTCTCCGCTGGTGATCATGGTTTTGGTTCCATTGAGAACATAGTGGGTTCCATCCAAAACGGCTGTCGTTCTAATGTTCGCAGCATCGGATCCTGTATGGGGCTCGGTGATGGCAAAGGAACCGGCGGGATATTCGCCGTTGCACAGCTTGGGAATGTATTTTCCCTTCATCTCTTCCGTGCCGAACTCATAGATTACCTCAGCCACCATATTGGTGACGGAGGTCGTAACGGCATGGGAGGCACAGGCCTTGCCTATTTCCGTCATCGCGAGGCTGTAGGCAACAACTCCCACTTCTGAGCCACCATATTCGACGGGGATATTCATACCCATTAATCCCAACTGAGCCATCTTTTTCAAGTTTTCGAAGGGAAAGCGTTTCTCCTCATCGTATTGGGCGGCGACGGGCTTGATATTTTTTTCGGCAAAATCCCTGACCATGTCCCGGATCATTTCCTGTTCAGTGGTCAGATTGAAATCCATTGGGTTCTCCTCAGGATATCTTTTTAGTATGGCCGAAGGAAAGGAAAAACAAACTCCAAGCGCGAATTCAAAGAGTGTTGTTGATCCAAAATGTCCACCCCCGTAACCAAATAACTGCAGCACTGCATGACCGCAGCACTGTTCTTTTACCCCCTGAATTATGTTTTCTCGTAGCTGAAGAACCCTCTTCCTGTTTTTCTCCCGAGATATCCCGCATCGACGTATTTCTTGAGAAGGGGACAGGGGCGATATTTGGGGTCCCCCAGGCCTTCCTGAAGTACCTCCAATATGGCCAAGACGGTATCCAGGCCAATAAGGTCCGCCAAGGCCAAGGGACCCATGGGGTGGTTCATCCCCAATTTCATCACCGTATCGATGGCATCGGGGTCTCCCACACCTTCGTATAAGGCATAGATGGCCTCATTGATCATGGGTATGAGGATGCGATTCGATATGAAGCCGGGGAAATCATTGGCCTCAACGTAGGTTTTCCCCAGCTTTTCGGCGAGGGCCTTCGTTGTGCGAAAGGTTTCGTCCGATGTGGCAAGGCCCTTGATGATCTCAACGAGTTTCATGGCCGGGACCGGGTTCATGAAGTGCATGCCAATCACTTTTCCCGGGCGTGTCGTGGCCGAGGCGATCTTGGTGATGGAGACGGAGGAGGTGTTGCTGGATAGGATGATTCCTTTGCGACAGATGCCATCCAATTCCCCGAATATGCCCAATTTGAATCCCTCATTTTCCGTGGCGGCCTCGATGATGAAATCTGCCCCTCTCATTGTCCCCATGTCGACAGTACCCTCGATTTTGGCCATAGCATCCTTTTTTTGGGAGAAGGTAATCTTATCCTTTTGAACCATCCGATCGAGGGATGTAGAGATGCGGGATATTCCTCTTTCCACCAATGCTTCACTGATATCGCTCATAATCACATGGAAATTGGAAGTAGCAGAGATCTGTGCGATGCCGCTTCCCATCTGTCCTGCGCCAACGACGCCGATTGTTTTGATTGTCATTATAGTCCTCTCCTTCTCACCTGCTTTCCGGTGGCAAACTAGGTCAGCCGGCACGTTCAATGACCAACGATACCGCTTCGCCCCCTCCTCGGCACTGAACATCTACAAAGTCTGATCATCGAGTTTTGTCCTGATCCTCTCATGATAGCTCAAGATTTCCGATCTCAATTTTTCCAAGTTTTGGACCCTTTCCTCGATCTTCTCCACATGGCCATCCAGCAATTCCAACAGTCTCGGCAGTACTTTCTTATTGGTCCGGTGAATCCGGTAGATGTCCTCCAACTCTTGCATCTCGGCCAGGGTCAATCCCAGGTGCTTGAGCCTCTTGATAAACTGAAGCCTCTGACAGTCCTGATCCGTGTAGACCCTTTTCCCTCCTTCCATCCGTTTAATGGAATTGAGGAGGCCTATCTCCTCATAGTATCGAATCGTTCGGGGGCTGACCCCAACGAGGTTGGCCAACTGCCCAATCTTGCAGTATTTCATCCCGTTGTCCCCCATGGAAATTCATCACTTAACGTAAACTGGAGGATCACCTGGAAAAAAGAGATGGATAGACATCACTACGTTGCTACGCACATAATGTATCACAGAACGAACCATTACAAAAGTACTTCCTATGATGGGCAGGACGCTCCAGAGGGGGAAGAGCTGCTATCGATTACACGCTATCCTTATTATGCGATCTTTGAGCGTAACATCGAGAAACATCACAGGGAAGGCCATTTAGTTACGTTCATGATTTCATAGCCGGCCTTCTCGAGCTCTTTTACAATATCCTCGTACTCATGGGTTTTGATCCGTATGACTACCATTCTTTTCCCCTCGAATGTAAGGGTAGGGGAGATGACGCTGATGACGTTGATGTTACGGTCCTTGAAGACCTCGAGGACGCCGAAGAGTTTCCCAGGTTCATCTTCCAGGAGCATGGTGAACCGGGTGCCCTTCACGTTGAGTCCCACCACGTCCACGAAGAGCTCCAGGATGTCCGTCTCCGTGATAATTCCCACCAATTTATTTCCATCCAACACGGGAAGCGAACCGATTTTGTTATCGTGCAGGAGTTGAACCGCCTTTTCTATGACGGTGTCGGGTGTGATGGTGATAAATTTTCCGCAGGAGTCATGAGTCCTCCCACGTTCCACTTCCCCAGGAGGTAATTGATCTCCTGGACGCTCAAAAGGGTTGCATCCGATGGTCCAGCCTCTCGGATATCTCGGTCCGTAAAGAGCCCGACCAATCTCTCCTTGTTGTCCACCACGGGAAGGTGACGGATGCCTTCCTCCTGGACGAGTTTTCGGGCTTCGAAGAACGATGCCTCCGGATTAATGGTGATGGGGTTTCTCTCCATTTTCGATTTGACAAACATCTCATCTTCCTCCGTATTATCTGTAGCATCTTAAATAGTTGTGGATAATTCAAACAAGAACTAAATTCTAAATCGACTCGGCCGAGCCTTCGACCCGAGACATGTCGACGAGCTCATGTCGAGTCGCTCAGGCCGAGGGTCTCGTCGCGGGCCGAAGCACTAAATATTTATGGATCTTCTCCCATTTAGTTGGTGAAATTGAAGGATTCCAGGGGTCAAGTGAAATGCTTAAAAATTATAAGGAGTTAAAAGTTTGGCAGAAGGCCTATCAGCTTTGTATTAAAATC
>JAQYWG010000144.1 GCA_030145085.1 Thermodesulfobacteriota bacterium
AACCTGGAGAAGCCCAGCCGTCATCGCTATGGGGGTACCCGAAAAGGTCCCTCCCCCGATGTTGACGCGTTCCCATTTATTGGGCCTTGTTATGTGATTGCACATATCCATAATATCCCTTCTTCCCGCCACAATCCCCATGGGCATTCCCCCACCGGCTACCTTTCCGAGGGTACACAAATCGGGTTCGATTCCGAACTCCCCTTGAGCACCCTCGAGGGATACCCTAAACCCCGTGATGATCTCATCGAAGATCAATAACGCCCCTACCCTCATGGTTTCCTCCCTCAGGGTCCTCAGATATTGCAGATCGGCCGGTATGAATCCGGTCCCTGGTACGGGCTCTATGATAACCCCAGCCAGATCTCCGGCATCTTCCCTGATTGCATTTATGGCTCCATCAATATCATTGAAGGGAATGGTCTTCGTATATTTTGACATCTCCGGCAAGAGGCCGAGACTTTCGGCATGCTCAAGGGGGGGATTAATCTTATAGAGGAGATCGAAATTGGGACCGTGCCAACCCCCTTCAACCTTGAGGATTACTTTCCGATTCGTATACCCCCTCGCCAGCCTGACCGCATACATGGTGGCCTCAGTACCGGTGCAGCAGAATCGAACCTTCTCAGCACACGGGATGATATCGCAGAGCATCTCCGCGTATTCCACCTCATGCTCATTGACAATTCCTACGTGGAGCCCATCGGCTAGCTTTTGGGAGAGTCCATCGATGATAAAGTCTGGGGCATGGCCCGTTATCCGGGCATAGTGGGCCATCCACAGATCCACGTACTCATTTCCATCTACGTCCCAAAACTTCGATCCCTTTGCCCTGACCGAATAAACGGGGTAAGGCCAATAATACCTATAGGCATGGCTAATGCCCCCGGGCATTACCTTCTCCGCCCGTTTACAGAGCGCCTCAGATTGGCGACTCAGGCCTCGATATCTCTCTAGCACCTCTTCCATCTTCTCACCCTTTCCATTATTAGGTTATGTTGTCATCTCCGCGATCAGATCACCGCCTCTTCTATCACCAACTGTCCCGTCTCAAATCTATCGATGCCGAGGCAGCTCACATCTATGGTCTCATATCTTCCCAATCGGATCGCCTCCGAGAGTGCCTTTCCCACAGCGGGGGCCTGCTGGAGGCCGTGGCCGCTGAAACCAACGGCCATGTAAAACCCCTTCATCTCGGGGTGTTCGCCCAAGATGGCATTATGATCCAATCGGTTCTCCGCATAGAGGCCGGCCCATCCCCCCTGAAGTCTCAAACGATCCAAGAGGGGAATCCTGTGGGCGAGCTCCGGCCAAATCTCGTCGTAAAAGAGGGTCCTCTCCCAGGTGAAGTTGGCCCCGATCGGTTCATCCTCCTTGGATTTCCCCGTGAGAATCTTTCCCCCTGTCTCGGTCCTAAAATAGAGGCCGGTGGTGTTGATAGTCAGGGGTACTTCGTAGTCGAACTCTATGGGAGGTTTGCATTCATATACCATACGCCTCATGGAATCCACCGGGATATCGACCCCTGCCATCATACCTACCTCTTGGGCAAAAGGTCCCGCGGCATTTACCACGATGGGGCTCTGAATCCGGTTCCCTTTCTTCGTCTCGACTCCCTCGACCTTATTGGACTTTGCCAGAATATTTACTGCTTCATCAGTGATATATCTGGTTCCCATGGACCTTGCCTTTTTCACGAAACCGCTCAGGACCCCATGGGGGTCTAAATATCCATCCCTGGGGCCGAAAGTAGCCCCTGCCACGCCTTCAAGGTTGACATGGGGAATGATTTCCAGAATCTCCTGGGGTTTGAGGAGGCGAACTTCAAGACCTTGAGATCGTTGAAACTCATAGAGTTTCCTCATGACCGGCCACTTCTCTTTTCTCCCCAGGAAGAGATATCCTCGCTGACGAAAATCCGCATGGGCCCTCTCCCCCCCAACCTCCATGAGATCATCGAACTTCTCGTAAAAAGGTACGCTATAGCGTGCAATGTCAAGGTTCACTTTGGTCCCAAATTGTTGCCGTATCCCCCCTACGCTCAGAGCCGTGGAGGAATGTTCATACGTGGGGTCTCTCTCCAGGACAAGGACCTCGCCATCAAATCCATCGTTCAGGAGGTTGTAGGCGATGCTTGAACCTATCACCGCCCCCCCAATGATTACCACATCCGCCCTCTCCATCGGATCCACCCTCTTGAGCTCAGTCTATCCCTACTTCAACCCGAATTTCAAGGCATATGCCTTTTACTGAAGGGCCTTATCCAATAGATCCCACAGGCTTTGGACGTCCACAAAGGTCCCCAGTTCCCCAGCCAGCCTTCCCGCAGCCCTCAGGAGGGTCGGCTCGCAGGTAGGGCATACGGTAGTGATAATCTCCACATCAACGCGAATGGCATCTCTGACGCGGTTTTTGGCGATTTCTAACGAGAGTTCTGGGTCTACGGCGTTTACCCCACCCCCTCCACCGCAACAGGTAGAAAAATACCGATTGTTTTCCATCTCAACCAGTTGAATGCCCAAATGCCGTAAGATCTCCCGTGGTTCCGCAAAGACACCCAGCATGCGCCCCAGGTGGCATGGATCGTGATAGGTCGCCCGAAACCCGAGGGATTTTACTATTCCCTGCTTCTTGTGCAATTGTTCGGCGACTGCCACGATGGCGTGTTTTACCGGCAGACCATACTTTTCCCTCAGGGTTATGGTACATGTCGGACAGAGGGTCAGGATCTCGGGGGCCTCGAACTGCTGGTAGGTGTTTTTGAGTTGTTCCTGAACCTCCTCGAACTCCTTGTCAAAGCCCGTTGCATCGACGATATAGCCACAGCAGGTTTCATCGCCGATCAGCGGATGGATATCGAGCCGCTCCAGAACCGAGAGGGCTGTTGCCAACTCTCGCGGTTTTGATCGGTATACACATCCCACATACAGGGGGATTTGCCCCTGCCTCTTGGGGGCGGTCCTTATATCCAAGAGGTGGCCTTCCGTGAGGATCCTCTGAACATTTTCCCTATGCACCGGGGTTGAAAACCCTCTTCGAACCATCTCCCGCCTCATTGAGGTGATGATGTCCAGGTTATGCAACGCACAACGGGCCTGACACAATCCGCAGAGGAGGCAATGGTCGAGTATCTGGGCCATTTCCTCAAACGGGCTGAGGGTTTTCTCGATAAGGCCCCTTCCCACCAGCATCTTTCCCCTACAGCTGTAGGTCTCGTAGACCTTGACATGATAGACAGGACATTGCTCCCTGCAAAACCCACAGCGGGTCCTATTACAGGTATAGATATCCTCCGCATAATCCTCGAGACGCTTCCGTTCCATCACGTATGTGCTCCCTGGTCGTACTCGATCCAGCGGGATCGGAACTTCTTTCCCGGGTTCATGATGTTTTTGGGGTCGAAAATCCTCTTGATTCTGCGCATATACTTCAAACCTGGGCCGTGCTCAAACTGGTTAAAGCCCCCCAGCCTGTCTCCATCCCCGATATAGGTGCTCATGGTGCCCTCCAGCTCGATGGCCATCTCGCTCATCTCCCGGACGTACTGGTAGAATTGATTTACTTTGTCCTGGCTCGAGTCGTCTACAAAAACGGCAAAACTGATGGAAGCGGTGGCCTTGTTGGGAGACTCATTATAGATGGTCATACCCAGAATCTCCTGATCCCATTTTTTGGCAATCTGTAGATAGCGGAGGTAACCTTTCTCAAGGCGCCCTATGGGGAGACCGAGGTCCGCAGCCCCGAACTTCTTTTGCCGCTGACTATCTGGCCACTTCTGTTTAAAGGGGACGAACTCCAGGCGATGCTTCGAATCCCACCATCCCTCCACCAACTCCTGTTCCCCAACCCGTTCCGCGTTGAATTCATCGACCATGATTCGGGTAGCCTTGTCAACATTAAAGGCCACGATATCCCTATCGCCGGCGAAGGAGAGGAAGAGAATGGCGTCCGCCCATTCCGGAAGTTGAGGCTCTCTGCCGTATCTTTCCCGGTATGAGTGGGTGTAGAAATGTAACCGATTTCGGCAGTTGGCATGGGCACTTTCGATGGCCAAACCACTTCCCAGAAGCCGTTCCAGTCCCCTGGCCGTATCGTTGAGGCAGCGGCATAGATATCCCCTTACCTCCCGTGCCTCGGGAAGTAGGACAACCCGCAGCGTGGCCTCGGTAATGGTACCCAGGGTTCCCTCGGAGGCGACCAATAGATCGAGCAGTTTATATCCCGTGGAAGAAAAAGAAGCCTTGCGTTGGCCTACTCTTATAGCTTCGGCGCGCCCCGTAACAATAACCGCGTTCAACAGGCAGTCGAGAATTTTCCCGTAGCGAACCCCAAAGGTCGAATCGTTATCACATCCTATGGAAGCTCCGATGGTGCATGCTCGCTTCGATTCCGGTTGGTGAGGAAGCCATAGTTTATGGCGGGCCAACTCGGCATTTAAGACCTCAATGGTGATTCCAGACTGAACGGTCACCGTCATGTTTTGCTCGTCGATCTCAAGGACGCGATTCAGCCCCTTGGTCTCCACCATAATCCCGCCTTTCCAGGCGACTGCGCCTCCGCCCATTCCGGTGCCCCCTGCAAAGGGGACGAGGGGGATTTCGTACCGATAGGCAACCTTGGTGATTCGGGCCATCTCCTGGGTGTCGTTGGGGATGACGACGATGTCGGGAAGATCATTCATCTCACGGTAACGCGGGCTCCAATCCCGGCTGTAGGCCATCGTGTGAACGGAGGAGGTTGTTGCCCGATCACCAAATATCTCCCGAAGTTCTGCAAAGGCCTTGTCGACCTGTCCCGTACTCATCGACTTTTCTCCATGAAAGGCAAGGGGTTATACTTAGTTTATCCGTACCTTAACCTGGGTTTCAAGCTCATCCCCCCTTTTTTCCCACGGCGTTATCCAATAAATCCTAGCGGCTGTAGCCCTCTTCAAGGCGCCCTATGGGTCATCCTCGCTTCGATTCGGGTTGATGCCGCAAATATCTATTCATACCCACTTTCGGCCGAGGGAGCAAATTGAAGGACAAGGATCGTCTATTTGCAGAATGACCGGGAAAGACTGGTTAACATGAGAAACAAAAATTGGGATCTTCGAAGGGCATTCCATATATCTCCTACTGCTCATATGATACCTCATTGAGGACAGGTGTATCCGAGGAGTTTTTCCAAAAATTGAGTGCTAAACAGCTTAGGGCAATGTCAGGAATGCGAAAGAAAAAGCCAAAATCAGCCAGCTGTAACGCAGGGATTCCGATGTTTTTATCTAAACAACTGGAGGCTTTATGCTTTACCCAGTGTTATTGATCCCATTTACTATAGTACAATACCAGCTCTTGGACACGGAAAATAACTCACCATCCCAATGCATAGGATTCTCGCCTGGGATCAGCAGCCCCCAGCAGGACACCATTGACCGAATCGACCACGATCGCACAAACGGCCCCGGCCTTCCAGGCCCAGTCGGGCCACCACTCGGCACGGTGCCCTTTCTCCTTGAGCTGGTTACATGTGGAATCCTCAATCCTCTTTTCAACATGTAAGAGACCTTGATTATACGCATGAGGGAAAAAGGAATTGGGAAAGTTAAAAGTTGCAAACCGCGGCGCCTCCACTGCCTCCTGGGGATCCATCCGGAACTCTACGATATTGAGAAAAACCTGGAGCATAGCCTGACACTGGACATCCCCACCCGGGGTGCCAAAAGGCATGAAGAGCTTTCCTTTCCTGAAGACCATCGATGGATTAGGGGTAAGCCGAGGCCGCTTTTCCCCCTGAACTGAACTCGGATGATCCTGATCCACCCACGACTGAGATCCTCGTGAGGACACTGCAAGGCCCGTCTGAGGAGTAATCGGGATAGTATGGGCCTCATCGCTGGGAGTAGCTGAGAAGGCATTGCCATATTTATCCACAATACACACGTAACTGGTATCCAAGGATTTGTCACTTTTCCCGGAATTCCCCGAGGAATCCCGCCTCTTCTGACTTGCCTCCCCTGATTGCTTCCTTCCTGAACCCTGCCATTTCCACGGATCACCAGCAGGAGGCATTTCGCCCCATGCCTTATTTGTGTCTATCAATCCCCTCCTTGCCTCTGCATACTTCTTAGATAAAAGGCCAACGATCGGCACATCAACGAAATCCGGATCACCATAAAACTTCTCCCGATCCGAGTAGACAAGGTTCAACGCCTCTGAGATGAGATGGATGTATTCAGGCGAGTTGTGCCCCAGGGCTTTAAGATCAAAGCCCTCCACGAGATTCAGTGCCTGCAGAAGAACTGGCCCCTGGCACCAAGGCCGACAACTATAGATTTCGTAGTCCCTGTAAGTTGTCTTCAGGGGGTCCTCGATCGCGGATTGAAAATGTTCCAGATCATCCCTCTGGAGCAATCCATCGTTTTTTTTGTGATAATCCAGGATCGCATCCGCGATTTCACCCTTGTAGAACTCATCCCTGGCGGCCTGGAGGGCTTCATCCCTTCCAGCAAGCTTCCTTTTCCGCTCCGCCCGAACCATCTTCTTGATGGTCTCCGCCAAGTCCCCTTGTACGAAAATCTCTCCGGGTTCCGGAGGCCGACCCTTGGGGAGATAGATCTCAGCACTGGATGGCCACCTCTTATAGCCCTCGATTTTCTCCTTTACATTGTTGGACATGAAGTGATGCATCGGAAACCCGTGTTCTGCC
>JAQYWG010000145.1 GCA_030145085.1 Thermodesulfobacteriota bacterium
TGTAATTCCACTGGATTTCCCGCCTTACGTGATTTCTAGCACATATTGTGCCAAATTGAGAAATTATTTGTAAGTACTCGATATCTTGATAAATTTATAGAAATTCGCCGGGATACCTCATCTGTAAAGGCTGGGCTTTACTCATGAACTGAGATTGTTGCTCTTCTTTTTCCCGCTATCGTGCCGATTTTTGTCATCTTGTCCTTAAAAAAGATCAGGCTTGATTTCCCTCAATTGCCTCGACGCTTGTTACCGCCCGTGATCGTCTTTCGTCACTTGAATTACCACCCTCTCTCTGCCCATTATACCGTGAAAAAGACTTTTTAAAACAAGAACTTAGGTAATGTAAATGATAAATTTTGAATAATATCAAAAAATTGGCATTAAAAATGCAAACTAATTGGAAAAACCCCAGAGGTCGATATAGTGAAGAGAGGTAGAGACATCGAAACGATTTTGTTTTATACTACAATGGAGGCGGCAAGGATTCTCCGGGTTTCCACCCAGACCATCAGAAATTACATCTATTCCGGAAAGATAAAGTCCTATAGGACCCCGGGTGGTCACCATAGGGTGAGCAAGGATGATCTCCAGAGGATGGGTTTTTTAAAGAAAAAATAGCACGCCAGAGATAAAGGGTTCAAAGGGGGGTGACCCATTGAGGGGAGAAGCGTTGATTCAATTAGGGCGCGGTTTGAAAGATGAAAAAGGGAGTGTGGAGACGATTCCCGTCGACTTTGTCAGCCGCTTTGCGGATTTGATTTATATTGAGCAGAATGTCAAATCCATGCTCAAAAAGGCCCTCATGCTCGTCTTGGATTTAACGGGGTTTGGTATTGGATATATCCATCTCATCGATGAAAGAACCCAACGACTCAAACTGTATGCGCATCACGGCCTGTCCAAGGAATATCAAGATGAGATAACGGATATCCATCTCGTCGAGAGCATTCCAGGGAAAGCGGTGAAGAGGAAGAAGCCCCTCATCGTCAAGAATTTAACGGAGATCACGGACCTCTCGGGAGCCATCACCCGGAAGGGGAGGATGATGTATCATGCCAGCTTTCCCCTGAAATTTGGCGACCAGATCTTTGGAACCCTGAGTTTAACAACGGATCAGAAGGAGAGACTGACCCGGAATAAGGTAGACCTCTTGGTGGCCTTGGCACAGCAAATTTCGATGGCCATCGGGAATAGACAGCTTTTCGATAAGATCTGCAAGGCAAAGAGCGAGTGGGAAAGTGCCATCGATTCCCTTTCCGATCTGATCCTCATCTGTGACGATGAATTTCGAATCCTCAAATCCAACAGAGTATTATTCGATCGATATGGATACCTCCTGGAGAACGTGATGGGTCGGGACTGCGATGAAATATTCTATAACGAAAAGACCTTTGCCGTATCCCTCTACGACTACAAGAGAATGGTACGAACGGGAATATCCTTTGCCGAGGAAGTTGAGAGTCCAAGATACGGTGGAATTTTTGCCATTACCATTTCCCCCCTTCTCAATATGGAAAAGCAGTTGATTGGATCCGTCCATATCATCAAGGAGGTCACGGAGACTCGGCAATTGGAGCGGGAGAAAAAGGACTTATTGGATCGGATGGCGTGCATTAGCGATGGACTCGTGGAATTGGATGAAAGGGGGGCTATCCGAACATGGGATCAGGGAGCAGAAACCCTTTTGGGTTATCCCGAAAAGGAGGTTAAGGGGAAGTTCTTGGACAAGGCCGTCCTTTCGGAGGAATTGAGGGAATCCTATGAGGAATTCCTGGCCCGTGTTTGTGCCGACGGGTATGTGGGAGAGTTGGAAACAGAGGGTTTGACAAAGGATGGAAGGGTGATTCCGTTGAGCCTTACCCTGGGAGCCAAACACAATCCTCAGGGGAAGATACTCGGGATAACGGGGTTTATTCGTGACATCAGGGGTAGGAGGGAGAAGGAGGAGAAGGAGATTCAGACCGCTAAAGACCTGGCCATGGAAGGGGTGATGAGGAAGGTCGGCAATTTTTTCGAAAATATCCTGGATGACATCCTGGATCGGCTCAATCTGGAGGCTGGGGATTCAAAAGAAGGTGGCCGGACGGAGGACCTCAAGGGGATTGAGGAGGCCGCCCTCAAGGGCGTGGCCATGGTAAGGAAGCTGCGGAAGTTCGACAAGGAGGGTGCTGAAGAGGGGTTTGGTCGTGTAAACACCCAGCACCTGTTCAAGGAATTGATTGCCCTGACAAGGGAGAAATGGGTCGAGGACATCGAGACAAAGGGAATTCAGGTCGAAGTCAGCGAGGATCAGAGGAAGCTCTCCTCCATCCACGGTGACAAGGGTGAGTTGAGGGAGGCCCTTCTCCATATCATCTCCAATGCCATGGAATCCATGGGTCCAGGGGGGACGTTAACCTTGAAATCCCGCAACGATCGCCATTGGATAACCATCTCCATCACGGATACGGGAATCGGGATGAAGCCGGAGGAGAAGAGGAGGGCCTTTGATCCCTTCTATTCCAGTCGGGGCCCAGAGAGGGAAGGGATGGGCTTGACCATCTCCCAATGGATTGTGCGAAGACACCGCGGGGAAATTTTTATCAAGAGCGAAAGGGCCCGAGGCACAACTGTTATAACTAGGCTCCCCGTTTCAAAGGAAAATGGATTCGAAGGCCGGTGAAAAGTTTGTCCCGGTTTCAGTTCTATCTCTCCGATTTTTCCCTTTCATCCCAACATCTCCCCCTGGAGAAGACAGGACGACGACCATACGACCCACCGAGGGGTCATTGCCACTTCACGCATTGAAGTGCATCAGGATGGCTTTCAGCACGCCGCCGGCGACGGACCTTGCTTTATCGGAAATGGAATAACAGTAAACCTCCTTGCCCCTGGGATCTATATCTCCCGCTTTCATCCTTTCCTTGACGCGGGTCCCATCCCGTAATATCCCCCTCAGTACCCCGCTGATCCGCGGCTTCACCGGAAGGCCTCCCACAGTGGCCACAACTTCCCCCTCATTCACCTGCTCCCCAATCCTCTTATGGGCTTTGAATATCCCCTCCCTGGGGGTCCGAAGGACCCGTTCCTCTGAGTAACCCCGTATTTCTCCCGGTATCCCCGTATCGGGCTCCGTCTCCCCTTCCAAGATGAGGCGTGCCAAATCGTGGCCCCGTTGAGTCTCGATGAGCACGTGAACGTCACGCCCTGCGGTAAAACCAGGGCCCAGGCCGATCACCAAGGGGGCATGGGTTATCCTCGTTCCCAGGTTTTTCTTGGCCACGATGGCATCCACAAGGACGTGAGGCTTCAATACTTCCCTTGATTTCGCCTCGGGATCGACCAACAGGGGGATCATCCCCTCGTTCCACGTATGATTGATTTCATCGGCGGTTTGGATATATTTGGCCACGACTCCCTCTACCTGTTTTTCCCCCTCATAGATGGCTTCGCAGAATGAGACCTCCCGCCTCACTGCCAGAGGCTGGGAGATTTCGGTCATCCAAACCCTAAAATGTGCCTGCCAAAGGGTATGGACTACACCCGTGGCCATTTCTCCGCCTCCCCTGACCAAGATGAGGAGATCTTTTCGTTGAGGGTTACTTCGTATCATTACCTGTAAACTCCTCTCCAGGGATACCCGTAGTGATATATTCCTCCCAGGAATCGATATCAGCGATGACACCTTCCGTTTTTACCTCGACCTCGAGGATATCCTCCGGGTGACGGTCAAGGATGGGCCTGCACCCTCTATCCCCTGTCAAATTTTCCATCTCTTCCTGGTACCGTTCCCTATTCAATATCACGGGGTGGCCTCTCCTTCGCTTAAAAATAGGCAGGACGATCCCGTGGGGATTTTGGCGGTAGATATCGATGAGAAGATCGATGAGATCTGTTTCGACGAAGGGTTGGTCGGCCAGTGCGATCAAGATAGCCTCAGACTTCGGACTCACTTGCCCGAGACCTCGTTGGATGGAGGAACTCATACCCATTCGATATTGATGGTTGATGACGGCCTTCAGCCTTCTGGACCCCAATCTCCTTAAGATCGCCTGGGCCTGGTAACCGAGGACCACGATCAGCTCGTTGATTTTCGATGCCAGCAGGGTATCCACGGATTTCTCAATGATAGTCCCTCTGCTCCATTTCAGAAGGAGTTTGGGCCCACCCATCCGTTTGGATTCTCCTGCCGCCAAGAGCATGGCTGATATCATGAGGGATTGCCTAATCGATCTTGATCACTATCTTTTTGGGATTTTCGGCGCCCTTTAGGGAAGAGATCATTCCCTTGATGGTGCGGATCAAAAATCTCTTCACGAAGGGGGAAAGGGATACGGGTTTTCGGTTTACCCTCAGGGAAATCTCTTCCATTTGGTCCCCCTTCAAGAATTTGGATTCGATGAGGTCAACGATTCCCTTGACATCATCGATGTCCAGACACGGGACTCCGATATCAAAAGGCCGGTTACTGGCGATGGCGATGAGGTTGTCCTCCTTGGTGCAGAGGAGCTCTTCGTGTTCCTCCTCCCTGAAGACCTCGATCTTCGGCTGGACATCCTTCTTGAACCCCTCCGACAGAATGAGATCCGCGTCCTCACCGAAGGAATCCCCCAACTCCTCAAGGGACATGTCCTTATCCACATCGCGGATTAAAGCAACCTTTCGGGGGGACGAGATAACCACGGCCTGAGCTCCGGCCCGCTTATGTCTCCAGCTGTCCTTGCCCTCCTTGTCAATTTCAAAACCATGGAGGTCATGTTTGACCGTGGTTACGCGATATCCCCTTCGGCTAAGCTCCGGAACGATCTTCTCGATAAGGGTGGTCTTCCCGCTGTCAGATTTTCCCACGATGGAGACAATGGGAGTCATGTTGCCTCAACCCCTTGATGATTTTCCACTAGTGCGGATTCGAAACTCCGATCCAAAATCTGGACCCGAACCTTTTCCCCCGCCTTGATCTGCGTCCTGTCCTCGGGAGCGATGATTAGGGCATTGGCCTCGACCATGGAGTTGAGGATGCCAGAGCCCTGAGGTCCGGTAGTGGTCACCACATATCGATCCTCCTCCAACGACACCCTGGCCCTCACAAAATGGCGGTTGCCCGGCTTTTTTATAATCTCCTCCCTGAGGACCGCTTCTACTATCGGTCTGAAGAGGTTTTTGTGTCCCATCATCTTCAAAAGCGAGGGCCGGACGAACTGCTCGAAGGAGACCATGGAGGAAACGGGGTTGCCCGGGAGACCGAAGGTGGGTTTCCCCCCTATGGTCCCGAAGGCCAAGGGTTGCCCCGGCCTCATGGCAACCCGCCAAAACTCCATCTGAAAACCGATTCCCCCAAGGACGTCTTTGACCAGATCGTAGTCACCGACGGATACCCCGGCTGAGGAGAGGATGATATCCGTCCTCAAGCCCTGGCGAAGCATCTGCTCGATCTCCGTCGGATCATCCTTGGCAATACCCAACTGGAGGGGAAGGGCCCCACATTCCATGACCTGGGCGGCAAGGGTATAAGAGTTGCTACTGACGATTTTATGATCCGCAATCCCTTCATCCACGTCCACCAGCTCATCCCCCGTGCAGAGGATGGCCACTACGGGCCTTTGGTGGACAGATACAAAAGCCCTGCCAACAGAGGCCAGCATTCCCACCTCGGCGGCGCGAATTACCGAGCCTTTGGAGATGACCCGATCCCCCTTTTTTACATCCTCCCCAGCCCTTCTGATGTGCTCCCCGCGGGGAACTTCCTGGAAAACCCTCACTCCTTCCCCTGTTTTTTCCGTATCCTCCACCATAACCACGGTGTCGGCCCCTTTGGGTAGGGGTGCTCCGGTCATAATCCGTATGGCCTCCCCTTTGGTTACGCTCATTTGGGGGAGGATTCCCGCCGGCAATTCCTCGATCACTTTGAGGGAAATGGGGCTCTCCCTTGAAGCCCCTTTGATATCGGTGGCCCGAACGGCGTATCCATCCATTGCCGAATTGTCCAGGGGAGGGATCTGTCTTGGTGCAAGGATATCCTCACCGATTACCCTTCCTAAAGAGCCAATGATATCAATTTTCTCCAGCCCTAAAACCTGGATTCGGGCCATAACCTGATTCAATGCCTCTTCCACTGAGATCATCGTTCCAACCTTTCCTCCAATCCTGGAAATGAAGGTAAAAAACCGCCAGCCGTGTGAAAGAATTCCCCTGCCAACTTTTCTATTTCTTCCCCTCCTGCAGCAACTCCTGGGCCATCCCCTTCACATCTTCATATGCCGCTTTCAGTTTGACCCAACCGTGGTTACTGGTATAGTCGGGATTATTGTGGAAGGCCCCATGGAGGAGGATGATGCGGTGGCGCAAAAACATCTCCCACAGCTTCCCCTCGAGGGGATTAGGGGGAGTGTAGAGTCCCAAGAGATCCGGAGAAGTAGGCCTTAACTCCGGCCTGGTCAGAATGGACTTTTGGTAGAGATTTTCCACGGTCTGAATGGCTTCGGCCATCAACTGATCCGTTTTCTTGACAACAGCATCCCTCTGTCCGAGCTTTTCCCTGGCGAAGAGCTTGCCATGGCAGTTTCCACAGATTTCAACCATTTCATCCCTGAATTTAGCCCATTCCTCGGGTTGGACTTGAATGATTCCTTTCATCTGAAGTTCGTTCAATAGATCCGTGGGATG
>JAQYWG010000146.1 GCA_030145085.1 Thermodesulfobacteriota bacterium
GTACGCCTCATTCCTCAGGATTTGCGCGCCTTGCATCTGGATCTTTTTTCTTTGCCGTCTGATTCCGACTTTTTACGAAATGATCAAAGAATAGATGGAATGTGATGGCAAAGGGAGAATGGAGTTCCCGACTCTTTATGTGAATAGTTCAATGACTTCAGGAGAAATTCAGGGAGATCCAAATCAAAGTGGGATTTTACCATCTCATGGGAGAACTCTTCCCTTGAAATTCCAAGGGGTTTGTTTTATCTGTAATGCTATAGCTAAGAGTTGGAGTTTTTATGAAGGATGTGGTTGGATTCGGGGCCTTGAATATCGACCTCCTCTATGAGGTGGATTTCTTCGATCTCTTCAACTTCGGAGGGGTCCGATTGGAGGGCGGAAGGGAGATTCAAGGCAGTGATGAGGAATTTCAACACCTTCTAACCTTGCTTCAACGAGATGGGCGATTTAGAGGAAGGATCGGGGGCGGCTCAGCGGCGAATACGATTTTCGCCCTTTCGAGAATGGGGTTCAGTACGGCCTTTATCGGCAAGGTGGGGGAGGGAGAGGATGGCGATTTCCTGATCCATTCCTTAGAGGCCGGGAAGGTAGATACTCGCTGGGTGAGGAGAGACCATAAGAGTGGTGTTTGCCTGATAATCCTGGATAAATCTCAAGACCGATCCATCTTCATGCAGCCCAATGCCAATGACACCCTTTGCGCCGATGAAGTCGATGTTGGCCTCTTTTCTCAAAGCCGGCTTTTACACATGACCTCCTTCGGAGGGAAACTACCCATGGAGGCCCAAAAGGCGGCCCTCGAACATCTTCCCCCTCACGTGAAAATGAGCTTTGACCCGGGAGAGATTTATGCCAGACGGGGATTGAAGGAGGTAGAGGCCTTCATGGAGAGATGCCGGGTCCTCTTCGTTACCGATAGGGAGATAGCCCTTCTCACATCGATGGGGTATGAGCGGGGTTGTAGGAAGTTAATGAGTTATGGTTCTGATGTCGTTGTCTGTAAAATGGGAAAAGAGGGGTCCTATGTCTTGTCACGAGAGGAAGCCTTCAAGGTACCCGCCGAAGAGGTTGAAGCTGTGGATAATACCGGGGCCGGTGATGTGTATAATGCCGGATTTTTGGCGGGCATGATTCTAGGCAAGCCCTTGAAGGATTGTGCGTTGTTCGCTACGAGGGTTGCGGGCAAAAGTGTGACCGGATTTGGAAGGGCGTGTTATCCAACAGAGGGTGATTTGATCGAGTATCTTAACCCTATGGAGGGTAATGAAAGATGAGTTATACAATGGGATGGTTTTCGACGGGGCGTGATGAAGCAGCAAGGGAGTTATTGCAGAGGGTTTATGAGAGTATTTCCAATGGGGTGATTCCGGGGAGGATTGGCTATGTGTTTTGCAACAGGTGGCCCGGAGAGACCCTTGAGAGCGACCGGTTCATCGAACTGGCTAAGACGCTGGACTTAAAGGTTATCTTCCTCTCCAGTTCTGCATTTGAACCACACCTCCGGTTGGCTTCATCGGAGATATGGCGTGCCAAATTTCACGAGGAAGTGATGAACAGGGTGCAAAAGTATGGAGCAGAGGTCATCCTATTGGCGGGTTATATGTTGATCGTCAGCCCGGAGATGTGTAGACGCCATACCATGATTAACCTCCATCCCGCCAAGCCGGGCGGGCCAAAGGGGACCTGGCAGGAGGTCATTTGGCAACTGATTGAACACAGGGCCTCCGAAACGGGGGCGATGATGCACCTGGTTACGAGTGCGTTAGATGAGGGGCCACCCATCACGTATTGCACTTTTCCTCTTCGAGGTGAGGGTTTTGATCCCCTTTGGGATGATTTGGAGAGGAGGTTGATGGAAAAAACCATGGCCGATATCATCGAGGAAGAAGGGGAGGGCAACCCACTTTTCACGGAGATCAGGCGGCAAGGGGTGAGGAGGGAGGTCCCACTGATGGTTTACACCTTGAAGGCATTAGCCGAGGGGAGAGTGAGGGTCGTGGAGAGGAAAATCACAGACGAAAAGGGGGAAGAGGCTGGGGCAATTTTCCTCAATGATGAGATAGAAGGGTATGTGAGGGAAATGGAATCGCAATGATATTAGGTAATGAGGCAACGCGGCGATTGATGATGATCTCGTAAAAAGTCAATCGGAAGAGACCTCCCTATGGGTACTGATGTGAAAACGAGGCAATTTAATACCGATTGCGAGGGTCCCATCTCGAAGAACGATAATGCCATGGAGCTCACCGCATCCTTTATCCCTGATGGAGGGCGGTTCTTCTCCATGGTCAGCAAATACGACGATTTCCTCGCCGACGTCGAAAAGAGGCGCGGCTACAAGGCAGGGGATACCCTGAAGCTCATTCTGCCTTTCTTGAAGGCCCATGGAATGACCAACGCGGAGATGGTGGACTATTCCAGGGGAAATATCCTTCTGGTCCAGGGTGCGATGGATACATTGCGGTTTGTCAATGAATTGATGCCCTCCTTCATCGTCAGCACGAGCTATGAACCCTATCTGGATGCCCTTTGCAGCTTGGTTGGTTTCCCTATGGATCATGTCTACTGTACGAAGGTAAACATCGATGCGTATCCGCTGGGCAAGGGGGAGGAGGAGCGCCTGAGGGCTATGGCCTCCGAAATTGCCCAGATGAAGATGATCAGATGGGGCCATGGAGCAACGGACATCGATGATTTGTCTCCTGAGGACCAGGGGACGGTGAGACGATTACACCACATCTTTTGGGAGGAAATCGCCAAAATGGAGGTGGGGAGGGTTTTCGAGGAGGTGAACCCCGTGGGGGGGGTTGAAAAGGCCAATGCGATACTGGATAGTCTGAGAAGAACTGGAAGTGAGCCTGCCGACGTGATCTATGTTGGGGATAGCATTACCGATGTCCAGGCCTTCAAGCTGGTAAGGGATGGCGGCGGAGTGGCTGTCTCCTTTAACGGGAATGGCTACGCCATTCGATCTGCGGACATCTGCTGCATCTCGAAGGATACCCTTGTGCTTTCCCTATTGGCCTCCTCCTTCCATAGAGGGGGAAGAGATGGGGTGTTGGAATTGGCCGATAGATGGAGCCGGCCCTGTATCGAAGAGAGAGAGATGGAGGAAGAACTCGGGATACGGCTTCAATCCATTCCCGATGAGGACTTCCCCAAGGTGAAACTCATCGCTGAATCGGATCTCCAGGGTCTCATCGAGGAAAGCGAGGGTTTCCGAAAGCAGGTGAGGGGCGTTGAGATCGGGTCCCTTGGATGAGCCCTGGGGGTAGGAATTGTCGGAAGATCGGAATTTAATTTCGGGCATCGAATATTTCGATGAGGGGATGATCGAAAGCGCCATACATGAGTGGGAAAAGGCCGTGGAGCTGAATCCCCATCGGGCGGAGGCTCACAATATCCTTGGTTTTGCGTACGAAAAGAAGGGGATGCTGAAAGAAGCCATCACGGAGTATAAGAAAGCCATCGGCATTAATCCGAATTACGCCATGGCTCACATTAATCTGGGGTTGGCCTATGGCAAAAGAGGAGGGTATGGAGATGGATTCATCGAGCTGATGAGGGCCTTGGCAAAGGGGCCTAATCTGATAGAGGCCCACCATCGGCTGGCCATCGCATACGTCCAGGACGGCGAATTCGAGAAGGCGATCTCCGAGTGGAAGAGGATCGTATCCCTCCTTCCAGACATCGCGGGAGTTCATTTTAACCTCGGAGCCACCTATAGAAAAATGGGTCTTTTCCGTGAGGCTATATCCGAATACAAGAAGGCGGTCCAGATCAAGCCCAACTATGCCAAAGCCCACAACAACCTGGCAATTCTCTATTCGGCCACGGCTCATTATGATCTCGGGTGGAGGCATTTCAAGATTGCCGAAGCATTGCGTTACCCGGTTCACCCAAACCTGGAGGGCCTCTTTAGGAGAATGTTCAAAAAGGCATCTCAAAGCTAGCAATTATCTCGATCTACCGAGTTCCCATAATGGACGCATTCCCCTCATTTGGCGTGGTTGGAGGGAAAGCCAGTCTATCCCCTTTGGTCTGGGACGAGGATGATGGACCGGGATGGGCGTGGTGGGGGTAACGATGAGATCTATTGATACGTCTTTATCCTTCCAGGGTAGTTCTTTGAAGACCTGTAGGTCATCGACGACGGCTATGACCGGAGTTTTCTCGCCCACTGAACCGATCTCCCTGAAGATCATATACTCTAAGTCGAAATATCCGGTTCCCTTGCCGATTCGGTCTCCTTGAAGGCTGACGGCCACCGCCCCTGTTACCAGCAGGTCGACTCGGCCGATTTCGCCCAATGTGGTTTCTAGCTTCCTTCCATATCGGGTCACCCCTACGCTGCTGACGGCTTTAGCCCAAAGGGCCGGAGATAGTCGGCTGTTCGGTATTTCATAGAACCCATCCCGAAGACCTGGTGTGGCCATGATCAGCCTCTTGCGATCCTGGAGGAGGTTGATCCTCACCTGAAGCTGGGCCTGATCGGGAGGTACCATAACGCTGAAGCTCTCTTTATAGAGGATTGTTCGCCGCAATCTTTCGGCGGCCTTGTTCTGACCCGGAAAAGGGGGAATTCTCCCATACGGATTCCCATGGCGGCCCTCCTGGGCCATCCTCCTCCATACCCGCTCCCTTATCTCTTGTTTTTCCATCGGACTATTTTTGATGAGAAAGAGAGATCGGCCGTTGACAAGCTGAACGGATTTTGATACGCAATAAAATACACGTAACTCAATAAGATTACAAGGACATTTCAATCCTATGGGGAGAAAGAAGGAGAAAAAGAGGAAGTCTAAAAGCCTCTCGTACAGCGATGAGACCCTTCAGGCCATTCAAACCATCATCGACAGGATCAGCCTGTATCAACGGCAGGAAGAGGACCCGCAGCGTTCTCTAGAGTTCATATCCCCATTCTTGGGAAAGTCGGACGAATTGGATGCGGCTATTGCGGAGGGCCTGGCAAGGATTCCCTCAAGGGCTACTGCTATGATCCTGATGGAGATGAAGGCTTCTTGCCGGAGCAAACCCTTGCTCAAGGCCATAAAGAAATCCCTTTACCGTTTGAAGCAGAAGGGATTATCCATTGAGGATAGGGATGAAAGGGAGAGGAGTACACCGGTGATTCGACCCCTTCCGAGCGGTCAACCCCAGGGTTTTATGAGTGGGATAGACTACCTGGGCAATCGTCTCATTATTCTGGCGCTTCCCAGGATCCCCCGAGGCCTCCAGACCCTTGAGGCACTGGTAAGTGATATCGAAGGCCTCTTGAATTTCCACCGGGATGAGATGACGAAGAAGGCCTTTCATACATTCTTAAGGAATTTGAGGGAGAAGGTCAAGTTTCCCATTGTGGAAATTCCGCCGGCATATGGACGTTTCCTGTTGGAGGAAGCATATTCCCTCACCGAGAAGATGGAGAAGACCCCTCCCCAGGATTTCCTAACAGCCAAAAGGGAGATTAGCGACATAGAAAATGGGATTACTGGTCCTCTGATCTACCAACTTCTGGATCAAGATGAGATTAAGGGAAATGACCGTTTCCTTGCCGATTCTAAAAACCTCCTTGCAATGGAGGGCATTATTAATTGGGTACTGGAACCCGAAGATGTTGAGCCTTACGTGAGGGCGGTGAGAGAGGCGGAGGAGAGCCGAATCGCACTCAATCCCACGCAAAAGGAAGAGAGGCTTCAGGGAATATACCGACGAGCCCTCGGAGAACTCTTCCCCGGCGAGCGCAGGCTTCTTTATAAGCGCAGGCTCGAGGAGATGGCATACATCCTTTTCAAACTGAATCGAAGTGATGAAGCAAAGCGTTGTCTTGCAGCAGCCCTCGATTTGGAAAAGGAGATCAGCTCACTTAACCCCAACCCTTTTTTGTTTCAACTGGTAATTACATCCATATACAGCGTCATGGGTGCGGAGAGAGAAAGGAAAGCGGAGAAAGAGCCCTCCTTGATCATAAGACCATAAGGCTTCCAATCATGGTATACTTCAAGTGCTGCGGTCATGCGGTGCTGCAGTGCTGAAGTTTGGGAGGACCTTGTTTAACGTCTTCTGAGGGCCAAAGGTATGGGTTGGGTCACCACTGCCCTTTTGCCGAAACTGGATGCTTGGGATAAACCTTTCTGGAAGAGACAGGGGTGGGAAAGGGAGACCGAGATATGCCGGATAAATTGAGGGGAATAGATGCCATGTTCAACGCCCGGTCCGTTGCGGTTGTAGGTGCATCCGACAACGAAGGGAAGCTCGGCTTCCACGTGATGAAGAGCTTGATCCAGGGAGGGTATTCTGGGAGTATTTTTCCGATCAATCCGGGGAAGCGGGAAATCCTCGGCTTGAAAAGCTATTCTTCCCTGATTCATGTGCCGTCTATGGTGGACCTCTGCGTTATTTCGCTTCCTTCCGGGCTCGTGCCGGGGATAATCAGGAATTGTGCGGAAAAAGACGTCAAGGGAATAGTACTCATCACGGCTGGTTTCAGGGAAATCGAAGATGAGTCGGGGGGGAAATTGCAGGATGAGATCATGTATATCGCCGATGAGGCCGGTATCCCGGTGATCGGACCGAATACTTTTGGAATTGTCAACCTTCACGCCCGCCTGAATGCCTCCTTCACTCCAGA
>JAQYWG010000147.1 GCA_030145085.1 Thermodesulfobacteriota bacterium
AGTTACAAAAGGATTCCCAAAAGAAGAATTATATGGTCTGATATCACAGATGAGAAGAGCAGCACTGTCTATCCCTTGTACTATAGCAGAAGGATATGGAAGAAAAACGACTCCGGAATACATCAGGTCTTTATATAGAGCTTATGGCTCACCTTGTGAATGAGAGACGCAGACCTTATGAGCCGGTGACTTGGGCTACACTAAGGATGATAGAATATTTGAGCTTCAGAGTGATAGAGGAGAGGTTGAAAGGATGCTCAAGGCACTAATAAAGCCTTTAGAAAATAAACACTTGAATCCTTGAATCCTCGAATCCTTGACCCCTTTCTTCCAACTAATTGGGATAAGACCTGTATTAACTAATCTCCCAGGCCGTCGGAGGCAGGCCCATGGCGTCTGCCCTTCTTATTCCTGGACCATCTCTATGGCCTTCTTGGGACATACGGCCGCACAAATACCACAACCCTTGCAGTAATCGTAGTCAATCTCCACCTGCCCCGTGACGTCGCTCCTCGTGATGCATAGGTCCGGGCAGAGAAGGGTGCAGATATCGCAACTTTGGCAGGAGAGCGTAGCCAGACATCGGGAGGCCTCAGAAACGGCCTCCTTCTCAGGGAATTCCTCCTCCACCAAGTCGAAACTCCTCCTCCTTTGCTCCACGGGAAGGGAAGGGTTCCTCACTCTCTTTTTCCTCTCGAGCTCGCAGGTCTTGAAAATCATTACACCGATCCCCTGGTAGTGAGGAAGCGATGAACCGACTGAGCGGCCTTCTTTCCAGAAGCCATAGCCTCTACCACCGAGGAGGGGCCTGTGACCAAGTCCCCGGCGGCGAAGACTCCCTCTCGGGTCGTCGCCAACTCCTCATCGGTGGTGATGGTATTTCCCTTTGATATTCCCAAAGGGTAATCATGGGGCAGCCACGACAGGTCCGGTTCTTGACCGACAGCAGCGATGATGGAGTCGGCCTCAACCTCGAACTCGGTTCCCTCGATGACCATGAAAGATCTCCTCTTCCCCTTCTCACGCCTTCCCATTTTGGTGCGCACGCACCTCAACCCCTCCACCCTTCCCCGGTGGTTCAAGATCGCGATAGGCAGTGATTGAACTTGAACCTCAACCCCCTCCTCAAGGGCCTCGTCGACTTCCCCCCTGCCCGCGGGCATATCCTCCAGAGCCCTCCTGTAGAGAATAGTCACCTTTTCAGACCCCATCCTCAGGGCCGTTCGGGCGGCATCCAGGGCAGCATATCCTCCCCCAATGACGACTACCCTTTTCCCCAAATCGACGGAGCGGCCCAGACTGAATTCCCTCAATAGGGAGAGACAGTCAAAATATGCCTTCAATCCATCCTCGCCCTCCACCCCCAAATTTAAAGAGCGCTGTGCCCCTGCGGCGAGGATGAGGGCCTCAGAGTCATCGAGGAGGGTCTTCCAGGAATCCCTTCCTCCAACTCGGCAATTGGTTTTAATCTCTACCCCCATGGCCTCGATATAGCCGATATCCCCCTCGACGGCCCTTTGGGGAAGGCGAAAGGAGGGGATTCCCATGGCCAACATCCCCCCCGGTTTCGAGTGGGCCTCGAAAACCCTGACACCATAGCCCATGCGGGCTAAGTCATGGGCTGCCGCTAAGCCGGCGGGCCCGGACCCAATGATGGAAATAAGCTTTTCCCTCCTCGAAGGAACCGACGGCGGGTCTGGCTGCTTCGTCGAAGCGTGTTCCACGATGAACCGCTTCAGGGCCCTGATGGAGAGGGGATCATCGATCCATTCCCTCAAACACGCCTCTTCACAGGGACGGGAGCAGATAAAGCCGCATACGGAGGGAAGGGGGTTTGCTTCCCGGACAATAGCCATTGCTTCCCCATCCATTCCCAAAGCTACCTTCTCGATATAGCCCCTTACATCCTGGCCAAGGGGACAGGCTTGTTGACAGGGAGCAGGAGGGAGGTTTTCTCCGATGGGGGAAATTGAAACTGGCTCCCGATTCCGATAAATTTCTCCCCGAAGGCTCTCCTCCTCGCGGGTATATTCCCGCAGAATTTCGGCAGGGCATCCCCGCTGGCAGGCTGAGCATGGCCCACATCGCAGGAGGTCGATTATTGGCCGATGAGTTCTCCCCGCCACCATGGGAGGGAGCTCTTTGGGTCTACCTTTCATGGATTTCCTCTTTCCAATGAAAACCCAATGCGGCGGCCTTTCTATTGAGCTCGAGAAACTTCCCCTTAACGCTCTCGTCAATTGCCCGAAGGAGCGCTCCTTGTGAGACAATCCCGGTCTGAGCCACAACGGCTGAGAGCAAGATCACATTGGCAACCCGTTTTTCCTCCACATTTCGAAGGGCCATCTCGGTAGCCGGAACTTCGACCATAGCTCTTTGCCGGTGAGGGACAATGAACTGGGAATCGTAAAATATCAAACCACCCTTGACCACTTGGCGGGAAAAGAGGTCATAAGCTCGTTGGGACATTACTACCACGATATCCGGAATCGTGACCTGGGGGAAATCAATGGGATCTTCGGATATGACTACCTCCGATCGACACGCAGCACCTCTGGCTGCTACACCATAGGAGTTTGATCCGGCCACGAACTTGCCTTCGAAGGTGGCCGCCCGGCCGAGGAGCAAGCCCGACAGTACGATCCCCTGCCCCCCAAACCCACCGAACCTAACCTGTACCGGTTTCGACATAGCCCCACTCCCCAGTAATGATTTTTTCCTCCAGCTCTTCGGGGGAAAGTCCCTCCGCTTCCTCCCTGGGAATGCAGTTCTCCATCAACCACTCCATGATCTTCGGTGCCGATTCCAGAAGGTTTTTCGAACCGTATTGAGTGGCACAGGGCGAGAGTACCTCGATGAAGGAAAAACCCTCGAAGGAAAGGGACTTTTTGATTGATTCCATGAGGGCCAGCGGTTGGGTGACGGAATGCCGTGCCACGAATCTCCCGCCGGCGGCCTGGACGAGCTTGCAGAGGTCAAAGGGCCTATCTGGATTCCCCAAAGGGGTGGTCGAAGTAGTAGAACCCAAGGGAGTAGTTGCCGCTACCTGCCCCCCCGTCATACCATAGATCATATTGTTCGCGCAGATCACCTTGAGGTCAATATCGCGCCGTGCCGCATGGATGAGGTGATTTCCCCCGATGGAGGAGAGATCCCCGTCGCCGCTGATCACCATTACCCTGAGCTTGGGATTATAGAGCTTTGCCCCCGTGGCGAAGGCTATGGCCCGGCCATGGGTGGTGTGGAGGGTATCTGCATTGAAATGGGGGCTGGGTATCCATGAGGCGCATCCAATCCCCGAAACGAAGAGCATCTCCCGCATGTCGATACCCAATGCATGGATGGATCGCAATACAAGGCCAAGGAGGATGCCATGGCCACACCCGGGGCAAAAGGGGGTCGAAGGAATCTCCGACCTCAGGTATTGTTCCATTGCCCTAACCATTACAGTACCCTCATTACCTCCTGCCGAATTACCTCCGGACGGATTATCTCTCCGTTGGTTTGGCAGAAGGATACAACCTCACACCGGCTGGATTTCATGGCCTCCCCGGCCACCTGGCCTCGGTTCATCTCGGGGACGAAGATCTTTTCCACCCCTTGGCTCAATTGGCCGACCCGTTCGTGGGGAAACGGCCACAGGGTTTTCAACCTCATGAATCCCACCTTATGGCCCCTCTCTCTCAGCTCCTTTACGGCGGTGAGCGTGCTCCTGGCGGTAAACCCATAACAGAGGACTGTCACCACGGCGTCCTCGATGAAGAACTCCTCGGTGTCAACGATGTCCTGCTGGTTTAAGAGGATTTTATCGTTGAGCCTTCTCACCAACCTGGAGTGAACCTTTGGGTCATCGGTCCTCCGGATTCCATGGCCATCATGGGTGGACCCCGTAACCAGGAGGTTTTCTCCTTCACCGAAGGTAGGCATGGGAGGGATCTGACGCGGATTCTTGGAATCAAAGGGAGGCCTTCCCCTGGACTTTTTTCGATCGAAAACCCTAACCCATGGCTTGATCTCCAAAGTTTCCCGAAGGTGTCCAACGGCTTCGTCACCCAGGACAAATGTCGGAACCCGGTAACGTTCTGCGAAATTGAAGGCCCGTATGGTCCCATCGTACATCTCCTGGACGCTCCACGGGGAGAGGGCGATGATCTGGTAATCCCCGTGGGATCCCCATTTGGCCTGCATGATATCCCCGCTTCCAACCCGGGTTGCCTGCCCCGTGGCCGGGCCTGCCCGCTGAATATCGACGATGATGCATGGCGTTTCCGTGAAGGCCGCATACCCGATATTTTCCATCATGAGACTGAGTCCAGGGCCTGAAGTAGCAGTCATAGCCTTGGCGCCAGCCCACGAGGCACCGATGACCGCTGCAATTGAGGAAAGCTCGTCCTCCATCTGGACGAAGACGCCCCCGATCTGGCCGAGACGGTGGGCCATCCTCTCCATAGTCTCCGAGGAGGGTGTTATGGGATACCCCCCATAAAAACGGCATCCGGCGGCAATGGCCCCCTCGGCCACGGCCTCGTTTCCGGAAAAATAATACCTCCCCGGCGGAAGGGGAGCTTTAATTCGCCTCCACCCCATTTCCTCAAGTCCTCTTGAAGGTGAAGCCTATGGACCAACAATCGGCTCCACCAATGTATCTATAATTTTAATAAATTTCAACGGTATCTTCCATGGGCGAATCTACGGGCGGTTACCTCGAGGAACCTTCCAGGAATGCTTCGGCTATCTCCACGGCTGCCTCAGTGGCGTAAAGCCTCGCGATGAGAATGAACTTTGGATCGATCATGTTCCTAAATCAATGGCGTCAGGCTTACCTTAGTGTTTCGCTGGCAATGATCAGGCGTTGCACCTCAGAGGTCCCTTCGGTAATGGTAAAAAGACGTCCATCCCGCCAGTATCTTTGAATAGGATATTCCATCATATACCCGTAACCACCATGGATCTGCATGCTATCAGAGAGGATCTTCTGTAATGTCTCAGAGGCGAACAGTTTAACCATGGAAGATTCTTTCCGTACATTTTTGCCCTGATCGTACATCCAGGCAACGCGATAAGTGTATGAGCGCATAATATCGATATTCATGGCCATTTCCGCCAGTTTGAATCGGGTGGCCTGAAATGCAACTATCGGTTTTCCGAATTGAATCCTTTCCTTGGCATACTGTACGGTCAGGTCATATGCTGCCTGGGCAGTTCCGGTACAGCGACCTCCATAGGTTATGCGCCCTGATATAAGGGTATCCGCAATCATATCAAAGCCACCGCCCTCTTTCTCGCCAATCATGTTTTTGGCTGGAACCCGGCAATCTTCAAAGACCAGTTCACCGGTTTCAATAGATCGGTTTCCCACCTTATCGAGCTTTCGAGAGGCAGAAAATCCAGGAGTACCTTTCTCCACAATAAAGAGGTTGATACCCTCACCTCGTTTGCTAGGGTCAGTATAGGCAGCCACCGTTGCAAAGTCACAGATGGGACCATTGGTAGTAAAAATCTTGGTTCCATTTAGAACATAGTGATCACCATCCTTGAGAGCCCGTGTTTTAATAGAAGCGGCATCTGAGCCAGCGTCCGGCTCGGTGAGGGCAAATGCAGCGATCTTTTCTCCCTTAATAGCAGGGACAAGAAATTTTTCCTTTTGTTCCTCAGAGCCAAACCGATAGATGGGCTGGGTACTCAAACCGCTCTGGACCATGAGAGAGGCAGCGATTCCTGCATTTACCCTATTAAGCTCTTCTGCCATGATACAATCCATAATCTTGTCTCCATCACCTCCACCTAATTCTAGCGGGTATCTGGGACATAAATATCCAAGGGCACCCATTTTTTTAAAGAGCTGTTTGGGAAAGACATTGGTCTCCTCTGCCTCATCTACCAGGGGGGCGATCTCCTTCTGAGCAAAGTTTCGAATGGCTTTCTGAAAAAGTACATGTTCTCCTGTCAGGTCAAAATCCATAAGTTATTTCTCCCTAATGATCTGCGGTGATCCCGGCTTTTGTGAGTGATTTGCTCACCCCGACAGGTACTGCGGTGGGCAACCTCCCCTTCTACCCGAAGATCTTCCGATATTGTTCCGACTTTTCCATGAGCTCCGCCAATTGGTCTTTTTTAGCTGCCATTTCCTTCTCATTCAGGGGCCTCACTACCTTGGCCGGGATCCCCATGGCCAACGACCCCTCTGGTATCCGAGTCCCAGGGGGGACCACGCTCCCGCTGGCGATGATGGAATCCCTTCCCACTTCGGCTCCATCCAGGACGATGGCCCCTATCCCGATGAGGGCCCCCCTTCGGATGGTGCACCCGTGGAGTATAGCACCGTGACTGATGATCACATCTCCCTCGACCAGTACCCTGTGGCCCATGGGCGCCTCGACCAACGCCTTGTCCAAAATAGCCACATTCTCCTCGATGACGATGGCCTCGGTATCCGCCCTCAGGACGGCCAAGGGCCAGACGCTGGCCCCGGTTCTCAGGGTTACATCACCGATAATCCTGCTGGAAGGATCGATGAATACCCCCTCTTCCGCACGAGGGAATTTCCCCTTGAAGGAAATGAGGTTTGTTTTCTCATACCCCTTTCCCATTACATTTCTCCCCTTCTTTAGGAACGCTGCTCAGGAG
>JAQYWG010000148.1 GCA_030145085.1 Thermodesulfobacteriota bacterium
GTTCATCTCCCTCCAGGGCAGTCCCCGCCTTTCACGAGGGATATAATGCCAGTTCAGGCGTTCATCGCTTTCAAGCGGGAAAAAGGCTCGCTCTTGCTGCTCTACCGTAAGAGAGGCAAAGAATGTCGTGGCTGCCTCGACCATTCTCCGGGCGGTTTCCGACTCCATTTCCACGGCCGTATGAGCGGCGGCGGCTGGGGATCGAACATGCATAGCAACCCTCCCTTCCCGTTGTGTTCTAGCCATATCGTTTCACGATTTTGGCCTCTTTACTGTTCCCATACCATTTTTTTGAGCGGTTTGACAAGCGCTTGCCCATTTTGATAGCCTATGCGGGAAAAACAAATACCATAGACTTTCGCGGGAGAATACTATGGAGATCGCGCTCCTTGTTACCGGCTCAATGGGTCTCCAAGAGGTATATGCATAGGACTCGCATCGCGGCAAATACGGTGATGGACCACCATAATTTCTCCCTTAAACCCCTCATCCCCTGGTTGAAGGCAGAACGCCCGATAGACTGGCAGAGACATTTCGGACGTAAAACAATTCTTGAGGTGGAAATCGGCTTTGGATACGGGGAGTTCCTGGTTCAACTGGCCCAAACGCACCCGGTAAGGAACTTCGTGGGCCTCGAACTGAGGTGGACCTTTGTCCGGAAAGCGCTCCGAAATATTGCTCAAGCAAAGGCGAGCAATGTCCGCTTGATACAGGCGGACGCACGAGTTGTCCTTGATCGTCTCTTCTTACCAAAGTCATTGCATCGCGTCTACGCGCTTTTCCCGGACCCATGGCCCAAAAAACGCCATGCAAAACATCGCCTCTTCTCCCATTCTTTTCTCAAACTGCTCAATAGCCGGCTCGTAAGCGGCGGAGAGGCCCGAATTATTACGGACTATCAACCCTACCTGAACTGGATTCTTGAGCAGGTCCCCGGTACCGGCTTCGAGTCGTATTGTAAATCAATACCACCTCGATTCGGTACAAAATATGAACGTAAGTGGCATGAAAGCGGGCAGAAGGAATTCAACGAGCTGCAGTTGCTCAAACAAGAGCACGTGGAAATCCCGCTGAAGGAGGACACACCATTGGTGACCTATCAGATTGAACATTTCGATCCCGACCGTTTTTATCCTGTCAACGAACGCGGCGATACCGTCGCTGAGTTCAAGGAATTTCTCTATGACCACAAACGCCAGAAGGGAATGGCACGGGTAATCGTGGCCGACGAAAACCTTACCCAACACTTCTGGATTGAGATCGGACGAGAGGGGGAGTGCTGGCATATCCGCCCCGCCAAAGGATGTGGAGTAGTGCCGACCATGGGCGTTCAGCGGGCATTGGATTTGGTGCACGATGCCACCCACCAGTAGGGACAATTCCCTCATCACAATACAATGGAAAATTGTGCAAGAATCTCCGGGTAATGTTGCCTCCCGAACTCACAAAAATTTGTAACTTGTGACATTATATCGTAATCTTTTAGTAGTCTTTGGCCACTCTGGCCCGAAGGGCAACGCGGACATCTGGAAATAGGGCCGCCCATTGGCTTTCCGGAGCGCATTTTTTCGGCGCGGATGCTGCGAGCGAGATGGGTAGCCCATCCTTAAATTCACAAAGAACGTTTCCAGGAGAAAACAGGTGACCAATTCTTTCAAGTTTACGAGCAAAGATCTCAATCAAATCAAGGCCCTCGGGATGAGGGAAGAACAGGTCATCTCTCAACTCCAAGCCTTCCAAAGGCCTGATCCCTATCTGCGGCTCAAGGGTCCCTGCACAATAAGCGATAGCATACGAGCCATAACGGAGGAAGAACTCCCAACGCTTTTTGAATATCACCGGGAGGCCACAAATCAGGGGCGGTGCCTGAAGTTCGTGCCCGCATCAGGTGCTGCCACTCGGATGTTTGAACTCCTTCTCTGGTTCTACACTCATGAATCCCGCCTGAGAAGGGATGAAATTGCCAGAAGAACAGAGGCTGGAGAACGGAAATGCAAAGATCTTCTCGCATTCGTGGTCGGGGTCCATCGCTTCGCCTTCTTCGATGCCCTAAAACAAGTCATGGCCAAGGCCCGACTCGACATCCACGCCCTGATGGAAGAGGGGCGATTCGGGAAGATCTTTGAGTATCTTCTTACCCCTCGGGGGCTGAACTACGCCAATCTGCCCAAAGGACTGCTGAAGTTCCATCGATATCCCGATGAGAGTCGCACAGCCTTTGAGGAGCACCTGGTGGAGGCAGCGGAATATGTCCGTAACGGCCGTGGGATCTGTCGGCTCCACTTTACCGTATCCCCGGAACACCGGGAAGGTTTTGAGAAACTTTTGGAAAAAGTGAGGCCTCTATACGAAAGGAAAGACCATGTCCGATTTCAGGTGGACTTCTCCATCCAGAACCAATCCACCAATACCCTTGCGGTAGATCTGGAAAATCGTCCCTTCCGCCTGGAGGATGGAAGGCTCCTCTTCAGGCCAAGCGGACATGGGGCCCTCATCGACAATCTCAACGATCTCAAGGGAGATGTCATATTCATCAAGAACATTGACAATGTCGTTCCGGACAGGCTCAAGGATCCGACATTCATATGGAAAAGCGCTCTAGCCGGATACCTGGTAAAGATCCAGAAGAGGATCTTCTCATACGTGGAGAAACTAGCGGGGGACATTGATGAAGAGCAGTTTTTCCGTGAAGCCCTGGAATTTGCCAGTACTGAGCTCTTCCTTTCGGTTCCGGAAGGCCTAAGATTGGGATCCACCATGGAGAAAAGGGAATTCCTCCTGTCCAGACTCAATCGTCCATTGCGTGTGTGTGGCGTGGTCAAAAGCCAAGGAGAACCCGGTGGCGGCCCATTTTGGGTCGAGGGACAAGATGGTTCCCTATCCTTACAGATCATCGAAGAGCCACAAGTGGATCCCGATTCAGTTGAACAGCAGGAAATATGGAGCTCAGCGACCCACTTCAACCCCGTAGATATTGTCGCCGGCGTGCGAGACTACAGGGGTAATCCATTCGATCTGAGGCAATATACCGACCCCGATGCAATTGTAATCACCAAGAAATCGAAAGAGGGTCGTGAACTCAAGGCCCTCGAGCTTCCGGGCCTCTGGAACGGTGCCATGGCTCACTGGAATACCATTTTTGTGGAAGTTCCCCTCATCACGTTCAACCCGGTCAAGACCATTAATGACCTGCTCCGCCCGGAACACCAGCCCCTATGAATAATACAGGCATGATCTTCATACGTGTTTGGGATCAGCCATATCAAAGGCCTTGATAGGCATTTGGATTTCCACTGTCTTCCAGACGATAAACAAGGAGGGGACCCCACCTCTATCAATGACAATGGCATAGGGAATAGGGACACTTCCCATATTTTTCTTGCCATTCATTACCTATTGAAATACTTACTTCATATCCTAAAGATAGCAATTACTATAAATTATCCCCACCATGTAACACAACGTGGAAGCAATAGAGAAATTTTTTTTTGAAGATCAAGACAATCTTTCAGGAAGGCGACATCAACAGGCAGACCCCTTGGAGTTGAGAGGTTTATGAAAAGAGACTTCAGAAAATTCTTGAACGTGATATTTTACTCAAGAAGGTGAGAGGGCCACAAAAGGAAAGTAAAAAATATGGGAAGTGTCCCTAATTCATGTTTGACCCAAAATCTCTGGATTCCGTTTCAATAGAGAAACATGGGCTTTCCCATGACGTCGAGGACCTTGGGGCGGTACTGGTCGACATCGTAGAGTTCCGGCACATCGACCCTTTTCTGGCCCGATGTAACGATGCTGAGGGGAATATCCGTATAAATCCCGTTGCTCAAGGCAACCATGCGCCCTGTGATTCGCTTCAACGCCAGGGTCATGGCCATGTTGGCAAAGTTGACGGCCACCATAAGATCGAGGGAATCGGGAACCCCGCTACGCATAAGATAAGAGAGCTGTTGAAAGATGATGTCCTCCCCCGTGAACCTCTTCAGGACCTCTCCCGTTTCAATACCGATCCCCCCGAGTTTTCGATGACCATACGCATCGGGCTCCCCCCGTTGGACCAACGTTCCTCCGATCATCTTGGCCCCCTCGGAGATGGTGATGATTGCGTAGTTTGCCGGGTTAGCCCTCTTATCCTCCATAATCATCCTGGCGAGTTTATCCGGCTCAAAGGGGACCTCTGAGATAATAGCCCGATCGACCCCTGCCAAGTAAGCGGAGACCAGGCAGGTCTCCCCGCTTTCACGGCCAAAGACCTCGATCACGCCAATCCGCTCGTGGGAGCCAATGGAAGTTCTGAGGGCATGGATGGAGTTCACGCTTCGGGTGACGGCCGTTGAAAAGCCGATGCAATAGTCGGTGCCGAAGACATCGTTGTCCATGGTCTTGGGGATCGCGATGACGGGAAAACCTTCTTCATGTATTCTCTCGGCGAAGCTGAGGGTATCATCCCCTCCAATGGGGAGGAGGATATCTACCTTTAAATGAGAGAGGCTTTTCAGGATGTGGTCTGTCAAATCCGCCATTTCCGTGCCAGCAGGTACACGATCCCTCAGAAATTCCGGGAGATCTTTGGGCCTCACAACCCCTGGGTTGGTCCTGGAAGTGTGCAGATAGGTCCCTCCTGAACGATCGATGGTGCGGACCATCTGCTTGTCCAGCCAAGCGAGATTCGCATCGAAGCTTTCCGGATCCTCTGGATTATAGTTGAGAAGCCCTGCCCACCCTCTTCTGATTCCGAGAATGCGCATCCCCTCTTCAATGGCCCGATAAACAATGGTCTTGATGCAGGGATTAAGGCCTGGCACATCCCCGCCGCCGGTGAGGACTGCGACGGTTTTGGGTCGTTTCATCGTGATCACCGCCGTTCCAAAAATTCCATGATGTGGCGTGGACTCGCCAAAATTCCCGGGATTCTGGTAAGAGAATCCATGAAACTCATTTCAATGATTTTCCCACCGCGAATGCCCCCTGTCAATAGGCCTGTAATAGACTCATCATATCAATCAAAGCATTTGTGAAGAGCTATAAATCTCAGATACAGAACAGCTACCCACTTTCCCTTAGCCAGTTACTTACTATTCATTCCTTGAAACTTGTAAACGCCAAGCCCTATTAAGAGGACTAAACCTGCCGCGAAGAAGAGTGGACGAAAGCCCGCCCACTGCCCGATGTAGCCCAGGATAATAGACCCTGCAAAGGCCCCGGTGTCGATTCCGCCCGTGAAGACACCGGTGATCTTTCCACGGATATCGATAGGCTGGTCGCGAATGGCCAGGGAGTTTAGGCATGGGAAGAGCAGTCCATGTCCACAGCCCGACAGAAAGCCCGAGAGGACCAGGATCGTATTTCCTCCCAGCAGGATCAAGATCAGAAGGCCTCCTCCGGTTAGGATCTGAGCATGGGGGATAATCCGATCCTCTCCAACCCTGTCCGCAAGCCTTCCTCCAAGAAGCCTTGTTAGAACTGCCGCTGAAGAATAGGAGATATAGTAAAGGGAAATGAATGCGATACCCTGCTCCTTGGCAAAGGGGGAGACAAAGCTGCCAGAGGCTGATAAACCGAACCCAAACAGAAGGGAGAGCACGGCAACGGTCAGAGGCCTTCTCCTTATGAGAACCGAGAAAAAGGACTGGGCCGATTCATGGGAGACAGACTTAAAAGATTCGGGAAGGGGGAGAGTGAGCAACAGGCCAAGAGTTGCCATTCCCGTGGCGGCAAGAAAGAAGATGGGAAAGCCAAATGTTCGGATTATTGTCTCACCAATGATTGGCCCGATGGCCAGCCCTGTGATCCCCGTGATTCCGAACATACCTAGCCCCTCATTTAAGCGCCCCTCAGGGATGATGTCAGCGATGTAGGTGAATACCGCGGTAAAGCAGATGGCCAATCCTACACCATGGAAGACACGGACAAGGATCAGGGGAAGGTAGAAATGGGACAGCTCCCCTCGAAAGAGGAGGTAGATGAGCGGGAGAATGCTCATAATCATGCATCCAATCGTGTAGCTTCTCTTCCGTCCGATGCGATCGATCATATCGGAGATCCAGGGGCGACAGATGACGGAGGAGAGGGCGAAGACGCCCATGATAATCCCTATGTCCGACTTGGAACCTCCATGGCTCGTAATGAAAAGGGGAAAGAGGAAGAAGGCACCGAAACTCGATACGACAAACAGGTTGGCAAAGGCCATAGTGATAAATGACGGGCTGTAGAGCATGGAGTTCCTTCTTGAACGCTTTTTCAACAAGCCATTAAGTATAAATCTCTGAAAAACTGAGGAAAGGAGCTCCGGGCGAGAAATTATAGAGTGTTGCAGTTCTCCGGTGCTGCAGTCTTGCGTTTAGGACAATGACCATTCTAATTCAAGTGTTTGGAGAACCGCGACGCTTGTTTCAGCCTCCAGGGTGAGTTTTGGGAACGAAGTAGCGCCCAACACGCGCTCTTTGCACGGAAGTGAACTTTAGAATGGTCGAAAAAATATTCTGAACAGCGATGAGCTCATTTTTCAGAGATCTCAATCTAAATCGATCTTAAATCATCCCCCCTATCAATGTCTCCGTGGTTTGGACCCCTTGCAGCCCCCGAATCTGATTGATAACCATCTGGG
>JAQYWG010000149.1 GCA_030145085.1 Thermodesulfobacteriota bacterium
CTCCTCCTTTAGGGTTGCCTCACAGGCCAATACCCCTTTACCATCCATCCGGGTGATACAGCTCCCCCTCAGATACCCTTGTTGAGCCAAGCTGCACCTGGTCGACATGAATGCGTATTTCCTGTCGAATAAAAAAAAGAAACCCGTGAGGACCGCGCCGGCCCCTTTTTATGTATTGATAGTACCATATCTGTTTCCTAACTTGCAAAAAAACCGCCCCAGTGTTTGTCTCAGATACGAATGGCACCGGTTTCATAATCTGGGGCGCTCTCATCATGGGTTTCAGCATATTGCCCATGAAAATGGGAGTGGATGAATAATCTCTTTATTTTGATGTATAATTTGATGAGATGTTTAACCAACGAAAAGGAGATCCGCATGAAGAGATTTGCGGCTGTTGTTTTCATCGGGGCCCTTGTAGCCCTTCCCATGAGGATAGGATACGCCAAATCTTTGAATGAATGGTTCATCAAGCCGGGGGGAAGTCCCCCTGTTATCAGCCACTGGTTTGCCTCCGAGGAACTCCACCACGGCGACGATTGGAAGATCTACGTGGAAGCCGATGACCCGGATGGGGATATGCGGGGATTTGTAGCCATCCTCGATCAGGTAGGGTATGGGACGTATTCCTCCAGTTATGTACGCATCAAGAAGAGGCACCGGGAAGAGCTAAGGGGATATCTCGTTTTTTCCAGCTCCACTGGCATGGGCCTTTGGCTGTCCGAGTGGACTCAACTCAGCCTGACGGTATTCATCCGGGACAGGGGCGGGAACAAGAGCAACAAGGTGGTCTTTCCTCTCGTCCTTTCCCGCGGGGCCAAACAGGGATCACCGCCTCCTCCCTTCGATAGCGGCCGGTTGGATAAATTGGGGGTGGTCTGGTTCGACCTCGTCGAGCCTGAACTGGACGGAGACGACAACGAACGTCAACTACCCTAAGGGAAAAGAATGAAAGGCTTATGATTTGGGATTGAAGGTATTCGCCTTTCATTGTGAGGTCACCGAAGGGGGATCACCCTAAAGGATCGCATCGGCGTCATCCTTATAGCACCGAAAAATTCCTTCCCATGTGGATCCTCATGACTCTCTCTTTCCCTGGGATCCTTCGATTTGAATAGCCATACCGATAAGGGTTCTTGACGTTGGGTCAAGAATCCAATAGATTGGGTCACGGGGGGTTGGATTCGATGCAAAGGACTTCGCGAGTTCCGAGAGTTGGGAATCTTTTCCGGATTTTCATCCTTCTCTTCATCCCCATTTTCTTAGAACCTTCCTCCCTTTTGGGGGCGGCAAATCGCATAGCCATCGGGAAATTCATTATTGAGAAAGAAGCCGACGGCAGTCCCAAGGGCTGGAAGACCGTGACCTATTTCAATACCTCCCCAACCAGTTACGAGGTCCTCAAATATCGTGGGAGGTGCGTCCTCAAGGCCGAGGGTATCGGCACCTCCTCCTCCCTCTTCAAAGAGGTGAAGGCGGAATTGAAGGACTACCCCATCATCTCCTGGAGATGGAAGATTAGCAACGTCATTCGACAGGCCATGGAGACTCGGGAAGACCGCAACGACAGCGCAGCTCGGGTCATCGTCGTCTTTCAGACTGGACCCGAAGAGATGCCCCTGCGGTATGGCCTCGAGTATCTGGTAAAAAAAATCATGAGGAAGAATGAGCCCTTCGGGCCCAGGATAGAATACATTTGGGGAAACAGGATCGAGAAGGGGCGGATCATCGATAACCCCTCGGTGACCCATTCCAAGGTCATCGTCCTGGAAAGCGGGGAAAAGAAGGCAAACCTATGGATAGGGGAGAAGAGAAATCTCTTGGATGATTATAGGGCTGCCTTCGGCACCGACCCGGAGGGAATCCTTGCCCTCGGTATCCAGACGGATACCGACCAGAGCAACGAGGGGGTAACGGCCTACTATGGGGAGGTCTTTCTGAGAAGACAGTGAAATTTTACGACGGTCTCTTACCCCCTCACAAACTGATTATTGAGCATCTCGTCGTCAATAGTGGAGGAAGGGGAAAATCCATAGTTATGGCCCGGATATATGACGGTATTTCCGGGTAGGATATAGAGCCTTGTTCTGATGGAATGTTCCAATTGTTCCCATGAAGCATAGGGGAAGTCCGTTCTTCCCACCGATCCCACGAAGAGCGTATCCCCGGTAAAAACTACTCTATCCCGATGGAGGCTTATTCCACCTGGGGAGTGACCAGGGGTATGAATCACCTCCAGCGCGATATCTCCCACCGTGATGGAGTCGCCGTCCTTGACCGTTATGTCGGCCGGGGGAGAAGGTTGCGCACGGAACATATCAAGCATATAGGATGGAGTATGAACCAACCATTCTTCCTCCGCTTCGTGGATGATAATCTCAGCCCCGGTTCTCCGTTTCATCTTTGCATTTCCCATGATGTGGTCAACATGGCCATGGGTATTGACGATATAGGTGATTTCGATCCCGAATTTCTTGGCCTCTTCGATCAACATCTCGGTCTCATCGGCCGGGTCGATTATCAAACCCTTACCGGTCTCCTCGTCCCCAACGAGGTAGGCAAAAACGGCGAAGCTCCCGACTTCATACTGTCCCAATATCATCTTTCCACCCTTGGACACTCGCTCCTCAAGGAGTCCGGGCTAGGATACACTTTTCTTTAAGTGAAAAATGATGAAAATCTCAGAAAATATAGACCATTCACCTTGACATTTCCACCCTTTTGGGATAAGGAAAGTCAGCCGAAGGCGCGAGAAGGAACCTATTGGCTACAACCGCACTGGCTTTGGCCTTGGATCCTTTCCTGGTGAAGGGTACAGAGGTATTTCGATCCCATGATCATAGAGAAGGGCCTCTTCCATTACCCGTGGGAAAACCCCATTGAGAATAATTGCAATAGCTATATTATTAGAGGAGATCTTACTGCCCTCATCGATGTTGGCCATCTCAAACACCTCGGAAGGCTCTTGGCGTGCATGGAGGAAGACGGTTTCACCCCCGGAGACCTCAATCTCATCATGAGCACCCATTGTCATCCGGACCACTTCGAAGGCGTCTCGCAATTCGTGGAATCCGAGTTCGCCATGGCCATGCATCAAGAGGAGGAACGATACCTGAAAGCTCATGGAGAAACCCTTTATCAGATGATGGGGATTACATCCCCTCGCTTCAGGGCTGATTTCTACCTGAGGGAGGGTACCCTTAAACTGGGAAAGATCGACCTGGAGGTCTACCACACCCCTGGACACTCTCCCGGCTCCATCTGTTTCTATTGGCCGCAAAAGAAAGTGCTCATCTCGGGGGATGTGGTATTCAGTGGCGGCGTGGGGAGGACGGATTTCCCCGGAGGCGATGCGAACCAATTGAAGCACAGTATCCAGAGGTTATCTCAACTGGATATCGAGGCCTTCCTTCCCGGGCATGGAGAGATCATCATGGGGAAACAGTCGGTGCTGCAGAATTTCAAATTTATCCGGGAAAATTATTTCCCCATTTTATGAATTCAGAACTCCTTCTTCAATGCTTCCAATCGATTCCCGTAATCCCTTCGAAGCCCTTCCAAGGCCTCAATCCAATCCCTCTTCCCCTCCAGGCTTGGTTGAACTGCGGAGCCGGATATCCCCATGTCGGCCAATCTGCGGCGAAAAATCCCCTCGATTTCCCTGGCCCGGTCATCCCTGGAGGCCTTATACTCTGATACCAGAAGGTGCAACTTTTCCAAGGTCTTGGCCACCGGTTTCCCCTTCAGGGTCTCAATTCCCGTAACGACCCTGCGATTGTCCTTGGCGAGGTCAAGGGCATCCAAAAGCAGTGAGAGGAGTTCCCCTTTGACGACCTCCCTCTCCTCTACCTGCAACCCCTCTAGCTCCTTCTGAAGGTAGGGCTGATTCCCCTGGACATCCATGTACCGATAGAAGATCGCATTGACCCGGGAGGTCCGTTCCTCTTTCTTGATCCTCTCCCTATCCCCGGAGGTGACCTTCATGCCTTTGGTTTTTTCCATCACAATATCCCACGTGCTTTTGATCTTCCCCATATTTCCAGGCTTCCCTTAAATTCCCTTTAAAAAGGTCCCTCCGTCGGCCAACTCACCCCCTCGATTCCAAGGGAATCATGGTTCCAAAACGATATCCTCTATGATGCCCTTTGCCTCCTCGAGATTACTCAACATCTCTTCAAAATCATCGATCTTCTCCTGGTATTCATCCATATCCTCCGAATCCTCGGCGAGAAGGCTAAGGCTTTCCCTCCAATCTGCTAATATATTCTCTATTTCAAAGGTCAAGTTTTCAAGGCTTTGTTTTACCACCTCAAGATTTTCAGAAGCGGAAGATAGATACTCTTTTCTTTCAACTACCCCCACCGTTCTCCTCCTTCCAAAGACGTATTCATCTTATGGGTCCTATAATCCTGCCAGTAATTTGGGGAACTCCAAAAGGAATATTCCCTTCCCTCCTATACGTCTCCTTCTTAAACGTGCTCTCATACTTCTCCTCGAGTCCCGCGATCGGTCACCCATAGACGGTAAATCGCGTTCCAACCGAATCACGTCATGGTACCGTGAATCCTCCCATCCCATCCCCCTCAATAATCCCCTTCCGCTCCAGTTTGCGTAAAACTTTGCGGTACGCTCTTCCCTCCTTTTCCAACACCTCTATTCTGGAGGTGAGCTGAAGGATAAATTTGGGGATGACCAGACCCATGATGATGAGCTGTGCCAGGGAAACAAGGGCAAACAAGCTTGAAACTCCTTCGCTACGTTCGAGGATCACGTTACCGGCTATGATGAAATACCAAACCACGGGGGAAAAATAGTAAAAGTACCAGTACCTACAGAGATGTTCATCCATCCACACTGTTCGGAACACCCTCGATTATTCACCTCCCCTTACAGATTTTTTTAAAATTACACTGATCACTAATCCGTCTATCGTCAACGGGTTTGAAGCAAGATTCGTCCTTTGGAATATTGGCCTCCACATCGGTGAGGAGGAATCTCATGTCGGCTATACTCCCCCGAATGTAACCCTTTATGTCCTCGATATTCCTCCTTGTGATGAAGAAATCCTTCGGAGTATCGGTGGATAGGTTATACTCGATGACCTTTATCTTCCCCGGATCAATCCCCCACTTCTCCAAGACATAGAGGGCATAACAGGATAACTGAATTGAGTTGTCCTCAGTGGTACTCTTCCCCGTCTTCCAATCGATAATGGTGATGTCGGAGTCCGATCTGAAACAGCAATCCATAACTACCCAGATTTTAACCCCCTCGAATATGAAGTAGGAAAATTGCTCAGTCTCCAGCCAATGACCCGGGGGGATCTCTTTCAGCCCTCGAAATATCTCCGAATTGTAGAAATTCCTCAGGCAGAGTTCCACATTATGGGCGGTCTCCCTCCACAACTCATCGGGGACACCCAGCTCGTATTCGTGTTCGAAGAGAGCACAGCTCTTGGGCGTCCGGAGGTAATTCTTCATCTTGGAGGACTTGAAGTCGGCCCTCATTCTGTTGAGAGTGATGGAAATGATCTGGTCTATATCAAGGATGGGAATCCCTCTCTGCAGGTTCTTAATGGTCCGTTCTATGCACTGATGAACCCTTTCGCCGGCCCACATTTGCCGAGTTTTCAGGTTCTTTAGGATGTAGATTTGGCGGGTCCGTGAAGGGGCATCATCCAGCCATCCATCCCAGTATCCGTAGTAATTCAAGTAATACTGCCTGAGGCAGGTTTGAAAACTTTCATCCCTGGACTTGGACCACGAAAATTCGTTTTTGAACTCCTTCATGTATCCAATGGATCCAATTCAAAGATTTCTTGCCAAGAAAAATTCTATCGGAGTCTCTCCTTTTCTACAACATAAATAAACCAGTCTCCTGAGTTTTTTGAGTGCTTCCGTGTCCCTTCACTTTAATGCCCCCGGGCCCTTGCCTAAATTCCCTTTCGCTCCGGGATTACCTCCGAATAACAATAATCCCCACTATTATCATGATCGCACCGACCAGTCTATCCCAACTTATCCTTTCCGAAAACAAGAACAGACCACCCAGAATAGCAATCAATGGAAATGCCGATGTGATGGGGATCACTCGGGAGATCATTCCATATTTGATGGCGTAGAAATAGGCGAGATGGCCCAAAAGAGAGGCCAAAATCCCCTCCGCACAAATCAGGCCCCAGCTTGAAAATTCGGTCTGCACGAGTTGGCGAAAATGTCCCGTTACGATAACCCAGATCAACATGATGAGGCTGATAACGAAGCTCCTCATCGCCCAGCCATGTCCAAGGATCTATCCGAAACATGGCGGCCTTACCGAAAAGGGGAGCAACCCCCCAGCAAATCATGGCCGCCAAAGCGAAGACAAAATGGGAAATTCTCACGGGATTCCTCCCTTTTCGGGAAATGAGTTTTCCCCCTTTTATTCCACACGTGAGAGCGCTCGAAGGAATGAGAAAGGGGTTATGCTATTGGGGTTTGTTGCTCAAATCCCCTCTCGCTCTCTGAAAAGAATTTTTGATCATTCTAGAGTTCGCTTCACTGCAAACCTAAAACTCGCCTTTTGGGCTCAAACACTAGGTT
>JAQYWG010000014.1 GCA_030145085.1 Thermodesulfobacteriota bacterium
GGTCCTATAACTTCCCGGTGAAAAGACTTCGGCTATCTCCTAACATACCCAAAAAAACTCGGCCTTACACTGACTGCACCGGTGATCCTACACGTACTATCCCACCAAAACTCAAACAGGAAAGGGGAAACGTCATGACGGCTAGCAGTCATGCCTTGGCCTTCAAATTGCTCGGGCTAAATCAAGGCCAAAGGGAGAAAATCGATGGCTACTACAAGAGCGGCAGGTTACATCCGAGTCTCAGGCGAGATGTATCTTGATTCCTCAAGATGTGGGATTGAAGGGGAAGGGACGGATATTATCGATCATAGAGTTCTGGATACCTCAACTCGAAGGCATCCTTAATCAGCTCGATCCTTTCATCCTCTGGGGAGAGGGTAACGGCGATGACGTCGAAACGGGCCTTTATATCATGAAGATGCTTTTGATTGAGGTATGCCAGCGCAACCTTCGATAGCTTGTGTTGCTTATAGATATTGACCGCAATTTCAGGCGGACCATAGTTCTTCCCGGACAGTGTCTTCACCTCAATGAAACAGAGGGTTTTTCTCTCCAAGGCGATAATATCCATCTCGCCCAACGGGCAGGTGAAATTGCGCTCCACGATCTTATATCCCCTCTTCTTGATATATTTAGCCGCTGCATCTTCTCCTCGCTTGCCAACTTCCTTCCTGTTGTCCCCTTCCATCTTCCACCTCAAGTCGATCCTGTGTAGGCTTTGACCCCCCTGAAGGTCATTCGGTGCAGTTCACAGCATCCAAATTTTCTGATCGCCTCTAAATGCTCCCTGGTTCCATAGCCCTTATGCTTTGGGAAATTGTATTGAGGGTACTTTTCATGGTGTTCTATCATCATTCGGTCTCGTGTGACTTTGGCAACGATGGATGCGGCGGCAATGGAAATGCTCAGGGTATCTCCCCTCTTGATGCACCGCTGGGGGATACGGATGGGAATACCATATATGCCATCCACGAGGAGGTAATCGGGAGGGGGGGACAGCTTTCCTACGGCCATCTCCATGGCCTTCAAGCTTGCCTGAAGGATATTTGTCCGGTCAATTTCAGCCTGGTCCACCACCCCGATCCCCACGGATCGGGAATTGGAGAGAATTTTACCGTATAGTTCCTCTCTTTTTTGGGGGGACAATCTCTTGGAGTCGGTGATCTCCTCATCAATCCATCCCCTCGAGAAAATCACGGCTGCTGCCACAACGGGGCCGGCCAATGGTCCCCTACCGACCTCATCGATTCCGGCGATATTCCTGTAGCCTGCCCCGTAGCATTGGCCTTCGAAGAAGGCCATGGTCTGATGTGGGAATTGCAAAAAGGTAAGTTGCTCCCGTCGGCTAGCAACCATTGAGTAATCCCATCACCGGGTTTGCTTCTTCGTCTTTATGCGGGCTGCTTTTCCCCTCAACTTCCTCAAATAGTAAAGTCTTGCCCTTCGAACCCTTCCGCGGTTTACAATCTCAATCTTTTCGATCCTCGGGGAATGAAGGGGAAAAACTCTCTCCACGCCGATCCCATAGGAAACCTTTCTCACGGTGAAGGTTGCCCCAACACCCCCTTTTTTCTTTCTGATGACCACCCCCTCGAAGACCTGTATCCGCTCCTTTTCCCCCTCGACGATCTTGAAATGTACCTTAACCGTATCCCCGACGGCGAAATCGGGCAGATCCATCCTCACCTGTTCCTTCTCAATCGTTTCCATGTGATTCATCTTCTCCTCCTTCTATCTGCCCTATCCGCGACCCAGAAGTCGGTCTAGGATAATAGCCGCCGCGGAGCGAACGGAGAGGTGGTTGTAATGAGATCCCTCAATAGGGGCCAAGATATAGTCGCAATTCCGCATGACCTCTTCCGTCAAACCCCAACCGGTACCGAATAGTAACAGGAATGGCTGCGAGGCTTCCGATAAAATCTCCTTAAGCTGCTGGTAACCGATATTTCCACGTTGGGACCGAGCCCCGGTGGCAACAACCTTCACCCCTGACTTCCAATGCCCGGATATATCCCCAATGGCCCCCTCCATGGATTCCTCCACCTTGACCAACGAGAGGGCAGCCTGCCTGGTAGGATTATACGTGGCCCCTGTCCCCTCGACCCAGTGCCGAAGAACCCGCTGCACTAACTGGTTCTGGGATTCCAGAGGCGTAATGACATAAAACCCTCTCACATCAAAAGTCTTCGCGGACCTGGCGATATCGTGGATATCCGTCGTCGTCACCGCGGTGGCGACGATATTCTTGTTCTTATCGTAAACAGGATAATGGACTAAGCCAACGTATATGTTACCGTTATTATTAGTTTTCCCTGGCACTCCTTAATTATCCCTTGATTCCCTCTCTTCCCTCTCCTCCCTCTTTATCTCCTCCAAGAGGGCGAGATCACCTTCCGAGAGGTTTACCTTTTCCAGGAGATCAGGGCGCCGTATAAAAGTCCTCTTCAATGCCTCCCTCCTCCGCCAATTGGTAATCTGCCGATGATCCCCCGATATCAAGACTTCAGGGACCCTTTTTCCCCGGAAAACTCGAGGCCGAGTGTATTGGGGATATTCCAGCAGGGCATTGGCAAAGGATTCCTCCAAGACGGACCCCTCTGAGCCCAACACTCCCGGCACGAAACGGGAAACGGCATCAATGACGACCATAACGGCCAACTCTCCCCCCATCAGAATGTAATCCCCGACGGAGATCTCCTCGTCAACGTACTCCCTCACTCGCTCATCCACCCCCTCGTATCGTCCACAGACGAAAAGGAGATGGCCGTATTGACTGAGCCTCTTTGCTTGACTGTGATCGAACGGTACCCCCTGTGGAGTCATCAAGATAACCATCGGTGAACCATTGGTGGATTTGAGCCGCTCAATACCCTCCACGATCGGCCCGGCTTTCATAACCATGCCACTCCCACCACCATAGGGGGAGTCGTCGACGACGCGATGTTTGTCCATGGTGAAATCGCGAATATTAAAGACCCTGACCTTGATAACCCCTCTATCAATAGCCTTCTTCAATACGCTTGATGCCAGGGGAGACTGGAACATATCCGGAAAGAGGGTGAGAATATCGAAGCTAATCATTTCTCCAACAGCCCCTCTATGGGGTGGATCACCATTTGCCCTTTATCCTTGTCCACCCGTACGATCACCTCCTCAGTGGCCGGAATCAACCACTCCCCTCCGCTCCCCTGAACGAGATAAACATCGTTGCTCCCCGTGGGCAGTATTTTCTCCACCCTGCCCAGTGGTCTTCCCTCGTCGGTAACCACATCCATTCCGATAATTTCAAACCAATAATACTCCCCTTCTTCCGGGGGAGGAAGGTTTTTCCTCTTTACCAAAACCGATGAGCCGATCAGTTTCTCCGCGTCAGTAATTCCTTCACAACCCTTTAATCGGGCCGAGATAAATTTATTGTGGATTTTCGCCTCTTGAATCTCATAGGGCTGGACATGGCCATCCCTGTCTTCCAAATAGACCTTCCGATACGATAAGAAATCAGACCGCGTCTCGTTGTAATAGCGGATTCTGAGTTTGCCCTTTATTCCATGGAGTCCCGAAACCCTCCCGATGATGATGTACTGGCCTTTCATTGGGATTTATTCGATGATCTCCAAAACGGAATGTCTTTTGATCTTAGTCGATGCGGCACTCAGGATCGTCCTTATGGCCCGAGCCGTCCGGCCCTGCTTACCGATCACCTTGCCCAAATCCTCTTTGGCAACGGTCAACTCGATGACAGAGGTCCTCTCCCCTTCAATTTCGGAGACCTTCACTTGATCTGGGTTGTCCACGAGAGCTTTGGCGATGTATTCGATTAACTCTTTCATTCCACCCTTCCCCCTTGAAATAGATTGTCTTCGCAACGGTAGCCATCGGAGATCGACCAAACTCCCACCTCCCTACGCCAATTTTTTTAAGATCCCAGATTGCCTTAACAGGTTTCTGACCGTCTTGCTGGGCTGGGCACCCTTTTTATACCACTCCATCGCCCTGTCCTCCATGATATGGATTTCAGCGGGATCCTTATTGGGGTCGTAGGTTCCGATCTTCTCGATAAACCGACCATCTCTCGGGAAACGAGAATCCGAGACGACAATCCGATAAAACGGATTTTTTTTGCTGCCAAAGCGTGCCAGCCTCATGACGATAGCCATCTTTTGCATCACCTCCCCTGGTTTTCCACGGTAAGTTAAATCCGCAACATCTTATAAAACTCCTTCGTCCCTCCTTTCCTCAACTTCTTCATCATCTTGAGCATGTGCGTGTACTGTTTGAGAAGCCTGTTAACGTCTGGAACCGTTGTCCCGCTCCCCTTAGCTATCCTTAATCGTCGGCTTCCATTGACGATGCCATGATTCCGTCGTTCTTTAGGAGTCATGGAATTGATAATGGCCTCAATCTTCACCAGTTCTTGCTCCTGGAATTGAATTCCCTTCAGGCCCTTCAACCCCCCAATCCCGGGAATCATATTCAGAATGTTCTCAATGGAGCCCATCTTCTTGATCCGCTGAATCTGATCCCGGAAATCCTCCAGGGTAAAGGCCTCCTTTCTCAGCTTTTTCTCCAGTTCCTCGGCCTTCTGCTCATCGAAGGAGGCCTGGGCTTTTTCGATCAAGGAAAGGACATCCCCCATTCCCAGGATTCGAGAGGCCATCCGGTCGGGGTGAAACACCTCCAATGCGTCCAGTTTTTCCCCGGTGCCGATGAATTTTATGGGTTTTCCCGTTACTCCCTTGATGGAGAGGGCGGCACCTCCCCTTGCATCACCCTCCATTTTGGTGAGGATAACCCCGTCAATGTCCAGGGCATCGTTAAAGGCCTTGGCGATATTGACCGCATCTTGACCCGTCATGGCGTCGGCCACCAAGAGGATTTCCTTGGGGTACAATTGACCCTTTATCTCCCGAAGTTCTTCCATCAAGGGCTCGTCGATATGGAGCCTTCCGGCAGTATCGACGAACATGAGGTCATAACCCCCTGCCAGAGCCCTCTGCCTCGCCCGTTGGCAGATCTCCAGAGGGCTTTCCACCGGACTGGATTCATAAAATTCTATCCCCGATTCCTTTGCCAAAAGCTGAAGCTGCTCAATAGCTGCTGGCCTGTAAACGTCGGCCGGTACCAGGTAGGGAAATCGGTGCCTCTCCTTGAAGTATACCGCCAACTTGGCAGCCGTCGTCGTCTTTCCGCAGCCATGGAGCCCAACCAGCATGACGGGGATAGGGGGCTGCCCTGATAGACGGATTTTTGGCTCCCCATCCCCCATCAAGGATGCCAGCTCCTGGTGAACAATCTTAATCACCTGCTGGGCAGGGGTTAAACTCTCCATGACCTCCTGACCTATGGCCCGTGAATGGATGGCGTCGATGAAATCCTTGACCACCTTGAAATGGACATCGCCCTCCAATAAACCGAGTTTCACCTCCCTCAGGGCTGCTTTGATATCTCCCTCATTCAGCTTTCCGTGGCCCTTAAGCTTCTTAAAAACACCCTGTAATTTCTCCGATAGATTATCGAACATCGTTGCCTGCGGTCAGTGGGAAATAAACCTTACCCTAATTTTACCAAATTATTAATTTTATTGAAATTATTTATCATTGTCAATGTAGCCTCATCGGAAACTTCTTGAGTTGCTTGGTTTAACCCGCATGTCTACTTTGTTCGATTTATTGGGCTTATCCATTACTGGGAGAAAACCTTCCCCCCAAGCGAAATTCTATCCTCCAAACTGCAGCACCGCATAACGGCAGTACCCAAACTCGGCTGGAAGGGGTAGAGGTTCCGCATCCCCGAATCCCAAAAGGGTCACTTCGGGGCATGAAAGGGGGGAGGAATATGGGAATCCCCTTAGGATGCCAGAAAATAGATCAACCCATGGAGAACGATTCCCTCGTGAGGTGAAAAGGCAGCTGTGGCCACCATAAATACCAAACCTGTCAGCAGGAAAAGCTGAAGGACTCCCACCACGTGGGATGGGGTGTAGGGATGATAGTGAACCGGGTGGGAGTGAAGCAACCAGAACAGTACCCTGGGATAAATCCCAATCAATACACGGGGGAAGGCCGTTAAAATTATACCCAACTACATGTTAAAGTCAAAAATATCAGAATAGTGTTCAGGCCATAAAGCGATCACATTACAAGCTTTAAAACAAGGAGACGAGGAAGTTCTCTCCTCCGTTCAATGGGTTGCCTCAGTTCCCGTTGATGTCAATTCCTCCTCTGGTAGTTCCTGCAACTTTTTCTTAGCCTCATCCGAAAACTTGCTATCGGGATAATTTTGAACCAAGTCCCTAAAAACCCCCCTCGCCGCATTCGTCTCCCCTAGTTTCAGGTGAGACTTTCCCAAATAGAAAAAGGCCTCGTCGAGAATATCCACTTCCGGATAGAGCTTCACCACGGCCTCGAGCCTCGCCTTGGCCCCTTGATACTTCTTCTTCTTATAATAAAATTTAGCTACGTATAATTCCTTCTCAGCCAATCTCTTCCTACATATTTTCACCTTTTCCCCTGCCTTCTCGGCAAAGATGGAGGCTGAATAATTGGTTATGACAAATTCAAAATTTGACAACGCCTTACTGGTAGCACCTTGATCCCGGTCTATGGATTTCATCTGATTGAAATGGGACAACCCGATTTGGAAAATAACATATGGAATATCCCCATGGAAGGGGTGAAACTTCTTGAATTCCTCGTAATGGCTGATGGCATCCGTATATTTCTTCTTAAAGAAATGACAATCAGCGACCTTCAATTCCGCCCAGGTATAGTAGGGGTCCTCGCCGGGAAAGCTACTCTTCAATTCATTAAATACCTCGAGGGCATCGCTATACTTTCTCTTTTTGTATAACGCCAATCCCTTTTCATACAGGGGGGCTGGGTCAGTCTCGGTTTCCTTCCATCCCCTCTTCTTCCCCAGACAGCCCCCGAGTAACAGGGATAGTATAACGGCGGCACCTATCATCCTTTTCGAAGCAAGCACGTTACACCTTTCGAAACTCGCGCGAAAACTATGGTTATTGTAATATAGAAAGGAAGATCCAAAGTCAACCCTATAATCAGGTGAAAACCCCTAAGTTTCAAGGGAACACCGTTGTCCATAAGCGTAAATTTGCTGGAGAAGCTGGATACCCATACCCAAATTTACTGTTACCACCTCGGATGGCACCTTTGGATCAGATGAAGCGGCCATTACGTGGACGCGTCTTCCCTTTTGTGATATACACATAGGGGGACCTCCCCAGGAGACGAGGTATGAGGCAAGACCTCAATGAGGTTCTATGGGAGGGTGCCAGGGAGCTGGGGATAGAACTCTCCGAGGAGAAGGTGAAGGCCCTCGAATTCTTCCTGGAGGAATTAATGAGGTGGAATCGAAAGATGAATCTCACCTCCATCAGGCGTCCCTTTGAAATCGTCGTCAAACATTTTCTCGATTCCCTGGCCGTTTCTCCATACCTCTCCCAAGGATGTTCCCTGCTGGATATAGGTTCCGGAGCCGGCTTTCCCTGTATCGTCCTAAAGATCTCTGATCCAAGCTTGAAGGTGACCTCCATCGATTCGTCTCAGAAAAAACTCTCTTTTCAGAGACACCTCATTCGACAATTGAAGCTGGAGGGGATTGACACCATTCACGCTCACCTCCCAGATCCAGGGATCGCAGATAAATTCAACAAATCTTTCGACTATGCCCTTTCGAGGGCCTTTGGTAGCCTGGAAACCATTCTTGGAATAGCCCGACCGTTCATCAAAGATACGGGAATCATTATCGCCATGAAAGGAAAGATCGGGGGGAGGAGAGGGACGTTCAAGGATAATAACATAGCACGATTGAATATGAGGCTTCAGAGGGTGATCTCATTCACCCTTCCCTTCATCGATGCCAGCCGAACGCTTCTCTTCTTCGCCCCAAAGGAGTTTTGCTCGATAAAGCCCTGAGAAAAAACCCCCGGTTACAGAGTATAATGGCGCTATTCGCCAATTTTTTCCTTTTAAAAGTACCCACTTTGTGCTATATTTCAGCTGAGCTATAAGATTAAAACATCGAATAATTTAGAACAGTTATAGTAAAACCCATGGATTAATCTTCGTACACGTCAAAGAAACTGTAGCCAATTGAAGGATGACAAGGGTTATATGCATCGCTAACCAGAAGGGTGGAGTAGGTAAAACCACCACCGCGGTTAACCTATCGGCATCTATCGCCGCTGCGGAGAAAAGGACGCTCTTGGTTGATATCGATCCCCAAGCCAATTCCACCAGCGGGGTTGGATGTCAAAAGGATGAGATAAAGGAGAATATCTACCACATCCTCATCCGGGGATATGGCATGGACGAGATTATCAAGGGGACGGAAATACCCTATCTGGAGATCGCTACGTCGAACTCGGATCTCATCGGGGCCGAGGTTGAGTTGATCAATGAACTCGCCAGGGAGAGAAAGCTGGATACGGTCCTCCAGGCTGTAAAAGGTGTATATGACTATATCTTCATCGATTGTCCCCCCTCCCTCGGGATTTTGACCATCAATTCCCTCACTGCCTCTGACTCAGTGATTATTCCCCTCCAATGTGAATACTATGCCATGGAGGGTTTATCCCAGCTTCTTAAAACCATTCGTCTGATAAAACGTTACTTGAATCCAGACCTGGAGATCGAGGGCATTTTGTTAACGATGTTCGATGTTCGAAATAACCTCTCCCACCAAGTGGTTGAAGAGGTTCGAAGCCACTTCAAGGATAAGGTATTTGAGACCATCATTCCGAGAAATGTGAAGCTGAGCGAAGCTCCTTCCCATGGAAAACCGATTCTCCTTTATGATATTAATTCGAAGGGGGCTGAAAGCTATTTAAATCTCGCCAAGGAGATTTTACTCAACGGGGAGGTCTATAGTGGTTAAACGACCGGCCTTGGGAAAAGGCTTGGGGGCCTTAATCCCCGATATCGAAAAGGAGGACCAGAAGAATTTCTTCTCCTGCGGTATTGAAGAAATCACCCCCAACAGATATCAACCCAGAAAGGGATTCGATGAGGGGAAATTGACCGAATTAGCCAACTCCATTAAGGAGAAGGGAATAATTGAACCCTTAATCGTCAGAAAGACGGATGGGGGTTACGAGCTCATCGTCGGGGAAAGGCGGTGGCGGGCAGCCCAAAGGGCGGGGATAAAGGAGGTTCCCGTCATCGTGAGAGACGTCACCACCGTCGAGGCAATGGAGTTGGCCCTGATCGAAAACCTTCAAAGGGAAGACCTCAACCCCTTAGAGGAAGCGGAGGCCTACAAGAGGTTAATGGAGGAATTCCACTACACCCAGGAAGAGCTGGCCAAGAGAATCGGCAAGGATAGGGCAACGGTGGCCAATGCCGTAAGGCTCCTCAAGTTGCCTCAAGGGATTAAGGATTATCTCGCCGACGAATCCATTTCCAGTGGACATGCAAGAACTCTGCTCGGATTGAATAGCCCGGAAGAACAGAAGGCGGCCTGTGCCAAGGTCATCAAAAGGAGCTTTTCCGTGCGGGAGACCGAGAGACTGGTAAAAAGGCTCAATGCCCAAGGGTTGAAAAGGGATATGGATGTGAAGCCTGCTAGCGAGGAGGAATTACACCTTGGGTTTTTAGAGGAGACGCTGAAAAAATTTCTCGGCACCCAAGTTCGGATACCCAAAAAGGGAAGGAAGGGCAAAATCGAGATCGAGTTCTATTCCGAGGAGGACCTGGAGAGAATCGTCGAGATAATCATGGCCCCCACCACCACAGAAACATGATCTGCAAATTACGCTCAGGGACAACGGAGTCCACCAGAAAGTCAGAAAACTCCAGAATACTTTCATTATTGCAATTTCCTCTCAAATGTGCTTTATTTTTTGTTTTTGGGCTGAAGCACCAGATGCTGTAATTACGAAGGAAGGCTCAAACCGGAGCATCTGGCGGGTTAGGAACCGAACCCGGGAATATTACCTTAAAGGAAAAAAAGATTTACTGCCGATTCAACCCATCCAATTACGAAAAACGGGGGTGGCCGGTAAGTGCCCCGCAAGCCCCGCCTTGTAGGCGGGTCAAGGGGCACAATTGAAAATGACATATCATTTCCGGGAAGCCCCGCCCTGTGGGCGGGGAGCTTCACAATCGGGGAAAGGGGGGTTTGAATGAAGCTAAAGGGTGATATCAAATCGGGTGATGTGGAGGCCATTCTCGGCGAGAACACCTCATTCGAAGGGAAGATGGGCTTCGAGGGGATGGCAAGGCTTGACGGTAAGTTCGATGGGGAGATTTTTTCCGGGGATATCCTCATCATTGGTGAGAAGGCGGCCGTCAACGCGGAGATCAATGTTAGCAGTCTCCTCGTTGATGGGAAGGTAAGTGGAAACATCTCCGCCACCGCTAAAATCGAGATTCATTCCACAGGAAAGCTCTATGGAAACATCATTACGCCGACTTTGGTGATCGAAGAGGGGGGGCTTTTCGATGGAACCTGCAAGATGGAAAAAGGGGCCGAGACAGCCGCGATAAAAATAACCCCCATTAAGGAAAAAGAACCTGCGGGGAAGGAGGAGCCGACAGAAGAGGTCCTCAACTAAATGGGGCGGGAATGGTAGCGCTAAAACTCATCCAGGAGATCAAGAAGGCCGAGGATACGGCACGAGAGATGATAAAGAAGGCGGAATCGGAGGCCGCAATAGCCCTCGAGGAAGCCAGAAGGGGCGCCGCGGATAAGATCGACGAACAACAAAAGGCCTCGACCCGAATGGAGAAAGAGGCCATACAAAGGGCAACTGAAGAGGCTAAGGGCGAAATAGAGAGATTGAGGGAGAGGGCAAGGAAGGGGCTGGTACGTATACGAGAAATGGGCCAGGAAAATATTGATGAGGCTGTCAAACACATCATGAAGGAAATGTAAGCATCATGGCCATATCTCCCATGAAAAAGGTGAACATCATTGCCCATCGGGGTATCCAGGCAGATCTGCTCCAAAGGCTCCAGGACCTGGAGGCTCTCCATATTTCCGATTTTAGGGAGGGCTCAACGGATCAAGGGAAAGCGACCTCACACAAAAATGGTGAAGTCACCGATGAGCGTTTGGAGGCCCGGATCTCGAATATTCAGTCTGCCATTAACTACCTCTCCCAATTCGAGGAGAGTAGGGGTTTGATCTCGGGTGTCCTCTCCCCTAAGATTATCCTTTCACGCGAGCAATTTCAGCGAGTCGTCGATGCCTTCGATGAAGTGGCCGTAGTCCAGCAATGTCGAGACCTGGAGAAGGAAGCAAACGACCTGTTCTCTGAGATCGGCAGGGTCGAATTCCTCATGGACCAACTGACGCCATGGATCGATTTAGACGTCCCTTTTGAAGACCTCGCCCCTACGGAATATACGACAACCCTTTTGGGCTTGCTTCCGCCGAAAATACTCCCCGATCTGAGGATGAAGGCGTTAAACCTCACTGAGACATTTGAGGTAGTAAACGTCCACCAAGGGAAAGAGGGGACGTATCTGGTAGCCATCTTCCATAATGCATTCAAACAGGACCTCTTGGATCTGCTCAAAGGCTTCGGCTTCGAGGAAATGAAATTCCCGGATCTCAAGGGGACCCCTCGGGAGATTTATCAAAGGGGGATATCCCGTATCCGGGAACTTCGCCAGATGATCCATACCATTGGTGAGAAAAGCCGTGCGTTGGTCCACCACCGGCACAATCTACAGGTCCTCTATGACAACCTATCGAGCCAGCTCCAACGGAAGAAGGCCGAATGCCACTTCGGGCAAACTTCCGACACCTTCGTCATTGAGGGATGGGTCCCCGCGGGGAAATGGCCCAATTTCCAGGAACAGCTCAATGGGGAATTTGATGAATTGGCCCTCGTCGAGGCGGAGCAGATGGACCGGGAGACCCCACCCATCTGCCTGGATAACCCCAAGCCCATTCGCCCCTTCGAAGTCATAACTGAGCTCTATGGCATGCCCAATTCGAGGGAATTCGATCCTTCTCCCTTTTTGGCCCCCTTCTTTTTCATTTTCTTCGGCCTCTGCCTTACCGATGCGGCTTACGGAATCATCATTACTGCAACCTTTCTCTTTCTCCTCAAGAAATACAGGGCAACGTTGGGGAAAATTAAGCTGATGTGGGTATTACTTTTCGGTGGAATCTCCGCCATTTTTATGGGAGCCATCACCGGGGGGTGGTTCGGTGATCTCGTGAATTATCTTCCACCTTCCCTTAACTTCCTCAAAAAGGGTAGGGAGGTCTTGATGGTATTTAATCCCATGGACCAGGTTATGACCTTCATCCTGATCGCCCTTATCCTCGGCTTTATTCAGATCTGTTTCGGTTTAGTCATCAGGACGGTTCGAAATATTCGGAATGGAGATTTGGTTGAAGCACTCTGCAGTCCCCTGGCCTGGCTCATTTTGATCAACTCCATCGTCTTAGTGTTCCTCGGTTACAAGGGAACCCTTCCCCCATTCCTTAAAACCATTGGACTGGCCATGGTCGGCCTATCTAGCCTCACTATCGTCCTCTTTACCGACCGCACCACCCCCAATCGTATCCTCAGGATCGCATGGGGTGTTTTTGAACTTTACGGAATCACTTCTTATTTAGGAGATGTCCTCTCCTATTTGAGGTTATTCGCCCTCGGACTTGCCACGGCGGTCGTCGCCATGGTTGTCAACCTTTTGGGGAGTATGGTATTAAGCTGGCCCTATGTGGGATGGGCTGTCTTCATCCTTCTTTTCACCATCGGCCATCTCTTTAATATCGTCATCAACGGGCTGGGGGCATTCGTCCACACCCTCCGGCTCCATTATGTAGAATTCTTCCCCAAATTTTTCCAGGGAGGGGGGAAACCGTTTCGGCCATTTCAGAAGAATCCCAAATATACCATCATCACTGATGGATTGCAGTAACGAACCCATTAAATCCATCGAAAGGAGGAACGTATGGACTTCATCGGCTACGCCATTCCATTCGCAGGGGCTGCCATCGCCATCTTCCTTGCTGGCTTTGGTTCGAGCGTCGGTATCAGCACCGCTGGGCAAGCCGCAGATGGGGTGTTAACGGAAGATCCCGATAAATTTCCCTCCCTTCTGATCCTGGTAGTATTACCGGGAACCCAGGGGATATATGGGTTATTAGGTGGATTTCTCATCATGTTTAAGTTGGGATTGCTCGGGGGAACCCCCGTAAGCCTGAACTTGGTGCAAAGCTGGCAAATCTTTTTTGCCGCGCTCCCCGTGGGATTTGCCTCATGGATCTCAGGCATCCATCAGGGGAAGGTTTGTGCCGCAGGAGTGGCGATGGCAGCGAGGAGGCCCGAAACCCTGATGAAGGGAGTTATCTATGGGGCGATGGTCGAAACATACGCCATATTTGGCCTGATCACAACTATCCTGCTCCTCTGGAGCATCAAGATCTAGCCTTCCCATGCATTAACTCATACCCTTTGGATACTAAACCACTCCTAACCTTTCTCGAGTGGAGTATGGGATGTCCCTTGAAGCCATTGTCGATAAGATATTAAAGGACGCCCGGGAAAAGGCTTCCCATATCGACAGGGAAAAAAAAGCACAGATTCAATCCATTCAATCCGAATGCGAGGAGACGGTCCGGGCCCTCCGGGAAGCTTCAAGCAAAAGGGCCGAAAAACTGGCAGAGGACCAAAAAAAAAGGCTGATCTCCATGGCAGAGCTGGACATCCGAAAGGAGGTCCTCGGTCTAAAACAGGAGATGATAGAGACGGCCTTTGAAAAGGCCGTAACCCAACTCTTGGAGGGGGATACGGAGAGGTATTCGGCGCTGTTGAAAAAGCTCATCTTTGATGCCAATCTCGAAGGCGATGAGGAACTCATCTTAAACCAGAAGGATCGGGAGAGAATGGGAGATGGTTTTATCGGGGAATTGAATGAAACCTTCTTAAAGGCCGGTAAAAAGGGTAAGTTAAGGCTTTCACGGGAAAGTCGGCCCATCAGGGGTGGGGTCATCCTGCGCAGGGGTCGCAAAGAGGTCAACTGTAGCATCGAATCGATCATCTATTCAAAACGGGATGCGCTCGAGGCGACAGTGGCTCGGATCCTATTTCCCGATAAGAAGAAGGGGAAATAACGTACCATGGAAGCGCAGTGGGAATACGGAGATGATGTTGGGTATGCTTATGCCGTGGGACGAATCCGCGCCTTGGAGACGCGGCTACTCACGGGGGAAAGGATTGCTAGGTTGGCAGAGGCGGGTAGCATCGATGAGTTTTTGAGGCTTTTGGGTGAAACCCAATACGCTGAGTTCCTGTCCAAAGTAAGTTCACCTTGGGAGTATGAAACAATCCTAGGAGAGGAAATGGAAGGGGTCGTGAAGCTGATGGGTGATCTGTCGAGGGACCCGGCGTTGACCGATATTTTTCGGCTTCGTTATGATTTCCATAATTTGAAGGTTGCCCTCAAGGAGAACTATGGTGGTGAACCCATGGATTCGGCCTACATCACCCTGGGAACAATACCCGTGGAACGGGTGAGGGAATCGGTTCGGGAGAAGGAAGGAGCTGTGGTGCTTCCGTCCCACCTCAGGGCAGCCCTTGCATCGGTGACGGGGGTTTTCCCCGAGACCCCGGCCCCCAAATGGATCGATGTTATCGTGGATCGAGCGATGTTCCGAACCTTCGTGAGTATCGTGAAGAGGGAAGGGTGCCCCTTCCTGTATGGACTCCTGCAGGGGGAAATCGATCTAATCAACATCCTCTCCCTTTTCCGAATCCGATGGGCAAATGGAGAGAAGAGCTTCTTCCAAGAGGCCTTGCTGGAGGACGGAACCATATCAACGGATTTTATGTCGAGCCTCTTCGGGGAAAACCTTGATGCCGTCCCTGCTCGATTGTCCCATACCCCTTATGTCCTGATGGTGACCGAGGGTTTAGCGCATCTCCAAACCCAGGAATCCTTCCTGCTATTCGAGAAAATGAGAGAGGCATTCCTCTTCAATTATATAAGGCGGGCCGATTTGATCGCCTTTGGCATCGAGCCCCTTATTGCCTATCTCTATAAGAAGGAGAGTGAAATCCGTACCATCAGGACCATTTTCGTGGGGCTGTTGAACAATGTCCCGGCGGAGACCTTAAAGGAGAGAATGTCCGGTGGCTTCTTCTAATATCGCCGTGTTGGGGGATAAGGATTCCATACTCTGCTTTCGTGCTATTGGGGTTTCGGTCTATCCAGTGGCCAATTCGGAGGAAGCCAAGCCTATCCTCAGGCGTCTTTGCAGGGAGAATTATGCGGTAATTTTTGTCACTGAACCCATCGCCAGGGAAATCCTCCCCTTGATCGATGATCTCGCTAAGGGAGCCCTTTCCAGCATCGTGTTGATACCGAACAATCAGGGATCTCTTGGCCTGGGGATGGAGAATATCAAAAGGACCGTGGTCAGGGCGATCGGCGCGGATATCTTTGCGGAAAGTCAGGAGAAGTAAATGAGAAAAGGTGTAATCGTCAAGGTAGCAGGTCCCCTCGTTGTCGCCGACCAAATGCAGGACGCCAGAATGTTCGATGTGGTCCGGGTGAGCGAGAAAGGCCTCATTGGGGAAATTATTGAAATCCATAGCCAAAGGGCATTCATCCAGGTCTATGAGGATACACTGGGAATCGGGCCAGGAGAACCAGTGGAATCTACGGGCCTCCCCTTGAGCGTTGAGTTGGCCCCAGGGCTCATCGAATCGATCTACGATGGTATCCAACGTCCCCTGGACATCATCTACGAACGAACGGGCGATTACATCACTCGTGGCATTACCGTGCCTCCCATCGATAGAGGGAGGAAGTGGGCCTTCAAGCCCCATAAGAAGGAGGGAGATCGGGTCGAAGGAGGTGACATTATCGGTTCCGTACAGGAAACCGTTGTGGTTGAGCATCGCATTATGGTCCCCATATCCATCAAGGGAACCATCAGGGAAATCCGGGAAGGGGAGTTTACCGTTGAGGAGATCATTTGCCGGGTGGAAACCCCCGATGGAATGAGGGATATATCAATGCTTCAGAAATGGCCCGTCAGAAAACCCCGCCCTTATAAAAAGAAACTGCCCCCCGAAGAACCCCTCGTAACAGGGCAGAGGGTCATCGATATGCTCTTCCCCGTGGCGAAAGGGGGAACGGCTTGTGTGCCTGGCCCATTCGGAAGTGGCAAGACGGTGATTCAACACCAACTGGCAAAATGGGCCGATGCGGAGATCATCGTCTACGTGGGATGTGGGGAAAGGGGTAATGAGATGACCGATGTGCTCATCGAGCTCCCCCAATTGAAGGACCCCAAGACCGGGGAGACGCTGATGCGACGGACGGTTCTCATCGCCAATACCTCAAATATGCCCGTGGCCGCCAGAGAGGCTTCCGTCTACACGGGGATCACTTTAGCCGAATATTTCCGGGATATGGGATACAGCGTGGCCCTGCAGGCCGATTCGACTTCCAGATGGGCTGAAGCCATGAGGGAGATATCGGGCCGTTTGGAGGAGATGCCCGGCGAGGAGGGTTACCCCGCCTACCTGGGAACTCGAATTGCGGAATTCTACGAGCGATCGGGAAAGGTGATCTGCATGGGAAGTGATAATCGGGTAGGGGCTTTGACGACCATTGGATCCATCTCTCCCCCCGGGGGGGATCTCTCCGATCCCGTGGTCCAGAGCACCTTGCGGGTAGTCAAGGTCTTCTGGAGCCTGGAGGACAGGCTTGCCTTTCAGAGACACTTCCCAGCCATCAGTTGGTTGAACAGTTACTCCCTTTATCACGATAACCTTGAAGAGCACATGAAGAAACATGTAACTGAAGAGTTTCCGGAGCAACGCAAGGAGGCGATGAGGCTGCTGCAGCAGGAGGCTGAATTGCTGGAAATCGCGAGATTGGTGGGAATGGACTCCCTTTCCATCTCCGATCGATTGGTCTTGGAGACGACCAGATCCATCCGTGAGGACTTCTTACATCAGAATGCATTCCATGAAATCGATACCTATACCTCATCCGAAAAGAATTACCTGCTCTTGAACCTTATACTCCAACTCCACCATCTCTGCGAGGGGATGCTTGAAAAGGTGATCCCCTTTCAGAAGATCCAAGGGCTGAGGGTGCGGGAGGAGATCGCCCGGGCCAAGTACATTCCCGAGGATCAACTTGACCAACTTAGAGAGATCGAGGCACATATCCGCTCTGAGGCGGAGGAGGTTTTGCGGGAGGAAGGAGAATCGAATGCTTAAGGAATACCTGACGATCAGGGATATCTCAGGGCCTCTGCTGCTCGTCGAAGAAGTCGAAGGGGTAAAATATGAGGAGTTAGTAGAGGTGGAGTTACCAGATGGAGATAAACGGATGGGAAAAGTCCTGGAGGTGAATGAAGATAAGGCCCTAATCCAACTCTTCGAGGGCACCACTGGCGTGGATGTTACCAAATGCAGGGTGAGATTTCTCGCTCGGGGTATCGAGATTGGCCTATCCATGGAGGTTTTGGGTCGGGTTTTCGATGGACTGGGCCGGCCCATTGACGGCGGGCCAAAAATCTTGGCCGAAAAGAGCTATGACATCAACGGCAATCCCATCAACCCCTTCGCCAGGGATTATCCTGAAGAATTCATCCAGACGGGGATTTCGGCGATCGATGGCCTCAACACCTTGGTTCGAGGTCAGAAACTGCCCATCTTTTCGGGTTCGGGACTTCCCCACAATCAGTTGGCTGCACAGATCGCTCGTCAGGCCAGAGTTCTCGGGACGAAGGAGAAATTCGCCATTGTCTTCGGTGCTATGGGGATTACCCATGAGGAAGCCGAATATTTCGCCAGCGATTTCGAAGAGACGGGGGCCATCGATCGATCCGTCCTCTTTCTCAACCTTGCCAATAACCCGGCCTTGGAAAGAATCGCCACCCCCAGGATGGCCTTAACCACAGCGGAATTTCTGGCCTTCGAGAAGGATGTGCACGTTTTGGTCATCCTTACGGATATGACCAATTATTGCGAAGCCCTCCGGGAAATCTCAGCGGCCCGAAAAGAGATTCCCGGGAGAAGGGGATATCCCGGCTATCTGTATACCGATCTCTCAACCATCTACGAAAGGGCCGGGAGGATCAAGGGGAAGAATGGTTCCATCACCCAAATACCCATCCTCTCCATGCCGGAGGACGATAAAACCCACCCCATTCCCGATCTAACCGGTTACATTACCGAGGGGCAGATCATCCTGAGCAGGGCCTTGCATCGCAAAAATATCTCCCCTCCCATAGATGTTCTCCCCTCCCTTTCCCGGCTCAAGGATAAGGGGATCGGACGGGACAAGACCCGGGAGGATCACTCGGATGTCTTCAATCAGCTCTTTGCGGCTTACGCCAGGGGGAAGGAGGCTCAGGAGTTATCCGTTATATTGGGGGAAGCGGCCCTCAGCGAAATTGACAAGATGTATTACGATTTCGCCGATACGTTCGAGAGGCAGTACGTATCCCAGGGTGATTACGAGAACCGATCCATTGAGGAGACGCTTGACCTCGGATGGAAACTCCTGTCGGTATTCCCCACCTCAGAGCTGAAGAGGATCAGAGGGGAATGGATCGATAAATATCTGACCCGTTTCAAGGAGGAAGAACCCAAAAAGCTGGCCAAAGTGGCGTGATAGAGAATAATCTTTAATGCAAAACCGAAAATGAGACTCAAATAAGGGGGTGAGGATAGAAGTGCAACTTGAGGTTCATCCCACCCGGATGGAGCTTCTGAGGTTAAAGAAGCGTCTGGTCATGGCCAGACGCGGCCACAAGCTCCTGAAGGATAAACAGGACGAGTTGATGAGGCAGTTTATGGACCTGATCAAAGACATCAGGGAAATTCGTACGGCCGTGGAAAAGGCCTTGGAACAGGCCTTTCGACGGTTTCTCTTCGTCTCATCCGCCATGTCCAAGGCATATCTGGAGGAGGCCGTGGGTTTTCCCAGCAAGACCATCGCCCTGAATGTTTCGAGGCGAACCGTGATGAATATCGCAGTTCCCGAGATGCAGCCCACGGTGGAGGGGGAGATTAGGTGCTACGGTTTTGCCACAACATCGAGCGAGTTGGACAGCTCGCTCCATTCCCTCGATCAGGTGGTAGGGGAGATGATTGTCCTGGCTCAGAAGGAGAAATGGATGCAGCTCTTGGGTGAGGAGATCGTGCGGACCCGGCGAAGGGTTAACGCATTGGAGTACATATTGATTCCCAACCTGGAGGAGACCATCAAATACATCACCATGAAGCTGAGCGAACTGGAACGATCCAACCTCTCCAGGTTGATGAGGGTAAAAGAGATCGTGAGGGCCCATTAACGGAGGAGGGAAACTCAAGGTAAAACCCTTGACAAATTTCCTTCCGGTATGTTAATCAATTCACAAGTTTAATGCCCCAGTCGAAGGAAGAAAAGAAGAGGCTATTCGAAGACTTAAGGCTTTATGGAAGCCTTGGGATTGAAATGGCTGCCGCAGTCCTCATCGGTACCTTCATGGGGTATTGGGCTGATAAATGGTTGGGCACCCAGCCGTGGATCCTCATCATCGGATTCATCTTCGGGGCAGCGGCAGGTTTTCGAAATCTCTTTAGGTTCATAGCAAGGGAGGATCACGACAAGGGAAAGGGGAAATGATTTCATGGATCCCCGGGGCAGTTATCGGCGCTCTACTTGCCCTCGCTAATTTCTGTGTTTCGATGGCCATTGCATCAAGGGCCATCAGGTCGTCCAAAATCATCTCCATCGCCTTCGTCCTGGGGACTTTCTTTGTGCGGCTCATCCTGCTCTTCCTGATTTTTTATTTTTTGGCTCGAGTGGAAATGATCGATTTACCATCGGCCCTCGTGGCCTTTACCGCATGTTTCACGGTCCTCATCTTCTGGGAAATGCTGATCTATTATAGGAAAACCCGTTTCCCCAATAAACCGAATCTCCCGGGGATTCGGGGACAATGAGAAAGAGGGTGACCCAATGGACCTGTTGCACCACTTCGAACTTCACCCCATAGTGGAAATCCATATTCTGGGTATCGACCTTTCCATTACCAAGGCAGTTGTCATGTTATGGGTTGCCTGTTTATTGACATTTCTCCTTCTTATTCTTGGGGGACGAAGGGCGAAGCTCGTTCCATCGGGTCTCCAAAACCTGGTAGAGGCCATCATTGACTTTCTTCGCACCAACCTCATCCTCCAGACCATAGGAGAAGAAGGGCTGGCATGGTTTCCCTTCATCGCAACCCTCTTCTTCTTCATCCTCTTCTGTAACCTCCTGGGCCTGATTCCAGGGGCCTTTACGGCCACATCCAATATCAACGTGACGGCCACGTTAGCTGTAATCGTCTTCCTCTGTACTCAAGGGGCAGGCGTTGCCAAACATGGCCTTCTCGGGTATCTGAAGAAGTTCGTGCCCAAGGGTATTCCCATTTTTATCATTCCCATTATGGTTCCCATTGAGATCATTAGCCAATTTGCAAAGCCATTTTCACTGGCCGTCCGTCTGTTTGCCAATATGACGGCCGGCCATGCGGTAATCCTGGTCTTTCTCTTCATGATCATCATGTTCAAGAGTTGGGTCATCGTCGCTGTTCCCCTCATGGGAGTAGTGGTTATGAGCGCCTTCGAGATTTTCGTCGGCTTTATTCAAGCCTATATCTTCTCGATCTTGGCGGCAATGTACATCGCGGAAGCGGTACAAGAGGCCCATTAACTTCTCAAAAGGAGGAATGTCCGTATGGAAGCTACAGCGTTAGCTTACTTTGGTGCAGGTTTGAGCATCGGGTTGGGAGCACTTGGAACCGGCATCGGCATGGGGTTTATGGTAGGGAAAACGGTGGAGGGAATCGCACGGCAACCCGAGGCTGCGGGCCTCCTCAGGACGACCATGATTATCGGTATCGCCTTCATCGAAGCCTTGGCCCTCTATGCCTTGGTCATTAGCTTCCTTCTCACCTTCAAATAGGGAAAGAGCTGAGACCACAAACGAATCAAATCAGTTTAAGGGAGGGCATTCCATGTTTCAAGCCGAACCGGGCCTCATAATATGGACCTTTATCTCCTTCACCATTCTCCTCATCCTCCTGTGGAAAGTCGCTTACAAACCGATTACCAAGGCCCTGAAGAACCGGGAGGACTCCATCCGCGATTCCCTCGAAGAGGCCAAGAAGACCCGGGAATCGGCGGAAGCCCTTTTGGAGGATTATAAGAAGCAGTTAGCCCAGGCAAGGGAAGAGGCGCAGAAGATCCTCGCCGAGGGTAAGATGATGGGCGAGAATATTAAGAAGGAGGTCATCCAAAAGGCCCACGAGGAATCCAATCAGATCGTTAAAAGGGCTCAGGAGGAGATCGAGTTTCAAAAAGAGAAGGCCCTCATGGAACTGAAGGAGAGGCTCGCAGACCTCAGCATCATGGCCGCCTCGAAGGTCATCGAAAAGACCCTCGACAAGAAGGACCATGAACAGCTCCTAGACGAGTACATTTCCAAGGTGGGTGAGAAATATGAGAGCTGATTCCGTTGTGAATGGTTATGCGAATTCCCTTTTTCACGTTGCACAATCGGAAGACCTCGTCGAGGTCGTCGAGGATGAGCTGTACAGGCTGAAGGAGGTGCTTCAGAAAAATTCCGAGCTGAGGGAATTCCTGAGCAACCTCCGGATAGCCCCGGAGGGAAAGAAGAAGGCCGTGGTGGAGATTTTTGGAAAGGGGGTATCTTCGGTCACCCTGAATCATCTCAATTTGGTCATCGACCAGGGAAGGCAGAGGAAGCTCGTTCCCATCATCGAGGAATTTTTCGCATTAGCCGCTGCGGCCCGGGAGAAGGTGACGGCCGAGGTCATTACCTCTATTCCCCTCTCGGAAAAGATGGCGGAGAAGTTACGTCGAGCACTGACTAAGGCGACCAAGAAACAGGTCTTTCTCAAGCCGCGAGTTGACCCGTCCATATTGGGGGGGGCAATAGTCCGAGTGGAGAATAAAATCATCGATGGCAGCCTGCGTCACCAACTGGGTCAGATGCGCCGAGCTATGGTTAAGATCATCTAAGCCAGGGAGAAAAAGGTGGAAATTAAATTCGAACCCGAGGAAATCTCATCCATACTAAAGAAACAGATCGAGACGTATCAGATCGCCGTGGACATGGAGGAGGTTGGGGAAGTCATCGAGGCGGGAGACGGGATCGCCCGGATCAAGGGACTTCCCAATGTCATGGCGGCGGAGATGCTGGAGTTTCCAAACAACATCTTCGGCATGGCCCTCAATTTGGAGGAGGATAATATCGGGGCCATAATCCTGGGGGATTTCGCTGAGATCGAACAAGGTGACTCCGTCAAACGGACGGGGAGGGTCCTCTCGGTACCCGTGGGAGATCCACTCATCGGAAGGGTGGTTAACGCCGTTGGACAGCCCGTCGATGGGAAAGGGCCCATCTCCGTGCAAAAATATCGGCTGATCGAGGGAAAGGCCCCTAACGTTGTCCAGAGACAACCGGTTAAGGAACCGCTCCAGACTGGTCTTAAATGCATCGATTCCATGATCCCCATCGGCAGGGGGCAAAGGGAACTCATCATTGGGGACCGGCAGACGGGGAAGACCGCCATCGTCGTGGATATGATCCTCAATCAACGGGATACCGATGTATTCTGCATTTACGTTGCCATCGGCCAAAAACAGTCAACCGTCGCCGCGGTGGTCGATACCCTCGAGAAATACGGGGCCATGGAGTATACCACGGTAGTTGCTGCGACGGCCAGCGACCCAGCCCCCATGCAGTATGTCGCCCCCTATGCGGGGTGTGCCATTGGGGAGGAGATCCGCGATTCCGGGCGTCATGCGGTTGTCATATACGACGACCTGTGGAAGCACGCAGTGGCATACCGGCAGGTCTCGTTACTGCTGCGGCGTCCGCCGGGAAGGGAGGCCTTTCCGGGGGATATCTTCAACCTCCACTCCCGCCTCCTCGAAAGGGCGGCAAAACTCAACGACGAACTGGGGGGAGGATCTCTCACGGCCCTTCCCATCGTGGAGACCCAGGCGGGCGACTACTCCGCATATATTCCCACCAACGTCATCTCCATCACGGACGGCCAGATCTACCTGGAGAGCGACCTCTTCTACTCGGGGGTGAGGCCTGCTGTCCATGTTGGCCTTTCCGTTTCCCGTGTCGGCGGCAATGCCCAGATCAAGGCCATGAAATCCGTCGCCGGCATGCTGCGGTTGGAACTCGCCCAGTATCGGGAGCTGGTGGCCTTTGCTAAATTCGGGTCGGAACTCGATAAGGCTACCCAAGCCCAGCTAACCCGGGGCGAGAGGCTGGTGGAGATCCTCAAGCAGCCCCAATATGAGCCGATGCCCGTTGAGAACCAGATCATGATTATCTACGTCGGTGAAAATGGTTATTTGGACGACCTTCCAGTGCATCGAGTTAAGGATTTCGAGTCCGGGTTCTACCCGTTCATCAAGGAGAAGTATCCCCAAGTTCCTCGAGATCTTCGAGAGAAGAAGGAATTGACCGAGGAACTGAAAAAGATGCTCGATCAGGCCGCTGAGGAATTCAAGAGGAACTTCTTGACATAGGGCAGGTACCATGTTGGGGATGAGGGAGATACGCCGGAGGATCCGCAGCGTCAATAGCATCCAACAGATCACCCGGGCGATGCAAATGGTTGCGGTATCCCGTTTAAAAAGGGCCGAGGAGCGCCTTCACTCGGCGAGGCCTTATGCGGAAAAGATCCAGGAATTGATGGAATCCCTGGCCCCTTCCCTCCCTCAGATCGAGCACCCGCTTCTCGCAAAGAGGGAACCTCGCCGGATTGCCCTTGTCCTCATCACTTCGGATAAGGGCTTGTGCGGGGCTTTCAACGCCAACATCATTCAGTATGCCCACCGGTTTATCGAGGAAAGTTCGGGTAAGGAGATAAAGCTCTTCTTGGTCGGGAAGAAGGGATACGATTTCTTCAGCAGAAGATCCTATCCCATCGAGTATTATCTCCCCCAAGTCTCCCGGGACATCTCCCCTCAGGAGGTGAAGGAGATCAGCAATAGCTTCGTGCAGGGCTTTGAAAAGGGTCTTCACGATGAGGTCTACCTCTTTTATACCCAATTTAGAACTGCCATGAATACCGTTCCTACCCAGAAGAAACTGCTCCCCATCGAAAGTCCAGGGCCGGAATCCGAACAAGGAGCTTCGGAGCCGATCTACGAACCCTCTGCTGAGGAGATCATGAACGAACTATTGCCCAGGTATATCCAGGCTCACGTATACAAGGGATTGGTCGAGTCCTCTGCCAGCGAACACGGATCCCGGATGGTCTCCATGAAGAATGCCACCGACAATGCCGAGGAAATGATTAAGACCCTGACTCTATCGTACAACAAGGCCAGACAGGCCTCCATAACCAAGGAAATCATTGAGGTTACCACGGCCTCTGAGGCACTAAAATACGCCAGGGAAAGTTGACTTTAACTTAGTGAGGAGGACGATAAATTGAGGATTGGAAAAGTCCTAAGGGTAATCGGCCCCGTCGTCGATATTGAGTTCTTTACGGAGGAACTCCCCCCCATCTACAACGCCATCCGGATTAAGGAGGGCGAGATCGACCTTATCGTCGAGGTGGCCCAACATTTGGGGGAGAATGTGGTCCGTTGTGTTGCAACCTCCTCCACTGATGGGTTGGTACGGGGGATGGATGCGGTTGACACCGAGGGTCCCATCAGCATGCCAGTGGGCCACGAGACGTTGGGGCGCCTCTTCAACCTCCTTGGGGATCCCATCGATGAGTTAGGGCCGGTCAACGAGAAAAAACGCTATCCCATCCATCGCCCACCACCAACTTTTGAGGAGCAGGTCCCCGCATCTACGGTTTTCGAGACCGGCCTCAAGGTCATCGACCTCCTCGAACCCTATGCAAAGGGGGGGAAAGTAGGATTATTCGGCGGGGCTGGCGTCGGTAAGACCGTTCTCATCATGGAGCTGATCCGCAATATCGCCACCGAACACGGGGGTTTCTCGGTCTTTGGGGGGGTTGGCGAACGGACCCGGGAAGGCAACGACCTCTGGTTGGAGATGAAGGCATCCGGAGTCTTGGACAAGACTGTCCTCGTCTTCGGGCAGATGAACGAACCCCCGGGAGCCCGCCTCAGGGTCGGCCTTTCGGCCCTTACTCAAGCGGAATACTTTCGAGATGAAGAGGGCCAAGATGTGTTGCTCTTCATAGACAACATATTCCGGTTCGTACAGGCGGGTTCCGAGGTATCGGCGCTTTTGGGACGAATGCCCTCGGCAGTTGGATACCAACCAACCCTCTCTACGGAGATGGGGGAGCTCCAGGAAAGAATCACTTCCACCAAGCGAGGGTCCATTACCTCGGTTCAAGCCATCTATGTTCCCGCGGATGATTTGACGGATCCGGCTCCGGCTACCACCTTCTCCCACCTGGACGCCACGACCGTCTTATCCAGGCAGCTGGCGGAGCTCGGAATTTACCCCGCGGTGGACCCCCTGGACTCAACCTCGCGAATCCTGGATCCCAGAATTGTGGGGGAAGAACATTATGGCGTGGCCCGGGAGGTTCAACGAATCCTCCAGAGATATAAGGAGCTTCAGGATATCATCGCCATCTTGGGGATGGAAGAACTCTCCGAGGAGGATAAGCTGAGCGTCACCAGGGCCCGAAAGATTCAAAGGTTTCTCTCCCAGCCATTTTTCGTTGCTGAGCAGTTTACGGGAGCGTCTGGCCGATACGTTACCCTATCGGAGACCATTCGGGGCTTCCAGGAGATCGTCGGGGGACAACACGATGACCTGCCGGAACAAGCCTTCTATATGGTGGGGGGAATCGATGAGGCCGTCGAAAGGGGCAAGAGGTTGAAGGAGGCGGCATAGGTGGACGGACCCCAATTTAGCCTCGAGGTGGTGACCCTGAAGAAGCTCATCTTCAGCGGAATGGTCGAAGGCATCACGGCCCCTGGCAGTGTTGGATATTTCGGGATCCTCAAAGGCCATACTCCCTTTGTCAGTGGCCTGCAACCGGGAATTTTCACCGTAAGCTTGCCCAGGGGGGAAAGGGAGACGATGGCAATCAGCGGGGGGTTTCTGTTGACCGACGGGAACAAGGTCATCGTGCTGGCCGACTCCGCCGAGGCGCCGAATGAGATCGACCTGGAACGCACGAGGGCTTCCCGGGACCGGGCACAGAGGAGGATAAGTGAAAGTCCCCCCGATCTTGATGTTCCAAGGGCGAAGGCCTCCCTGGCGCGGGCGCTGACACGGCTCAAGGCTGCCGGGGCATCCTGAGGCCCTCATCCACCTATCCGTCCCTGGCCTTCTTCGCCCACCGTAATTTCTCCACTAACTCGTAGGATTCACCCCTCAGTCCGTCTAAGGGGACATTTGGCTTGATCTCCCTACCATGGAAATCCGATCCCGCCGTCACCAAGAGGCCAAATCGATCACAGACTCCCTTGAAGTACTCCTCGTCTTCCTTCCCATGATAGCTGGAGTAGACCTCAATGCCCTCCAGCCCTGCCCCGATCAGGTCGTACAACCGCTCATCCTTCACTTGGGCGGGATGTGCCAATATGGTTATCCCCCCAAGGGACCGTACTACCTGGATTGCCTCAGGGGTGGAGATGAATCGGATCGGAACCGAAGCCGGCCTCCCCCCCGCCAGGTAGTCAAGGTAGAAGTTCAAATAGGGGGAATCGGACCGTTCCCCATCGATGTATGCCTTCAATCGGGGATCCGCCCGGTTTTTCTCTCTCTCCAGGAGCGCGTTGAGGTAGGAGACCCCCGTGGGTTCCCTCCCGATGGATAACCGCTCTACTTCACCCACGGATAGGGTGAAGCCCAACTCCCTCAATCGCTTTACCCGTTGCCGGATCTGCCTTTTCTTGTCCACCCCCAGACCCTCCAACCATCGCAGGAGCCTTTCGTCCCGATGATCGATGAAGTAGCCCAGCAGGTGAAAATCGTACCCCTTGTAGTGGGTGTTGATCTCGATGCAGGGAAGGAATTCGATCCCGAACTCCCGGGATATCCTCAATCCCTCTCCCACGCTTGCCACGGAATTGTGGTCCGCAAAGGCGATGGCCTCGAGCTTGAGCCCCCTCGACATTTCAAATATCCCCTCGGGCCCATGCTGTCCGTCGGAACTCGCCGTGGTATGGATGTGAAGATCGATCATGATCTCACAACCTCGAGGCCGGCATGTTTGACCTTCAATTTCTTCGTTCCGGCCGAGGGGAAGTAGACCCATACCTTGAGGTCCTCTCCGCGGCCCTCCCGCGACTTCACCACTCCGGGGCCGAATTTGGGATGCCTCACCCATGTTCCCGCCTCCAGGTCTTCCCCATGGACCTCCCCTAATTCAGCGGAGGTCTCCCCGATCTGGCTGTCGGAGTAGTCGAGATAGGGACTTCCATCCATCTCTCTCGCCCCGTGAAAGGCCATCGCCCCTTCCCCCGTCCTTCGGGTCAGGAGATCCTGGGAAATCTCCTCGATAAAGCGGGAGGGATAATTGTACCGCTCTGAACCGAACACCCTTCTCCGCTCCGTATTGGTGAGATAGAGCTTCTCCTTTGCCCTGGTCATCCCCACGTAACAGAGGCGCCTCTCCTCCTCCAGGTCCTCCGCCCCTTCCCCCCTCCTGTGGTGGGGAAAGAGCCCGTCCTCCATGCCCACAAGGAAGACGATGGGAAATTCTAACCCCTTCGCACAGTGGAGGGTCATAAGGCTCACCCTGTTCGACTTATCATCGTAGTCATCGACATCACTGATCAGGGAGATTCGATCCAAAAATCCGGCCAATGTCTTGTCCTCATTTGCCGGGTCGTGCTCGTAGTGGGCCACCACGTTGACCAATTCCTCCACGTTCTCCCTCCGGGAAACGGCCTCCGCCGTCGACTCACGGCTCAACCAATCCAAATATCCCGTCCGCCCCAAAACCAGCAAGATGACATCCTGAGGGCCAGCCGTCTTTGCGGCCTCCCGCAAGGATTCCATTAAATCGATGAATTCACCAACCCTGTTCCTCATGCCGTCCGAAACGCCTCCCCCGGCCTGCCTGAAGGCCTCATAGAGGGTTATCCCCCTCTCCTTCGCCCACCCTTCCATCCTCTCGATGGTTTTCGGCCCGATACCCCTTGGGGGGCTCTGGATGATCCTCTTCAAGCTTATGTCATCCGCCGGGTTTGTGATGGCCCTCAGATAGGCGATGACGTCCTTAACCTCCTTCCTCTCATAGAACCTCAAACCGGCGACCACGGCATAGGGGATTCGCACCTTGACCAGCTCCTCCTCAATGGCTCGGGACTGGGCGTTGGTCCGGTAAAAGGCGGCGAAATCACTGTATCTTCTTTCAGGAAGGTCTTGGATTTCTCGAACGATAAAGCTCGCCTCCTCCTGCTCATCCTTCCCCGTGAAATAGATGATGGGCTCTCCTTCGGTGTTCTCCGTCCACAATACCTTCTCCCTCCGCTCCCGGTTCCGCCGGACCACCTGCCCGGCCGCCTCCAGTATCCGCTTGGTTGAACGATAATTCTGCTCCAATTTGATCACTGTCGTTCCGTGGAAATCCTTTTCGAAGTTGAGTATATTGGTGATCTCCGCGCCTCGCCACCGATAGATCGATTGGTCATCATCCCCCACGACGCAGATATTCCCGTGTTTCCGTACCAGATCCTGAATGAAGCGATACTGAATGAAATTGGTATCCTGGAATTCATCTACCAAAACATAGAGCAGGCGATCTTGATAATGCTCGAGGCTTTCGGGGAATTCCCTGAACAGTTTGACCGTGGAGAGGAGGAGGTCGCCGAAATCCAGGGCGTTATTTCCCTTGAGCATTTCCTGATAGCCTTCATAAACCAGGGCTACCCTTTTCTGCAGTACGTTGAATGGGTCCGGCGTAAATTCTTCTTGGGATACGCCGTGATTCTTCGCCCGGTTGATTTCCGCCCGGATTGCATTGGGATGAAAGGCCAGCTGGTCGATCTCCAACTCCCTCATAACCGCCTTGATGGCCTGTTCTTGATCCCTCTCATCGTAGATAACGAAATTGCGATTAAAGCCCAGGCGATCGACATATTTTCTCAGGATCCTGGCGCATGCCGAATGAAAGGTGCTCATCCAGACCCCCTGGCTCGCCCCTCCCAGGAGGTGATCCACCCTCTCCTTCATCTCCCCCGCCGCCTTATTGGTGAATGTGACGGCCAGAATCCTCTCGGGGGGGACTCCCTTTTCCAGAATGAGATAGGCGATCCGGTAAGTCAGCACTCGGGTCTTTCCACTGCCCGCCCCGGCGAAGATGAGCAGGGGGCCCTCGGTCTTTTTTACCGCTTCCCGTTGGACTGGATTGAGATCTTCCAGGAGGTCTAATCCCATCATCTCCTCTCTAAACCCCTTCGGAGAACTGCACTGTTGTATGCGACAATCACATCGGTCCTCTTGAGCATCCCCACCACCTTCTTCAGGTTGTTCCTATCGACCACGGGAGGTCTGGGCCTGATCCATAAGAGATGCTCTGGAATGCCCGGATCAATAAGCGAAACCCGATGGCCCCGAAGCCGCCCAACACTCCAATGAAAATGGCCAAGGTGATGGTGACGGTGTATTCACCCTTCCTAAAGGAGGTAATAGCCTTGAGGACCGTTCTCCAGAGAGAGGATCGATTCGGCATCTTCCCCTGTCGCCTTCCGATTCGTTATTCTACCGTAACGCTCTTTGCTAAGTTTCTGGGTTGATCTACATCATTCCCCTTGAAATCCGCTATATAGTAAGCCAGAAGTTGGAGGGGAATGGTGAGGAGCATCGGGGTTAGGGCGGAAATGGTGGGGGGGATGGAGATGACATCTTCGACCTTGGAGGCAATCTCTTTATCGTCTTGAGAGGCCAGGGCGATGATCCTTCCCTCCCTGGCATGGACTTCCTCGATGTTGTTCATCACCTTCTCATAGGTATCGTCCCTTGTAGCCAAGGCGACTACGGGCATCTCCCGATCGATGAGGGCGATGGGACCATGTTTCATCTCCCCGGCGGGATAACCCTCGGCATGGATATAGGAGATCTCCTTCAATTTCAATGCCCCCTCCAAGGCTATGGGATAATTGATCCCCCTGCCGAGATAGAGGAAATTCTTGGCATGGACGTACTTCCTGGCTATCCTCTCTATCTCCTTATGTTCCCTGACGACTTCCTCCAACAGGTGAGGAAGCCTGACCAACTCACCGATGAACTCCTCCATGTGAGGATGGTCGATGTATCCCGATCGTTTTCCAAGGAAAAGGCTTATCAGATAAAGGATAACCAACTGGGTTGAAAATGCCTTAGTAGAGGCCACCCCGATCTCGGGGCCGGCGTAAGTGAAGATGGTGTAATCCGACTCCCTTGAAAGGCTACTCTCAACGACATTACAGATAGCCAGCGTGCGCGCACCCCTTTTCCTTCCCTCCCGCAGGGCAGCCAGGGTATCGGCCGTTTCCCCGGATTGGGAAATGGCCACAAGCAGGGTTTTCTCATCCACGAGGGGGTTTCTGTATCGGAATTCGGAACCAATATCCACCTCAACGGGAATCCTGCAGAGGGACTCGATGAGATATCTTCCCACCAAGGCCGCGTGATAGGAGGTGCCGCAAGCCACGAGGGCGATCTTACTGATTTCCTTAATCATCTTTTCATCGGCATCCAACCCCTCAAAGATGATCTCCGAGCGGTTCTCCGAGATCCTTCCCCTGATCGTATCCGTAACTGCCCTGGGTTGCTCCATAATCTCCTTGAGCATGAAATGTTTATATCCCCCCTTCTCCGCCATGAGGGGATTCCACATCACCCTCTTGGGCTCCCTCGGAATGGACTTTCCCTCCAAATCGAGAACCTCTACTTCCCCACCGGAAAGGACAGCCAT
>JAQYWG010000150.1 GCA_030145085.1 Thermodesulfobacteriota bacterium
GTTTCATCAAAGGCATGGCCTTTTCCACGGCCTCCTTTTCGCCCCCAACAATGAAAGTCAGCCTTGCCTCAATTGCCCCCTTAACACCTCCGGAAATCGGGGCATCCAGATATCCCACACCCTTTCTTGCAGTCACAGCGGCAACGCGCACGGCAGCCTTGGGGGTTCCGGTGGTGGTGTCCAGGATCAGAGTTCCAGGTGATGCCCCTGAGAGAACCCCCCTTTCTCCCATCACTACCTCTTCAACCTCGGGATCGAACGGGAGGGAAAGCACAATGCAATCGCTTTCTTGGCCCACATCTGCGGGCGAGGCAACGATTTTCGCACCCTCGGCTTCCAGATCCTTTACTTTTTCCGGATGGCGGGCGTAAACGATCAGGGAATATCCAGCCTTTTTGAGGATATTGTGAGCCATTGGTTTTCCCATCGCCCCTGTTCCAATGATTCCCACCTTCATGATGACATCCCTCCTGAAATGGAAATGTGATAAGTTCCTCCGTACCCCGTCCAACGGCGCCGGAAATATGGATCCCTCTTCCTGCAAAACCCCGTATACTGGATTACCCGGAGTTACTTGAGCCTGAAGTTCACTACAACTCCGATTCCTCCCCTTCCCGATTTTCTCCGCCTTGAGTCTCTTCGCCCCTGGCGCTAAGGGTCCTTCGTATCATAAACACAATTGCCAGGACTGTCAGAATCAGAAACCCCGCCGCTATGGGTTTGACGACGAAGACCTTCAAGCTCCCCTCGGATCCCACCAGGGCCTGGCGTAAGGCTTCCTCGAAAGGATTGGCCAGGATGTACCCTATTAACAGGGGGGCTAACGGAATCTGAAACTTCCTCAAGATATAGCCCATCACACCCATTCCCATCATGATGTAGATATCGATGACACTATTCCGCATGGCAAACGAGCCCACAACGCAGAAAACGAATATAATCGGGAAAAGGATCCTCCTGGGAACTTCCGCGATGCGCTTAAAAAAAGACATGAACGACGCTGCCGTTGCTACCATGAAGATGTTCGCCAAGGTCAAGGTGATGTAAATCAGGTACACGGCGTCCAGCTGATACTGGAAGATGAGCGGACCTGTCTGGACGCCCTGAATCAAGAGGGCACCGTAGAGGATGGCGGTCAGTGCGTCGCCCGGGATGCTCAGTGCGAGCAGTGGAATCAACGTCGCCCCTGCTACCGCATTGTTGGCGGACTCGGCCGCGGCCACCCCTTCTACCGTCCCTTTGCCGAAGAGGTCCGGATTCTTGGAGGCACGCTTCGCTTCGCCGTAACCGAAGAAGCAGGCCACGGTAGCCCCAATTCCCGGCAGACAGCCGATGAAGGCCCCCAAAAATCCGCTTCGGATGATGGTCTTCCAGCTCAAGAGGATGTCCTTCCGCGTCAGCCGGCTGTCTTCCTCCCGGTCAGATGACTCTTTGTACGAGGCTTTAATGCTGGTTTGCATCCGGTCCTCGGCCTGCACCAGCATCTCCGAAACGGCAAATAGCCCGATCAGTACCGGGATGAAGCCGAATCCCTCTTCCAGTTCCAGCATACCGAAGGTGAACCGCGGAACGGCCAGCATGGGATCAGCCCCCACAGTGGCAAAGAGGAGCCCGATGGCACCGCTCAGCAACCCCTTAATCATGGATCGGCCCGAGAGCACGCCCACGATGGTGAGGGCAAAGACCATGAGAGTGGTCCGTTCCGCCGGCCCGAACTTCAGTGCGAAGGCCGCCAGATTTTGGGCAACGAGCACCAATATAATGATGCTCATAATTCCGCCGATGAACGAGGCGAAAAGTGCCATCTTCAAAGCCTTGCCCGCTTTTCCCTGCTGGGTCATGGGATAGCCATCCAGCGTAGTGGCCGCTGCTGCAGGGGTACCCGGTGCATTGACGAGAATAGCCGATACGGACCCTCCGTAAATCCCCGAGACGTATATGGCAAAAATCATGCATAGCGCCTGCGCCAGTGACATGTGAATCGTCAGGGGAATCGACAAAGCCACTGCCATATTAACGGTCAACCCTGGAATAGCCCCAATAAGGATGCCCGCGACGGTTGATAGGAACAGTACCAGTAGATTGGAACCCTGGATGGCTACAAAGAATTGATCTATGAGGAGTTCCATGAGCAGCTCTTACCGTTCAAGGAGACCCATAGGAAGTGGAACCATCATGAATTTCCCGAAGCAAATATAAATGAACGCGGTGAGGACTATGGGCACGACTATAATCCATACCCATCGCCGAAGCCCAAAATACCAAAAGTAGGCCGCCAGGCAGAGGGGCGTCACCAAAATGACCCCGAGAACGGGTATTAACACAATGTAAGCTACCCCGATACCCATAGAAGTGAGAACCGTCTTGAGTGCATCACGGGTAAACGCTGAGCGAGGGGGCGTTGAACGCGAACGGTGTTGCCACCAACTCTGCAGGATCAGAATCACGGACAGAAAGCCGATGATTCCTATGGAAATATAGGGGAAGAACCGCGGACCGAGGGTAAAATATTCCATATCCGCAGTCGGGGCCTGGCGCCACTCCTCACCGATCGTCGGCACCACAAAAAGGGCGACACACAGGGAAAACGCCAGAAAGAAGATGCCAACTCTGAAGTTTATACTCCTAAACATAACCCCCCTCTCGCACTGAGAGTCGACGCCAGGCCTTACGACCTAGTTGGACTGGAAAATCCCCTTGGCATATATTCGCACGCGAGAATCTTCCTACTTCTTGAGAACACTTCCTATTTGGTTGTACATGCCCATCAGTGACTTGCGAAAGTCTTCGGGGCCCAGGTAACCCCTTTCGATTTTGAGCCTCGTGCACAGCTTGACAAACGCCTTGTGCTCGTAAGCCTTTTTAAAGGCTTCATGGAGGAACATGATCCGCTCCTTCGGGGTGCCTGCGGGCGCCACAAAGCCCTTCTGGTTCTCCAGATAGAGGTCGTAACCCAGCTCTTTCAGCGTCGGAACGTCCGGTTGGAGCGGGGTACGTTCCAGGGAGGTTAGGGTGACACTGCGGATCTTCCCCCCCTCGACGAGAGCCCTGGCTTCAGAGGGCGATGCAATCGCTATGTCAACGTGACCACCCATCAGCGCGGCCATGCCCGGAGCACCCCCCTTATACGGCACGTGCTTCATCTTGATCCCCGCCCGATCGCAAAATGCCAACATGGCTGAATGGTAGATGCCCCCGTGGCCGGAAGATGCATACTTGTACTTGCCGGGATTCCTCTTGGCATCTTGGATGAATTCTTTCAGGGTTTTCCACGGCGCGTTAGCATTAAAATTGAGGATCATTCTATCCCTGGAAATCCGGATGACGGGCGAAAATGCGTTGATGGGATGGTAGGGCAGCTCCCTGTAGTGACCAACGGAGACGGTCTCGCTCCCTCCGGCGACCAGGAGGGTATACCCGTCGGGTTTTGCCTGAGATACTTCTCGAGCGGCGATCGTGCCCGCAGCTCCCGTTTTATTAATGATCACCATGGCTTGACCAAGGAACTCCGGTGCAACGCTGGCCACTGTGCGGGCGATAATGTCTGTGCCGCCTCCCGGTGAAAATCCAACGTACACTTTGATGGTTTTGGTTGGAAACTCAGCGGCTAATGCTGGTCCCATGAGACCAAAAACCAGCAATGCCGCCAACGCGAAACGGATGATTTTCTTACTGTCCATCATAATCTCCTCCTTTATTGATGGTTTCGTTACAATGTCAGCCCCTCTGCTGACGGCCTACCGTGTTGTACAGTACTCTTGATAGCTGGACTCCCTCTTGCTTCGGACATTCCAATCCTTGATTCGTACTGACCGGCACCACCTGATTTCCCCTCTCCCAATCAACCATCTTTTCTTCGACCTTCCCCCGGTAGCCCCCCTTGCTCTTCCTCATCATTACGATCTTTAATCCGGGCAGAGAATCCCAGGGGGAAGGCTATTCGACCGACTTAATTTGGTCTAATGCCCTCTGCTCCGTGATCCTTATGTGCTCTTCCATCTTCTCTACGGCACCCGAAATGGACCTTATTTTCAACATTTCTACGACCGCCTGATGCTCTCTCAAAGATTCAGCCCTCCGCTCCTTGAACTCCAGAGTTCTCACACCAGCCAAATCAATAAGGTCACGTATTTCCTCGACGGCAGTTATGAGATATGAATTACCGGTGAGACTGGCAAGGTAAAGGTGGAATTCCCTGTCCGCACGGATAGAGGCTATCGGGTTACCACCCTCCGCTGCCTTTCTGTGCTTGATCAGCAATCCTTCGATGTGATTGAGTGATACGTCTGCCAAGTTAGGGGTTATATGGCGGATGACCGCTGACTCCAAAGCCCTACGGAATTCAAAGAGGTCACGAACGTCCTTTTCAGTCAACGCTCTTAGCTGGAAGCCTTTCCTGGGCAAAAGGGTCAAAAAACCCTTGGAAGCCAGATGTATCAATGCTTCCCGGACAGGAGTTCTAGAAATGCCCAACTCGCTAGCTACACCAGCCTCCGTGTATACAATCCCAGGCTGAAATTTCTTGGATAGAATGGCTTCCTTTATGGAGGCCAAGGCCATTTCTTTTAAAGAGGGGGGAAGCGGTAACTCACCCAAGTTTGGAGAGTTTGGTGACATGATGACTTCGATTAAGTATATGAGATACAGGATACGATATCACCCTCGTCATCCTTGTCAAGAAAAAAGATCTCGCCTGCTCGACAGGGCTATCCAATGACCTGCGTTCTCGGCATCCGGAGGTTCCGTGGCGTCGCATGGCGGGGCTTTCGGGACGTGCTGATCCATGATTATTTTGGTGTGGATTTGGCAGCGATGTGGGAGATCACCCAGAAGGATTTGCCCAAATTGAAAGTCAGTATTGAGAAAATCCTGGCGGAAACGGGAAACGACGAATCATAAACGCAATTCCCCGATAGAACAATCCTTTATATATCAACCTTTTCATTCTTATCCCTGGCCACTTTCCTCCTCGGAATCTTTTAACCTCTCATTAACAAAGCACGCTGTCCCCTTTTCTGCTATTTTTTTTCCACTGGCGGTTGACTTTTCTTTCAATGTAATCTTTTATCCGGTTGACAAAACAATTCTTCCATCAGCGACTGTAATGAACACAAAGGGGAGGGAAAGATGAATACATTTTCTGGAAAAATTGCCCTGATCACGGGTGCCAGTCGTGGTATCGGGCGGGGGTGCGCGGTAGCACTGGCTGAGGCCGACGCGGACATCGCCGTCAATTACCGCAATCGTGAGGAGGCGGCCCGGGAAACCTGTTCCATTATTGAAAGTCTCGGAAGGCGCGCAATCCCTGTCCAGGCTGATGTCTCAATGGCATCAGATGTTGGCCGCATGATAAAAACCATAGAACGGGAGCTTGGGGCGGTGGGCATACTGGTAAACAACGCTGGCATCGCGAGACGGTACCCTTTGGATGAAATTCGGGAGGAAGATTGGGACGAAATAATCGGGGTAAACCTCAAATCCGCTTTCCTGGTCACTCAAGCAGTGCTCCCCGGCATGCGCGCCCGCCGTTGGGGACGGATAATAAACATATCCTCGGGGGCAGCACAAACTGGCGGGGTCATCGGTCCGCACTACGCCGCATCCAAGGCCGGAATCTTGGGATTAACCCATGGGTATGCTTCCCTACTTATCAAAGAAGGAATTACCGCTAACGCTGTCGCCCCATCCCTCATCGAAACTGAGATGATCACCCATGATGATCAGGTGAATCCAAACATGGTTCCCCTGGGTCGGTTCGGCACTGTGGAGGAGGTCGCCGATGTTGTCGTGACTTTGGCGAGAAATGCGTATATTACCGGACAGACCATCTACGTCAATGGCGGGCGATACATGAGCTAGCAACGCAATAAAAGGGATCTTGACCCCATATCCTTAATTATTACACAGTGCCCAGTTCAGAAGTGCAGTGTGCACAACGTGTTGCCCTGATTGGGATGCTCGAAAGACAAAATGGGCAATCCTTGGTTGTCGGTTCTTCTGAAGGAGCCTCCTCTTCCCGCTTGAGTCTGTTGATTTGGCGGATGAGAAGAAAAACGGCAAACGCAACGATCAAAAAGCTAATGATCGTATTCACGAACACACCGTAGTTGATCGTGACCGCACCTGCCTTCTGAGCGTCAGCAAGAGCGGCATACGGCCCTGCAACCGTCCCTTCTCTCAAGACCGCAAAAAGGTTGGTAAAATCAACGTTACCCAATAGCAGGCCCATGGGAGGCATGATGATATCCGAGACGAGCGACTTCACGATAGTACCGAAGGCTACACCAATGATGATACCGACGGCCATGTCAATGACGTTTCCCCGCATAGCAAACTCTTTGAATTCTTTTAGCATTCTATTCCTCCTGTCTCTATGGTTGGTGTTGATCGTCAATGTAAACTAACGGTGAACTATACCGAAAAAATCTACATGATCCAACAACCAGAGAGAACTACGGCCCAGTGTGAAAGGTCACCTATTAAAGAAAGAAAACTCGTTATGAAATGCATTTCTCAAGGTATGTAGTAAAACTCCTG
>JAQYWG010000151.1 GCA_030145085.1 Thermodesulfobacteriota bacterium
TCGACCTTGCTCAGGACCGTGAGCTTGTCGAACGGCCTGTCGAATGGCAGATGGACTTTTTACGAAGCCGTCAAAAGTGCACTTCACTGCACCCGTAGTTAAACGAGAATGCGGGCTGCAGAACCGCAACACCAACGTTTGGTGCCTCTATTTGACCTTCTTAGTCTCCTCAATTTCCAGGAGTATCGCAGCATTTTTGCCCAGGATCTTCGCCTTGGTGGATTTACTGATGGGGAGTTCCAGGATGGCCGCAACATTCCTCTTGATATCGATGATCCCCGGCCAATCCGAACCAAAGATAACCTTATCGGCATTCCTCTCCAAATCCGGAAAGTACTTGAGGAGGTTCTGGGGAGGGAGACCGGTTATATCCATATACACGTTCTCATGCAAACCAGCCAGAAAGAAGGCCCTGTCGTACCAAAAACCCCTGCCAGCATGGGACTGGATGATCTTCAATCTGGGGAAGAAAACGGCTATCTCATCCAGGAAAAGGGGGTCTCCATACTTCATGAGGGAGCCAGGGAATACCGATGATCCCGTATGGATCATAACCGGAATGTTGAACTCCTGTGCCCTCTCGTAAATGGGGAAGAGCTTGTTGTCGTTGGCGTAGAAGTGTTGGTAGGTAGGATAGAGCTTGAGGCCCTTGACCCCTAGCTTGGTAACACACCTCTCCAATTCCCCCACCTGGTTGAAGGTGAGGTACGGGTTGATGTTGGCGAAGGGGATAAGCCTCTTGCTCCCTCGGCAGAACTCCGCCACCCGCTCGTTGATGCTAACCCCGGTGACCATGGTATTAGTCTCGGCAAGGGCTACGACGTAATCGATCCCCTGTTTATCCATGAATTGGAGCAGGTTCTCGGGAAAGGCCAAAACGGTCCGGAGATGAGCCAGTCCCTGCGCCCCATGGACCTTCCTTATCCACTCCAAAAACCAATCGTTGTATTCCTCCGCTTTGGTGACGTGGAGGTGAAAATCTATAACCAGCATGGACGCTTCCCCCCGATTAAAAGACCCTTTATCAGTTCCCATTCTCGTTCGGGAGTCAATCCAAAAATCCTTTCCGGAGCTGCGGGCCGAAGATTGTAAGCTTATCATAGGTATAGCAAAAAATTCGATGGGTCAAGGGAAAATCACCCGTGTATCTGAAAACCGCATAGCCTGATGGCGGTTGCCCTTTAATCGCCAAAAGGCTGGGCATGATGGGAAATTCACTCATATCGTTCAGAGATCGAAGGAAACGGTGATGGCGGCATTGGCGATTAATATGTCTGCGGAATCATCGCCCAGGGACTTGAGCTGTACCCCCCGGGCTATCAAGCCCCCTTCTACTGCCTTTACGTGCTTTGTGCCAAAGGGAATCGCCTCCAGCACCTTTTCCTCGTCCACATTTTGGGGAAAGGGAGTTCCGAGCAGCACATCTATGATCATCTCCCCGGGATCACTGAAGTCTAATATTTCCGAGATGCCGCAGAGAGAGATATTCGAGATGGCATTATGTATGGCTTTTATTGCGGCACCCGTGGGATCACCCTTGTGACCATGCTGGTCGACTCCCATTCCTATCTCGACTACGTATCTCTTTTTCACGGAAATTTCCCCCCTTATGATTTAGCGGATAACCACCAGCTCAAAACTTCAATAAATCAAGGGACTTTGTGGAGAATTATACAGCGAGGTAACCCCGAGAATAAACCCCATTTGTGAAATTATTGCATATCAATGTGTAATTTTTTTCGTCTCATCCCGCATCGTATGCCCATTTGAGGCGAATTATTGGGATTTACTCGCCTTTTACTACGTTTTATAGGCCTCCGAGTTTGGCACTAATTATGCTTATCCCCATGGCGGGAGAAAAACTGACAAAAGGAGGGATGCTTATGGATGCATAGCGAGGCAAGGAAACTTTAGGAAATAGGATCGAAAGATGAAGAAAAATTGGAGGAAAAGATGAAGACCAAGATGATCATTATGGTAACGTTAATCGCATTCACCTTCAGCTGCGGCGTAATGGAGAAGTTCGGAAAGAAAGAGGAGCCCGTCAAAGGGGAAACACAACAAGAAGAAGTCGCCAAATCAGAGCCCATCAAGGAGGAACCCGTCTCCGAACCCACCCCTCAAAAGGTAGAACAAGCTCCTGAACCCATTGCCCCCCCACTCCAGATGGTCTCCGTCACGGGCTCAGTGGTGAACATCAGAAGCGGGCCCGGCATGAAAAACAAGGTTGTTGCCAAGGTAAAAAGGAGGGATGAGGTGGAAGTCCTGGGCGAAATTGGCTCTTGGTACAACGTGAAGCTTTCAAATGGGGTGGAAGGCTGGATCTACAAGAAGTTGGTGAGGTAACTCGTATCGAACCCAATTATGGTTTTGCGTCCTTGATAGGGAATTTCATTCGGCCAATCTTCTTTCGGGTATAGTAGAAGAGGGCCAGGTTAATCAGCCAGATGAAGGAATGAAATTTCTTCCATCGAAACCCCAACCGCTTACATATGGCCTTCAGCGAGTAAAAATCGAGCCAAGCGTTCCTCATTTCCCGCTCCAGGGCTTCTCCCGACATTTTCCTTGGCTTGAAGACGAGGTTGGCCATATTGTAGTCTCCCCAATTCGAATCGGTCAGCCTCTCCTCCCTGACCAACTGATAATACACCTCCGTTCCGGGTAGCGGGGTGAGGAATTTAAAACAGGCAAAGTCAAGCTTGGAGTCCCGCGGTATTTCGATGGTGTAGTGAATGCTCTCTTCGTCGTCTCGATCGCAGCCCAGGACAAAGGAACCCCAAACGATCATCCCATAGCTCTTTATCTTCTTAATGAGCTTATGGAAGTGCTCCGGCTTGTTGAAGTTCTTCCCCATTTCATCCAGGGTATTGGGCCAGAAAGATTCAAAGCCGATTGCAAACCCTAAACATCCGCTTTCTGCTGCCATTTCCAGGAGTTCATCGTCTTAGGCGACCAAGATGGTTGATTGACTGGACCAGCGGATCTTCAAGGGGATGAGGGTCTTTATCAATTCCTTTGTCCTCTCCTTCTGGGGCAGGATGGTATCGTCCACGAAGAACACATTCCTTTAAGGGAGATTTTTGATTTCCTCTACCACGTCTTCAATGGGCCTGGAACGATACGTCCCCCCATTGAAGAGCTTCACCGAACAGAAACTGCAATTGAAGGGACATCCTCGGGTGGTTTTGACGGTGTTGATGGTCACATAGTCCCCGGGATTGAGCAGATCCCTCCTCGGTAGGGGAAGACCTCTTAAATCGACAAAATTTCCATTTCGGTACCTCCTTTTGAGCCTCCCGCATCTAAAGTCTTGGACCACCTGGTCCCATATCCCTTCCGTCTCGTCAATGACCACGGAATCGCAGTGCTGCAAAGCCTCATCGGGAAGGCTCGAGACATGGATTCCACCCATTACCACCTTCACCCCCCGTTCCCTGAAGGCGTCGGCGATCTCATAAGCCCGGGGAGAAGTGGTAGTGAGGCAAGTAATGCCAACCAGATCGACTTTCTTGTCGAAATCGATGGAATTCACACATTCGTCCGTAGTGGAGACCTCGATGTCATCCGGCGTATAGGCCGCGATCATGCACAAATTGAGCGGCGGGGAATATACCTTGGCTTTTAGGGAATTGAAGAGGCCCTTCTGAAGAAAGGGGACATTGGCCGCGTTGATGGGGTTATTTGGGTTAATCAGTTCAATTCTCATTTCTGCGGTAAATAAGAATTACAAAAATGTGTGCTATGAAAGCTGGGAAACTCCAGTCAATTTTTCCATTGATTTGATTCCCTTTTTCTAATATTCTATGGATTAAGATACCCGCCATAGGTGAGGGAAATGTCTAAGGCAGGAATCATTTCTCCTTGCCGGTCCATTAAGGATAAGCTGGGAAGAATCGTTTCCCTTCGACCCTACGGGGAAGAAGACTTCAACGGCCTATTCGAAATGTATGATGAGTTCCAGCCTAAGAGAAAGGCCATGGGACTTCCCCCAGCGCAGGACGGAAATCGTCATAAATGGATCACGCAAATCGTGGAGGAATGGTTTAACATTGTCGCTATTCAGGAAGATCGGATTGTGGGCCATGCCGCATTGGATAGGCCGGTGGGTGCCAATGCCCGGGAGTTTATGATCTTCATTCATCAGGACTATCAAAACAAGGGAATCGGTCAGGCGCTGACCTTTTCCATGTTGGATGCGGCCAAGGTGATGGATTGCAAAAAGGTATGGGTTGTGGTGGAAAATATGAACCGGATCGCCATTACGGTTTTCAAAAAGGCCGGGTTCAACTTCGTAGGTGAACCGGATGTGGAACGGGTTATGTTGTTCAAACCATAAAGACTGTTTACCTTCCGATTCCGTGGAGGGGAAAAATCTCGGTTTTGATATAGTTTACGACTTCTCTGGCCCTGGCGAAAGCCTTTTCCTTAACCCGTCCCGTTGTGGGACGCGGCACATCATAGAGGCTACTTACTTCCATTTCGGGCCCAAACATCATTCCCCCAACGACACCCGCAAATTCGTCTTCGGGCTCCACCTCGTTGAGTATAGACCAAGCAAGGGTCCAGCATCTGGCCGTTCGATATATGTCATATCCTCCCCCTCCGAGGGCAAGGAGCCGCTGAGAGAGGCCTTTGATGACTTTGATCACTTCCTGGTATGCGTTGTTGGTCAACATAAAGTGGGTAAGGGGATCGGATCTGAGGGTGTCGGCCCCGATTTCGGCCACGACAAAATCTGGTTTAAAAACCCTGACAATCGGGGGAACCACCTCTTGGAATGCATAGACATAGACCTCATCATCTGTCCCTTTGGCCAAGGGGATGTTGATGTTGTACCCTACTCCCTTTCCAAGGCCGATCTCATCCATCATCCCCGTTCCGGGATAGAGGGTTTCCCCAGTTTCATGGAGTGAAACGACCAAGGCTCGGTCCTCTTCATAAAACGCGTCCTGAATCCCATTGCAGTGATGGGCGTCGATATCGATAAATGCCACCTTCATTCCCCCTTTTATGGCGCCCGCAATGGCGATGGCGACGTCATTGACATAGCAGAACCCCTCGGCATAATCCCTGTGGGCATGGTGGAATCCTCCCAGGGGACTGAAGACCACATCGGCCTTACCCTCGACGATAAGCCTCATCCCCATATACGTGGCCCCGGCGGTCATAAGGGACCATTCATAAATCCCCGGCAGGATTGGATTATCCTCCGATCCGATGCCATGGGCCAGCAACTCCAAGCTGACCCTGCCGGTGCTGGCCTCGCGTAACAAGCTTATATACCCCTGTTCATGGAATAGGCTCAAGAGTACAGGATCGATGGGTTTGGGCGCCATGGTCTTCATCCATGGCCTATCCATCACCCCGTATCGCCGGCAGAGTTCATATGCCTTGATTGCCCTCTCCGGCTTGTAGGGATGGCCGGGACCAAAATCGAATTTAGCGAGTTCGTGAGAATGGAGAAATACTGACCTCAATATCTTGCTCCCCATAATAAATGCCTATTCTTATTGCATTTGAAGGAAAATTACAATCTTTATTTATAAACCCATATTGGGAAATTCATCAATCCCTGAAAACCTGGACTTTCATTATTTTTATATGGACAACGGTGTTCTCCAGAGACTCAGTAAACTTGAAACCGCACCGTTATTGAAAAAGTGCACCTGCTAAGATAAAATTGAAATAATTGACTTTGGGCAGGAGTGAAGAGGAGGTTTTGGCTATGGAAAGTGAGAAGAAGGCATTCGATTCGATGATGGAGGAGACGCGGGTATTTGAGCCTCCCGTTGCCCTTAGCCGGGGGGCCTACGTGAAGAACTTGGCCGAATACGAGGAGATATACAAGAGGTCCATTGAAGACCCCCAGGGTTTCTGGGCCGAGAAGGCCGGCCAACTGGAGTGGTTCAAGAAATGGGACGAGGTTATAGGAGGGGACTTCTCGCGAGGTATGATCCGCTGGTTCACCGGAGGGAAATTAAACGCCTCTTTCAACTGCCTGGATCGACACCTTGGGAATGGGCGAAAGGACAATACGGCCCTCATTTGGGAAGGAGAGCCCGATGGGCAAGACAGGGTTTACACGTACCAAGAGCTGCACCGGGAAGTCTGTAAATTCGCCAATATCCTGAAAAAGAAGGGACTAAAAAAGGGTGACCGGGTTGCCTTGTACATGCCTATGATTCCTGAGCTTCCCATAGCAATGTTGGCCTGCGCTCGAATCGGTGTAATTCACAGCGTGGTCTTCGGAGGTTTCAGTGCCGAATCACTGAGAGATCGGATATTGGACTGCGAGGCCAAACTCGTAGTTACCACGGACGGTGGCTTTCGAGGGGGAAAGGTCATTGCCCTGAAGGAGAATGTGGATATTGCCCTGCGGGCATGCCCCAGTGTTGAGGCATGTATCGTGTCCAAGCGATCCCAGATTGATATTGCTATGGAAAAGGGAAGGGATACCTGGTGGGAAGAAGAAATGGCTGCGAAAGACATCACGTCAGAATGCGAGCCGGAAGAGATGGATGCCGAAGATCCCC
>JAQYWG010000152.1 GCA_030145085.1 Thermodesulfobacteriota bacterium
GTCTTGAGAAGGCCTGACGTGGACTTCTCGTGTCCTTCATGAGTGAAATCTCCTGGGTAATCAGACGGGCGACATTCAGGACATAGGTTTCTCTCCTCTTTGCTTCCCGCTGATAAAGGGGGTGCTGCTGATTGATATAAATCATGGTGCCCTCAGTGAAACTCTCCGGCCCATCTTCTCCAAAATCATCGACGCATACGGAGACACCTGTCTCTCCAAATCTCATCCTCTTGACAACGGCATTGGGGGTCAACCGCCTGACCTTGGGCGATTTCTTCTTTATTTTTATCGGTTTGGGGGGTTCATCACCACCTTTTCCCTGTTCAACGGTGCGGGTCTCTCCTCCGCCTTCGAATGATGCCGACTTCTTCGAAATTAGGCCTGCGCCACCTACCCCTTCCCCCTCGCCAGCCAGGGGGATAGCACCGAAGGGGGAAAGATCCGGGTTCAAGGCGAGGGCTCGATGAACCCTCTGTAGGGCTTCCCTCAATGCCTTGCTCGCCCTCTGCCTCTCCTTCCGGCCCGCCAAACGCTTAAGGATATCGTCAACCTCTCGAACGACCTTCTCCATTACTCTTTTGAAGGCTTGATATTGCGGACTGTCCAGAACAAACCCCGACCGGTCTGTCGTGACCGGAAGGAAATCGGCATGAACTTCACCTTGGATTCGGCAGGCCACCTTCCCCCAGTGTTCCAATCCAAAGAGTTCCCTTTTGACGGTGACCTGTTTCACTTTCACTTCAATCCCTAATTCAACGGGCGAGGCCTTAGAGGAAGGTAAGATGATAATCTCCCCATGGATGGGGCCAAATTCCGTGCCCTCGAGGAAAGGCACACGGTGTCCGCTCAGGCTTCGCGGAGTAATTCTCATCCCGTTCAGCCTGACAGTGAAATCCGGGGCCTTCAGTGGCGTCCCTTCTACAATCCTTCCAATCACGTCCTCGGGTTCGAACTCCCTTGTCAGTCGAAGGAGGGTAACTGTGGTGCCGTCGCCCCTTTCTTTATCCGGTGGCAGGATGTGGAGAGGAAGGTTCCATTGATTCCCCACCTTCTCCCATTCTGCTTTATCAAAAGTAACCTTAGCCGCAAAATCGTCCTTTTGGGTGTAGACCTCGAAGCATTCGCAGGCAGAGAGGCTGGCAAATTTTCCGATGCCGAACTGTCCGATACGATCCCTGTTGAATAGGGGAGACCTGGCCTTAAGGATCTTCTCCGGGGAACCGATATTGAAATACTGTCTCAGCCCTTCCCTATCCATGCCAGTTCCGTCGTCTCTGACCTCGATAAATTCCTTGGTGATGCTGATATCAACCAGAGTGGCATCGGCATCATAGGCGTTATTGACCAACTCCCTGATGAGCTCGATACTTTCCGAATAGAGCCTCTCTCCGATGGTGATCAGGTGGCTTTTATCCACAGTGACCGGGAGATATTCCATAGCGGCCTCCGCTATAATGGGAAATGTGAGACATACAGGCTACCTTTTACTATTATCAGGAACCTGCACGGTTTCTCGAAGATGTTTGCGTATCTCAGCGTTACGCCTCAGAGCCTCAACCACCCTATGGTTACGGGTTCCGCAAATTCTGATGCATTCCCGAAACAGGTTCCGGGCAAACGGAAACATTACGTTGTACTCCCGTTGGGAAATGGTTCGCTCCCTTCTTAGAACAGCCATTGCCACGGCCACTGGTCGCCGCGCCGCACGGCCATAGGCTTCCACTGCCATCGCTGTTGCCTCTCGCTTAGAGAGCGGTAGAAAGCCCCTTTCAGGTAGGGTCACGTAAAGCATCCTCGAAAGCACCCTTGCCAAGATGTCCCCACTGAGGTGCCCCATACACTTACCGCTTTCTGTACATATTCCGCCTGGACCGTGATCCATCAGGATCTCCTCTTTTACATCGAAAGCACTTCGATAGTACTGCCAAACGATCCATCTAGTAAAAGCTTCCAGCGCAGCTTCTCGGGTGGGCCATTTGGGATATGGCCTGCGCAGGAGCGTTTTGAACCAACCATCGTCCCAAATGATCAATCCATGACAAGCCGCGTGAACGAGTGGCGTCGAAAGCTCGAAAAGGCGTTCGATGCCTCTTTCATCAAATGGCACAAACTGAATCCCCCCCAAGGTTTCAGTCTCAAGCACGGCTCGACGTCCCCACTCAATACCAAAAAGGACCCGAGAAAACCGTTGCACCTTCTCCCCGTTTTTCAAAAATAAAAGGAAATCCACATCGGAGAACCGTGTGGCATGTCCCATTGCATAACTTCCAAAGAGGATAAGGCTGTGAATGTATTTTCGATAGGGGTCGAGGAAAGCCTTTATTTCCTGCATCGCCCAACGGGCCTTTTCCGAGTCAAAGCCCAGCCCGTTGACAACAGAAATCGGCCGGGTTTGATCACGGTCTCTGGCCGGAGTATCTGTTGAGGGCTTATCCGAGATCATCGTCTAGAATGATGCCCTCCCTGTCCTCATCGCTTTCTGCTCCTGGAGCTTCGGAGAAAATCACGGTTAGCAGGTCTGTAGTATAGTCGTAAACGGCCTTCATTTTTCAACACGCGCTTAATGTATTCGAAAAAATAAGAATGGTCAACGAGTCAAAAGGGAACGGGGTCACCCATTAAAGAGTATTGCAAGATTCAGAAAGGTCCAGGGTTTAGAGCAACCGGATAACAGCACCGAGCAGCGTCCGTCCATTTGTCTCCTTTTTGCGCAGACCGCGACCACATTAATGAAATCGATGATGCCTGGAATTTCTCAGCAAGGGGGGATTCCATCATCAAGCGGGATTTTGAGACTGTTGGAGAGGCCATGAGGTCCGGACAATGGTCCCTCTGCTTTTGGCGGAATCGATGTGTTAAAAAGGCATCTCAACACTCTGATCATTACTCAATTCAGATTTAGGTATCCGGGGATTCAAAAATCCCATCCTCTTTCAACCTCTCTATTGTCTGGTAAAGAATTTCCTCTACCGCTTCCCTTCTTCCAGGTGCTTCTTTGACGGCCAAATTTTTGGGCCATACTGGTTTTTCATAAATCTTTCTATAGATCTCAGACTTTATATGGGGAATCCAGTTGAGGTGTTTGGAAATGGTCCGATGTTTCCTCAAGGCATAGATATTAATCGGGGCCGCCACAAAAGCATCGTCTGTCTCATAATTAATATGTAAGACCTGTCCCCTGTAATCCACAATCATTGACCTTCCACCAAAGATGTAACCACGGTTTTTATCGTCGTCAATGTAGTGATGGCCAGTATTCGGGGCTATCACATAACAATTGTTGTCAATGGCACGAGCACGATTCTGGACCTCCCATATGCCCAGGGAAACCTTATGCTCGACTGAACTCGTTCGGTAGATTATTTCAGCTCCATTCATAGCCACCCCCCTCGCCGTTTCGGGGAAATTCCCGTCCATGCAAATACAGGCGCCAATATTGCCAATTTCGGTTCTTGCAACAGGAAAGAATGCATCAAGGCCCTCACCAAACATCCTCACCCACTCATCATAAACATCATGAGGGGTAGTAGAATGCTCAATGGTAAATACGACATGTTTCCTATGCTGGTGACCAACGTTTCCGCTCGGATCGATGATGAACATGGTGTTGAAAAACCGATCAGGAAATTCCTCCATCTTAGATTTTGCTTGGCCTACGATAAAGGTCTTCCACTTAACCGCCATTTCCGCCAATCGATCCGTCTCCTGGCCTGGTATGCTAATAGCTCCACTCCGAGCGTATGCAACATGGTCCCAGTCGTGTATCTCATCGGGAAACCCTTGAATTGCTCCCTCACAAAGGGCAACAAGCTTTGGTGGATATTCTAAAGAGTGCAAAACCGCCGTATCAATCATTTTGCACAGATGGTCTAGATTTCTCCGGTAATGTGGCTTGTCCCCACTCCTGTACTTGCAGTCATAGGTAGACGTCTGTATGCCCACCGCGTTATAAATGTCTATCATGGTTATTACCCCCTCTGTTAAAGAAATGTATTTACTATAGATTTACCATCTGTATAGAATCCCGCCCTTGGCATTGACGAAGGGAGGGACGTTGTTGACTAAGTTGAATAACTAACTCTTGGCGATCGCTTCTAACCCCATCCTGACGTTGGTCAGGAAAGGCGGTCAACCATTACGAAGGATCACAGGGAGGGGTCAGGCTCCCATTCTTGACAAACTCGGATTTGAAAATCCAGCGATTGAAAATTCCCCGTTGAAACAGGTAAAAAAGGGGCCGTACCTCACCGAAGGCCGAAAGTTTATTCCTTGCGAATCCTTCGCAGCTCAAAAACAAGCGGATTTTCTGCATCGGGGCAGGCAACGGTGACGGCATCCGGATCGTCAGACCAGGGGAGGATTCCACCAAACATAAGGGCCCGCAGGTCCGGGAAAAAACTGTTAAATGCGGACATGCATATGCCCGCAGGGGTGGTTCGGCTGATGACCCATTCATCTCCAACCTTATGGCCGTAGACACAATTGCCCTTTTGGGATATCACCTTCGCCTTCACAGTATACCTGTCTGCCATTTGCTTCCTTCTTTGTTTGTGGTTCCGCTATTGTTACAAAACCTTCACGAAAGTGCAAGCAAAATCTCGGGTCTCTCGCCCCTCGCCCCTCGCAGGTTGAGGTTAAAGCTTAAAGCACTCCGTGCTTTAGCAGGTTGAGGCTGAGGGGAAAAGGAGTCGGAAGTAAGCAGTAAGCAGCAATAAGGACAGGTTGAGGTTAAGGTTAAGCAAATAAGTGCTGCGGTGCTGCAGTAATTTGGTGCTGCAGTGCTGCGGTCAAAGCGAAAACGGAGAAACAAAAAACCGTAAAGAGAGTCTGTTCTTGACTCGTAGTCCCCATTCTGATGGTTCGATTGGTTCATTGCGTTTTCACCTTATGAGGCTGAGGAAGGCGAGCAGGCTTAACCCTTTAATCTCGCTGCATTTCGGGGAGCCGCGATCCAGACCGCTATACAGGCAAAGCCAAAACACGCCATACAGAGCAGAAAGGCACCGCTGTAGCTACCTGAGATGTCGTATATATAGCCGCCGAGCCAGGGACCAATGACAGCGCCTACTCCCATGCCGGTGAGGAGCAGGGCTGCTATTCCGCCGAAGTTCCTGCCATGGAAGATGTCAGCGGCGCCAGCAACGATCGTGGGAGAATACAGTCCGCTTCCACAGCCAAAGCAGGTGGCGTAGACATACAGGAGCAGGGGCTGAAAGCTATCCCTGACCGAGAGCAATGCGACTAAAGAACCTATGGATAGAATGGCTGCAAGGGTGATCGTTTTCTCCCGACCGATCCGGTCAGAGATGAATGCGCAGGCCTGGCCCACGGCATGGAATATGCCGAAGAGCCCGAAGATAGATGCGCTGAAGATGCTGCTATATCCCGCGTCCTCGGTGAATTTGACTTGATGGGCCAGGACCATATAAGCCCCCACGCCCCAATAGAGAGATTGAGACAACACCAAGAACCAGAGCTGATAGGTCCCCATGGCCTGGCGCAGCGTCCAGTCGCGAGACGGGGTATTCTTGACGACTGCCCTCCCTGAATTTGGGGCTTCGACCCCTGACAGTTCAGCAGCCCCGTATGGCCTCACGCCCTTGTTCTCCGGGCGGTAATGGAAGAACAGGAAATGGAGAGGCAGCAGCACTGCAACCAGTGTTCCGGCCAGGACAAAAAACGCATAGCGCCACCCCAGCTGGGATATGGCCAACTCGGCAAACATTCCGTAAGTAAAACTGAGGCCGCCCCCCATTTGGCCTAACCCCAGTGTCAGCCCGCGCCTCTTGGAGAACCAGTTGGCCAGCGCCGGGCCCAACAGAGGCCATCCGCTAAAGGCAGTTCCTATTGGCGTCAAAACGCCGAAGAGCACGTAAAAATGCCACAACTCATTGGCAAAGGCACAGCTGGCAGTGGCCAGACCAAGAACAGCTATGCCTATGGGCATGACCTTCCTCGGCTTCCATCTGTCGCCAAGGCTACCGGCCACAGGTGCGGAGAGGCCGTACATGAGGATGCTCAGGGACATTATGAAAGCGGTGCTTCCGCGCCCCCAACCAAACTCATCCAGAATAGGTGGGAAAAAAACGGAGAATGAGTGCCTGATGCCGTAAATGAGAACCATGCTCACAACGGTGAATCCGACAACAATCCAACCATAAAAAAAGCGTGTGCGCTTGACCATCCGTAACCTTTTCTTTTAAAGGCGAGCCAATGCAAGGACACTGTCGCCGATGCTCAAACCTGAGGTTACTCTACAAGCCTGCTTTTATCAAGAGTTTCTGATATGAAGAAGCATTCAACAGCTAGTCCGAAACGAAAATGGTAAGAATTCCCTTTTTTGACCGAGCGAGAATAGGGGAGAAAGGCTTATGCGTCTAATAAGAAAAACCGGGGTCAGGTATTGACGGGCTGTTGCCGAAATCTCCTGGAGCGAACATTAAAGAATTTTTGGTAACCATTCTTAG
>JAQYWG010000153.1 GCA_030145085.1 Thermodesulfobacteriota bacterium
ATGCCTCCGGTTTGTCCCTGAAGAACGCAATGTCCTTCTCAGGATTATATTCCTGGGCTATGCTAGCGCATTTCGCGGCGGGTTTCCAACCAATATCGTCCGCACCTGCAACGGTAAATTGAATGTCGATATATCTTTTGTGTGTCTCGAGTCGAGCCCTATCCCGGCCTCTCCCATCCTCTTTGATCACAAGGGCGTATAGGCGTTCCCCTTCTATCGGGTGTCGGCCGGGGGACAGGTCAGCCAAATCCTTTCGTTCCAAGAAGGCAAATGCATCGTCAAACCCATGGTGCAGGGCTGCATAATGCCTCCAATTGTCCAAGTGGTCTAAGATCGTGGCCACTCTCCCTTTTCGTCTTTCTTTTGGTCTTTACTTTTCATTGCCATCCGTTTCAATTTTCCCAGACGATCCTCCCTTGGGTGGCGAAAGACATCGGCGAGCTTGTTACCCGGCCTTACTTGTTGCATGGCCCCGATCTAGTCCTCTCTCGGTTTCCCTCTTCGATACAGCGTTTCTCCGGCCCGGGGAACGAGGAGAACCCCCTCGTTCTCTCGGTTGGCCCACTGTGTCGGATCGATGCTGGATGGATCGCGATAGCCCAGCCGTAAACGCTCACATTGCTCCCGTGGAATTCCGGTGGCAAGGGTCACCTGGATACGTGGCTTCTCCACACCGTCCTCGTATGTGCCGGCGCCCCGGAATTGGGTGGAGTGGGCCAGCACACCCCAGGGATGGTGCTTGAAGCCCTTCCACTGCTTTACGAAATAGTCACGGACGTGATAGCCAATCTCATCGAGCACGTGGCCATGGGTGTAGGAAACCTCCTTGATATGGGGGGCATAAATGATTACCTCTCCACCGTCCGCAACAATCGGCTCAACCTTGTACATGCCCTTTGCCGCTGTCCAGAGATCGTCGTAGATCTTCGGCACGATCGATAGCACCTGGTGGTAAGACCTGTCCACGTAAACCGTATGGACACTTGCTGAAAGGTCCGCTGCCTGGGACCAGGCTTCCTCCGGCGTACCTCCGTATAGCCCGGCCAGTCCTCCTTCCTCAACGACCCAACAAAAGCAGAGCTTGGGAACCTCTATGAATGAGGCGGCCCGGTCAATGACGGCGCGCACCGGCGTATCCTTGGTGCCTATAATCTCGGAACTGGTGATCAGCGCACCCAGCCAATGGGTAAAGTTAATGACCTCAGCCCCGGAGATGCCCGGGAAAAAATACTTGTTCCCGCCTGAGATGCCCACTATCTCGTGTGGGAAGACCGGCCCGCAGATAATGAGCAAATCATAGTCGAAGATCATCCGGTTGAGAGTGACGGGCAGTGGCTCCGAGAGGAGGCCCCGACTAAGCTCTTCAATGTCGCTGGCGGGAATGGTTCCCACGGTGCGGAGGATTTCAGGGTTCTCCCATTGGTGGTTGAAGACCCGGACACCCGCGTAGCGCCCGCCCATCTCGTCTGAGGTGATTTCCAGGTGACGAAGGATGGCCTCTTGGGCCATGGGTTGGTGCGTGCCCAGGGCAATCAGGTAGTCGAGGGCTGAGACGCGATCCCACAATAATTCGTGACAGAGGCGGAAGAACAGGTGGGTGGGTCCGCTGCGCGTGCCGTCAGGAATAAGGATAAGCACACGCCTTCCCGTCAACTCAACACTTGCCAGCACCTCATCCATCAGGTCGCGGACCTCGGACTCGGTGAGCAGTCTATCGGTGTACCCTTCTCCTTTTGCCATATCTGGAGCCTCCCTCAAATGGGGTTTTCCTCAAGACCAGAGTGACCCAGGGGTTTTCCTCCATTCTATTATACACCTTTAGCTGCCATCTCTCCAGGGAGGCTAAAGTCCCACTGACTTGTCCATGAAAGAGTCCCGATAGAACAACCCACCGTCTGGAAAAGCACCTTCCCCGCCTCACAAGGACATCAATGATGTTGAAATGCAGGTTGGCAAGGACCATGTCCGCTTCGTCCTCGTCCATCCTTTCCGCCTCTCCCTGGGCTACCCTCACCCGGCCCTCCACTCCGTTGAGCAGGACATTTCTCCGGGCCGTTTCCACGGCCAGCTCATTATAATCGATGGCCAGGACCTCTCGGGCCCCCAGCTTGGCGGCGGAAATTGCCAGGATTCCAGTTCCCGTCCCAATATCCAAGACCTTCCGGGGACAGTCTACCTGGTAAATACGCCAGAGGGCTTTGAGACACCCGCGAGTCGTGGGGTGCAGTCCCGTTCCGAAGACTACGCCCGGATCAAGGCGGATGAGAATTTCGTCCTCAGCTATGTCCGCTTCCTCCCAGGAGGGGCAGATACGGAGCTTTTCGATGCGAAAGGGTTTGAGATCTTCCCCTGCCTGCCAATCCCTATAATCCATGACATGCCGAGAGACCAGTTTTCCCCCACCCTGATGCCCCAGCCACGTTCTTACCTCCTCATCGTGTTGTCGGGAAAAAAAGAGAAATGAGTTTCCTCCCTCATTCCAACACCCAATGAAATGCCGTCCGAAAATATCCGAACTCACGGAGACCTCACCGGGTACCTCATAGATAAAGAGTTTGTCGTAAGGTGCCATACCGGGTGAATAGCATAGACTTCAAGGTGATGCAACATGCACACGGCTATGAGGATGCACTCATGATTCCCGAAAAGGCTGAAAGGGTTTGATGAGCTGAATGAAGCAGTTCTGAACGCCGAAGGCTCTGTTCAGTCAGCCCACGAGAGGTCAATATGTCCCGGGCCTTTTTTTGACTTGCTGGGGTGCTACGAAGGCTTGCTTTAAGGCATCCAGGGCGGCTTCCGTATCTCCTGCATCCACGACACAGGAGACGCTGGAGATGGAGGTGCTGATGGCGATGGAATTGACACCCACCTGTGCCAGGGCGGAAAACATGAACCCGGAAATTTTGGGTTTTTCACGAACATAGGGGCCAATAACGCTGATCACCACCACAGGGGGCCCCTTAAAAAACCCCCATTTCCCTTCGTCCTTGATCTTGTGATGCTTGTCGAAGATCACCCCTCTGCCCACAAACTCGATCTCTCCCTTCAGATTGAGGGTGTCTTGGATATCCCTCTCCAGCCTTCCCTTAAGGAGGGCCTTATCTATCGATTCATCGACCAATGCAATGTGGAAGGTCATCCTGTCCAGATACCCGCTTCGGGCTACCACCACTTGATATTTATCGACTTCGGGCGGGAGATTGACTTCGCCTTCCCTGGGCAAATGCCTCCATTTTATACGGGGGAGATATTCAAATCATTTACATCACGCTAATGGGGTCAACGTCGACTGTCAGGCTGATTCCCCTTCCAGGCCATCGCTTCTTGGTTTCCCCGACCAATTCCTTCACGAATCGATGGAGGATATTCGCCCGGTTTCCCTTTATGAGCATCTGGTATCGGTGTTTCCCCTTGATCTTCTGCAGGGGGGCTGGAGATGGCCCCAGTATTTCTATCCCTCTTCCATAAGACCTTTTCCTCAACAGCCTTCTCCCCCATTCCCCCATTTCTTCAGCGGCCTTTACCGATCTCTTCTGACTAGTCGCCTCGATCCTGACATTGATCAACCGTGAAAAAGGGGGATAGTCGAGCTCCTTCCTGAACCGCAGTTCCTCCCGATAGAATTTAGTGAAATCCTGATCCCTTGCCATCTGAATGCTGTAATGGTCCGGGTTGAAGGTCTGAATGATCACTTTGCCTGGATTCATACCTCGTCCTGCCCTCCCAGCCACCTGGGTCAATAGTTGAAACGTCCTTTCCGAGGACCGAAAATCGGGAAAGTTCAGCGAGAGATCAGCACATATAACACCTACCAAAGTGACGTTTGGGAAATCGTGCCCCTTGGCGATCATCTGGGTCCCAACGAGGATATCGGTTTCCCTGGATCTTACCTTCTTCAATATCCTCTGGTGAGACCGTCTCTTCCTGGTCGTGTCCCTATCCATCCTGTCCACGGTTGCCTGGGGAAACATTTTGCGAATCTCCTCCTCCACCCTCTCGGTCCCGATGCCGAAGGAGCGAATCCTGTAACACTGGCAGTCGGGACAGAGGTCCGGGACCACGATGGCATAGTTGCAGTAGTGACAAATGAGTTTTTTGCCGCGAAAATGGTGTGTCAACGATACGCTACAATTGGGACATTTAAATACAAATCCACAATCCGGACATTGAATGAAACTGGCGAACCCACGCCTGTTCAAAAAGACGAGGGATTGCCTTCCAATGGCCAGGTTCTCCCTGAGAGCATTCCGGAGTTTCTCCGAGAGGATGATACCTTTTCCTTCCTCCCTCCTCATGTCGACGATCTCAACGGAGGGCAGGGACCTCCCCTCAATACGCTCGTCCAGCTTTAGGAGTCGGAACTTCTCCTCCACCGCGTTGTGATACGCCTCCAGAGAGGGGGTGGCCGAACCGAGTATCAGCACCGCATCACACGATTTTGCCCTGACCGCCGCCAGGTCCCGGGCATTATACCTCAGCTTTTCCTCCTGTTTATAGGAGGTTTCATGCTCTTCGTCGACGATAATCATTCCCAAGCGGTCGAAGGGGGCGAAGATGGCCGAACGAGCCCCTATGACGATATCCACTTTTCCCTCTCGGATCCTCCTCCACTCATCATACCTCTCACCCCTGGAGAGCCCGCTGTGCAGCGTGGCTACCCGCCCACTGAACCGCTCGAGAAACTGCCCGATGAGCTGAGGGGTCAGGGAGATCTCGGGGACCAAAACGATAGCCTGTCTTCCCCCCTTCAGCACCGTTTCAATGGCCCTCAGGTAAATCTCCGTCTTACCGCTTCCCGTAATCCCGTATAGGAGAAAGGGGGAAAATCGAAAAGAATCGATTCCCTTCACAATTGTCTCCAAGGCCTTGACCTGTTTCGGGGTCAATTCCGGCCTCCAATCCTCCCCGGTGATTAGGTCAGAAAGAGGGTCTCGATAAGTTCCCCGGGTTTCAACGGAGATAACCCCCCTCTCCTTTAGCCTCTTCACGATGCGAGAGGCCCCTTTAAACTTCGCACAAAGAGAGGCATGGGAAATCTCGCCCATCTCTCGGATAAAGGCCAGCACTTCTTTCCCCTTCGGAGAGAGATATTCATCTTCCGATCCCCTTTCCCCTTGGTACTTTACCACCTTCTCCCCCTTGGGCTTCACACGGATATCCTTCAACCCCAGCTTGATCTGAATGAGGCCTGCCTTCCTTAAGGAGTACACCCGCCAGTGGGGGAATCGTTTCGTCCCTTTTTCCAATGGCATCTCGCCATGATCGGCAATGGTCCTCAAAATCGTGAGCTCCTCTTGGGTTAGTTTGCCCGACTCCAGAAGGGCCCTTCCCTTCGGCGTGGTGCTTAATAGTTGCTGGCTTTCCAGGTTGATCCCAGGCGGCAATCCCCCCTTGATAACCTGTCCCAAGGGATAGAGGTAATAGTTTGAAATCCAGCGGTAGAAGGTTAGCATCCGGTTGTCGAAGAGAGGCCTTTCATCAAGGATATCCAAAATGGACTTAGGTCCATCGGATTTTGGATAATCCGTAAGATCCACCGGGAATGAAATGGCATATCCAGTCACCTTGCGTCCCTTGAAGGGAACGAGGACCCGGCTTCCAAGCCTCAAGCCCTCCCCCAAACCCGATGGAATTTCATAATAGAAGGTCTTTGCAACGGGAAGCCCGACGGCAACCTCGACGAATCTTTTCTGTCCATATTCGATATCTTCCATTCTAAAAGGAAACCTAACATCACCCCCTGCCTTTGTCAAAGGCGAAAAGGATTTGACAAGGCGGCCCAAAAGGTACATTTTACAAGCAGTCATTCCCTTTCTGAAGAGGATTGGTAGCCATGTCATCCATTCCATCCAGGGGAACTGAGGAGTTCCTCTGGCCATCGAGTTCCCTATGAAGTGGCTTCTGCTATCCATTTTCTGGGGGCTCTGGTTTTTGAACTTCTCGGCAAGGGTCATCCCCTCGCCCGTTCTCCCGCTGATAGAGAATGAACTGATGCTTAGTCACGCAAAAGCGGGGGCGCTGTTTACCTTGCTCCACGCGGGTTATGCCTTTTCCCTCTTTATAGGAGGATCACTGGCGCCAAGGGTTGGATACAAGAGGATCATCATTGGCGGATTTATCTGTTCCTCCGCGACCCTCTTTACCATTCAGTATGCCCACTCCTATGGGCAGCTTGCCCTGCTCTTTTTATTCATCGGTTTGGGGTGTGGGGCCTATCTCCCCTCGATAGTGCCCATGATTACCGAAACTTTCCCCAGAAAACACTGGGGAAAAGCCATCGGTATCCACGACTCGGGGGCGTCGTTGAGCATCTTCTCCATTCCCATATATGCGGCCATTGGCCTTCGTATGTTTTCATGGAGAACCCTCTTCCTCTTCCTCGGTTTCGTATCCGTGGTGGGTGTAGTCCTCTTCTGGATTGTATCGGAGGA
>JAQYWG010000154.1 GCA_030145085.1 Thermodesulfobacteriota bacterium
CCTCATTCCTCAGGATTTGCGCGCCTTGCATCTGGATCTTTTTTCTTTGCCGTCTTATTTCGACTTTTTACAATGACGTCATTATTGGGATAAGAAGAGTATTCAAAGGACCGGATTATTCAGGTGGGAGCCCCGAATATGAGTCCCTGAGGAATTTGTATCAATTCATCGGAAAGCAGAGGATACAGCTTCTGGGAAATCCCACCATGAGGAAGGCCAAAGGCATAGAGAAGATGGACCCCCTTTCAGTCTGTATCATCTGTGGAATAAGGGTTTTGCAGAGAGAAAGGAGACTCCCGGGAATGATAAATATCATGAAGTTGAAGCTCCTGGAGAGATATTTGGGGTGAAACTCTCTTTACCCCGATGATAGCGGATCAATGCCAAAGGATAACGGCTAATATTTGCCCGATATGTATGCCCTGTTTTTCCAGAAGATGGTGACCACCACCGGGCGCTTTGAATAACCGGTCTGCTTCTTGTATTCCAATGCGATTTCCTTGACCATTTCATTTAGTGTTTTCCTCGATGGGTACTCCCTCAGTTTTAGCCAGATCTGCCAGTCACTCTTAAATTCAATGGACCTTATCCGGTAGTATTTATCCAGGAGCCAATTTTGAAAATCGATTTGGAGCTGCTCGAGACTGGCGGTCTGCTCCTCAATCTTAATGAGCCCTTTATAAACCCAGGCCTCAACGGGCCAAGCCAACTGCACCCAATTGCCCTCAATCTCATCAATGAGGTAAGAGTCCCCCTTTTTCAATTTGTCGATAACCTCGAACTGCTTCCCGGGGCCGGACCTCACATTTAGCGTATTCGACAAAACCACGGCGCGCTGGGCATATATTCCCTTCGTTGGGATGAGAAGAACCAAAAAAACCAGGATGAAAAAAAGGGCCCTTTTCATTGCTTCAAACTCCATTGAGGTAGATGAGTAACTGATTGGATCTCGTCCTCTCTTCCTTACTATAATCAGAAAGAACCTTCATTGCAAGGGATTTTTCCCCCAATGGCCTCGGCAGTTGTCCGGGTAGCCCTCGAAAAATCGGGAGTGATGGAGCAAGATATTGGCGGCCCTGCTCCTCCAGAATTGAAAATTATGACTCGCCTTTCCATTGGAAACCTGATGGGAAATTTCGTGACTCCCCGTATGGAGGCGCGTTTCGAGGTTCTGATTTCCCCGGCTAATTCCTTCGAATCCTTCGTTGGCCCCATAGTCGAAGTACATCCACGGGGGTAGGGAAGTTATCCCCAAGGATTGGATTCTCCTTACGGGATTGTTCTTCCCGAGATAGTGGGCATCAAGACTCGATCGAAAGAATGGCGCGTTCGGCTTTAAGCGGCCGAAGACCTCGATAAATTCTGGCATGATGCTCTTAAGCATCAGTTTATTGGTTAAGAGCTCGATATCGAGAAGTCCACTCTGACTGCTGATGGAGCCGAACAACGACCCATATTTTAGGCCCAGGTTCATGGCACCAAACCCACCCATGGAAATCCCCCCGATGCCCACGGGGACTTCCCTCATCAGTTTGTCCTTGGCGGGCGAGGAACGTTGTAAGAAACGGGTTAGCTCCACGAGATAGGTCTCGTATTGACCCAGTGCCCCGGGTTTCATGTATCGAAGGGGAATGAGGGAATATTTGAAGCACTCACGAGCACGGTAATCATCACACCTTTCACGACTGGCCGTGGGGGGGAAAAGGGGCTTCCCCTCATTTTCATCCATGTAGAAGCTATTATCCCCATCGGGAAGCAGAAGCGCCATGGGATAGATGGGGAGAAAGGGATCCGCCGGGGAACCATTGGGGTTGAGGTTGTCCCTTACGATGGACCGGGCGATCTCCTCCGGACTATAGTCACCCTGAATGAGCCCTCCCTGGGCCTTCAACTCCTCAAACCTTTCCCGCAAATTCACCTCCAGCTCGCCATAGGTGGTATTTGAGGGATCAGTCATGGCCTGATGGATAAGCGCGATATCCTCCAAAACCAGCCAGTGGTATTGCTCCTCGCCCTCCATGCACGTGATCTCGTTATTCCTCTCGGGGTCACACACCCTGAATTTCCAGCCATTTCGGTGAAAGTTGTAGCCGTGGAGGAGAACCAAAAGGGGGAATGTATATCCGGGGTTCCTTTCGATTTTGGGAAGGATGAGGAAGAAATCCTTTTCCTTCCCTAAAGCCCTGGAGAAGAAGGTCTCGTATCGGACGTCGTACGTAAACCTCACAGGCCCTTTAGGGGAGAGGAGGTAAACCAATTCGGGATGATCCGTGCAGTACCTCAGTTGGTTCGACTGCGCTGATGTCGAAAAGAGAAGAATGCCTATGGCTAAAGGGATTGTCCATCTCATTGTGGAGGCCTTAGGATCGATGGCACTGCAACCTCGTGAAAATCCGGTAGTATAGAGTATAGGTATCACTTATCACTCCCCATAGGCTCCCAGGGCCTTTCTTCAATGGGATTCAATGCCTAAGACAACGGAGGTTTCGATTTGCCTCTGGGAAATATCCCAATATCTTCGCAAGAGCTCATCCTTGTTGGGCAAAAGCCGAAACCCGTGTTTCTCATAAAATTGAATTGCCCAGATGGCATCGGACCAGGTCCCCACTAGAAGCCGGGTTTTGGCCAAACCCTTCACATAACTGAGGAGGGAACTTCCAATGCCCCGCCTCTGTTGGTCCCGTATAACATAAGCATGTCGGATAAGGGTGACATCTTCCACAGGCTGAAACCCCATTACGCCCAAAAGCCTCCCCCCCTCTTCCCATCCGAAGAAGCTCATCTTCCTCATTTCCCTCATGAGCTCGGCCGTGGACATGTAGGGTTCGTACCAACAATCCCATGGAATGGCGCCCTTATAGGCCAAGGCCCCATCGTTGATGATATGATAGATAGACTCCATGTCGGTGGGTCTACATATGCGAATCATTGGGCTCCAAGGGGTCTTTCGCTTTTGGCTAACAAATGGATGAACCGGGGTGTCTAGGTGGATCCTTCGGCCTTCAGGGAATCCTCAAAGACACCTACCTTGGCCAAAAGCCCCGCCAATTGGGTTCGCCCGGGGGTGACCGGGTGCATCTTTTCGATGAACTGGTTCTTGGGACACCTCTTCTTCGATTCATCCAAAAACTTGTTGAAGACATCAGCAGCTTCCTGACCGATTCCCCCCGCTGGATCCTTTTCGGCCTTGGCCTTGTAAGATTGCCGCATTGCCCTCGCCGTTTCGATTAAATCGGATGTGGGCATATTCATCCCTCCTTTTCCGAAGGGGCATGGTGGGGATTAAGGATAGCCTACGTTCTCCCATGTTCCCGTTTCAGCCGACCTGTAGCATGCTTCGGCTATGGCCACCGCTATCACCCCATCATCAATGGTCACGGGGAAGGGAACCTCCCCGCAAAGGCTATCATAAAAGGCCTTCAATGCTTCGTGGACGGTGGGGACGGGGCTTCCCAACTCGATGGGCCTCAACTCCATCCCCCTTACCTCATAGAAATGGTTGTGGACGTGATCCGCAATGAGCTGCCCCTCTTCCCCGGCAACCTCGATCAAACCATTACGCCCCTTTGTCCCCCTTGATCCCATAACTGAGGCGATAATATTACTCCTTTCGAAGGTCATAATGGCCGAGAAGTTATCCTCCGTATCTCGTGTGACGACCCTATTAATCATGCATGAGACCTTATCAACTTCCTCTCCCGTAAGAAAACGGAGGAGATCGAAGCTATGGACTCCAGTGTGTAAGACGATTCCTCCCCCGGAAAGGTCCCTTCGATCCAACCAAGCCAGGGGGGAAGGCTCAAACCTCTGGCTGAGGTGGATGGAATGGAGGGAACCCAACTGGGGAATACGTGCCTTGACGGTCTTAACTACGGCATTGAACCGGAGGGTTTGAGAAACCATAAGGCGAACACCATAACGAGAGATCGTCTGGCGAATCCGAACCGCCTCCCTCACATTGATGGCCATTGGCTTTTCCAGAAGGATATGTTTGCCTCGAAATGCGGCTTCCTCGCATACCGATAAATTGAGGGCCGGGGGAAGGACCACCACTACGGCGTCGATGGACTTGTCGGCTAAGAGGTCAGAATAGGTGCGAAAATATCGGCACCCGTATTGCCTGGCCTGACTTTTCCCCTCACCGGCGTTCCGACGCCAGAGGCCGATGAGATCAATCTGGGGGAAATCTTCATTGATGTGTTTGGCATACCGACTTCCGTGTCTACCAACACCGATGAGCCCGAAGCGAAGCATGGATTCCATAATCGTGGATCGGCCCGACAAATCCGAGCCTCTATTGTTTTGAGCTGGCTTTTATGTAATCTCTCCAGAAGGGGGAGATGTCCCGGAGTTTTTCGATGATGGGAGGGAGTTGTTCCAAGATATAATCGATATCTTCTTCCGTATTGTAAATGCTCAAGCTAAAGCGAATGGAGCCATGGGCTGCGGTAAACGGAATCCCCATGGCCCTGAGCACATGGGAGGGTTCCAGGGAGCCCGAGGTACAAGCCGATCCGGATGAGGCACATATCCCGAGGTTACTGAGCAGCAACAGGATGGATTCTCCTTCCACATACTCGAAGCTCAAGCTCACCGTGTTGGGAAGGCGATGTTCCCGGTCGCCATTGACCAAGGTGTCGGGGATCCTCTCCAACAGGCCCTGTTCCAATTTATCCCTCATGAGACGGACTCGATTATTCTCTTCTTCCAGATGGCGCGCAGCTAGCTCACAGGCTTTCCCCAGGCCAACGATATAGGGAATATTCTCCGTTCCGCCCCTTCTTCCCTTCTCCTGATGTCCCCCGATGAGAAGGGAGGAGAATTTGGTACCCCTTCGGATATAGAGTCCCCCAATTCCCTTGGGAGCATGGACCTTGTGGCCGGAGAAAGAAAGCATATCCACGGTGCTCCTCTTCATATCGAGGGGGATTTTACCCACCGCCTGGACGCCGTCGGTGTGGAAGGGAATTCCCCGGGATTTGACGATTTGGCCAATCTCCTCGATGGGAAAGGTGACCCCCGTTTCGTTGTTGGCATACATAATGCTGACCAGGGCCGTATTGTCCGAAATCGCCGCCCGTAACTCATCCAAATCCAATCTGCCCTCCCGGTCAACCGATAGCATCGTAACCCGATACCCCCTCTTCTCCAGATATTTGCAAAGGGTCCACACGGCCGGATGTTCCACCCGTGTTGAGATGACATGGCGTTTTCCGGGATAGTTTTCCAAGGTCCCCCGAATGGCTGCGTTATCGCTTTCCGTCCCGCAACTGGTAAAGACGATCTCATCGGGACTTGCTCCGATAAGATCTGCTACCTTTTCCCTTGCCTCCACCGATGTCTTCTGAACCTCTCCCCCCTTGAAATGCATACTGGAGGGATTTCCATAGAGATCGTGGAAAAAGGGCTTCATAACCTCAAAGACCTCTGGTGCTACCTGGGTCGTGGCATTATTGTCCACATAAACTGTTCTCACTCCTCCACCTCCACCGTGATGTCGTCGGTAACGAACTCCTTGAGCTTTGCCTCGACGTACTGTTTCAGGGTGAAGTCGGCTGAGGGACAGAAGGAGCAGGTACCTCTCAAAGCCACGATGACCCTACTCCCCTCGATATCGATGAGCTCCAGGTCTCCGCCATCCTGTCTCAAGGCGGGCTTGATCTCCCTTTCAAGGGTCTCCTCGATGAGCCTCATTCTCTGTATGTTGGTCAACTTCTTCCCCTTCGCCGGCTTGGCGAGGACGGGTGTTTCCTCCTTTTCCCCCCAGACCTTAGCGATAATGTCCCTGATCTTAGGGTGGCAGCCCTCGCATCCCCCTCCTGCCTTGGTGTAATGGGTTACCTGTTCCACCGTGTGGAGGTTGTCCTCCTTTACCGCCCTCTCGATCTCCCTGTCGGAAATCCCGAAGCAGTTGCATACAATCTCGAACTCTTCCTTCTCGCGTTCTTCGCCCCTGTAGTTGGCGATAGCCGCTGCCAGGGCCTCTCTGCCCATTACCGAACAGTGCATCTTCTCCTCGGGCAGACCTCCGAGGTATTCCGCGATGTCTCTATTGGAGATCTTTTCCGCCTGCTCAAGGGTCTTTCCCTTTACGAGCTCAGTGAGGGCAGAAGAGGATGCTATGGCACTGGCACATCCAAAGGTCTTAAATTTAACGTCTTTGATTCGCCTGTCTTTGTCTAGCTTGAAAGACAGCCTCAAGGCATCCCCGCAGGCCAGGGAGCCTACTTCTCCGATCCCATCCGGATCATCGATTTCGCCGACGTTTCTCGGGTTCACGAAGTGGTCTTTAACCTTCTCAGTATAATCCCACATATTCAGTTACACCGTGATAGTGTTTTATTCCATTTCACTAATAATATATAAACGAAGGAACTGGTTGGTCAATGCTTTTTCCCAAAGTTCACCAATCAACTGAAGAACCTGGT
>JAQYWG010000155.1 GCA_030145085.1 Thermodesulfobacteriota bacterium
GGTTAGATCGGAGCTGGCAATGATCAAGACCCTCTTTCCCTTAATGGATCGAATGATCGCCTGGCTCAATTGCCGGCAGACATCGAAATTCCAATCCCCCACCACCATCGGGACTAAGCTGAACCCCTTGAAGACGCTTTGAAGAAAAGGTATCTGTACCTCGAGGGAGTGCTCTTGGGCGTGGGCTTGGGGAACGTACTTGATGATTTTACTCTGCTGACTAATCCTCCGCGAAAGTTCCCCATCAATGGGCACAACCCCCAGGGGGGTCTCGTATCCATCCCCCTCGTATATAGATGCCCCCACGAAATAAACCCTGGGGTTGTGGTTGGGGGCGACCACGACGACATCATCGAACTCCATCCCCTCCAACAATCTGTAAGCGTAGGCGGCCACCTGTCCGGAGTACATATACCCTGCATGAGGGGAAATCAGGGCAACGATTCTCCCGTCGATGCGCATTTTCTCCACATTCCCCAGGTACCTATTGACATCCCGCTGGAGTTCATGGGGATCCGAGGGATAGAACATGCCCGCCACCACGGGTCTCCTGATCTTTCCCCCCGGGGCGCCTCGTGCTTGTCCGGCAAGGGAGACCAAACAAATGAAGATGAAAAGAAGGAAATACTTTCTCATAGATCCCTAAAAGGTTTTCTTGCTATCCAAAAGGAGCGTAACGGGTCCATCGTTAACCAGGCTCACCATCATCATCGCCTGAAAACGACCCGCCTGAACCCACAACCCTTTCCCCTCCAGTCTGGATACGAAATGGTCATAAAGATTGCGGGCACATTCGGCATCCGCCGCCTCCGTGAAAGAGGGCCGACGGCCCTTACGACAATCCCCAAAAAGGGTGAATTGAGAGACCACCAATATCTCCCCACCCACATCCATGATGGAAAGGTTGAACTTCTCCCCCTCATCCTCAAAAATCCTCAGATGTGGGATTTTCCCGACGAGATATTCCGCATCCCTCGTATCATCCTCCTTTCCCACCCCCAGGAAGACCACTAACCCCCTTCCAATGCTCGCAATGAGATCCTTATCTACCGATACTGTAGCGGATTTAACCCTTTGGACGACGGCCCTCATGTCTCGATCGATTTCTCCTCGATCGGAAAGGGGAGATGTGGAGGAGGGGTTACTCCTCCTTCTGCGATTGGGCAACAATTCTTTCGCTCAGATGGGACGGAACTTCCTCGTAATGGGATAATGCCAGGGAAAATTGACCCCTCCCACCCGTCATCGAATTTAGGCCAGGGGCATACTTCAACACCTCGGCCATGGGAACATGGGCCTTGATCACCTGGTGATTTCCCTTTGCATCTACCCCCAGGACTTTTCCCCTTCTACTGTTCAAATCACCGATAATATCGCCCATGTTGTCCTCTGGCACGGTGACCTCAATCTCCATGATGGGCTCCAGAAGTACAGGGTTGGCCTCCCGTAGCCCTTTCTTCAAGGCCATGATGGCGGCAATTTTAAAGGCCATTTCGGAAGAATCCACTTCGTGGGATTTCCCGTCGTAAAATCGGACCTTAAAGTCCACAACCGGGTATCCCGCCAACACACCCCCCTGCATCGCCTCGGCAATGCCCTTTTGCACGGCAGGAACGAAGTTCCGCGGTACGTTCATACCCGTCAGGGCGTTTTCGAATTCATACCCCGCGCCATGGCCCAAGGGTGATATGTCGAAGTGAACCTCGGCAAATTGCCCTCGCCCCCCGGTCTGCTTCTTATGGCGATAGATAACCCCCTTTTGCGCCATACGGATGGTTTCCTTATACGGAACTTTGGGCGTGCTGAGATCTACCGCCACGCCGAATTTCCGTTTCAACTTGTCGAGAGTCACCTCCACGTGAACCTGTCCCATGCCGGAAAGGAGAACCTGCCCCGTCTGCTCATCTCGGCCCAGACTGATGGTGGGATCCTCCTCGCTCAGGCGCACCAGCGCCGAAGTAATCTTGTCCTCATCTCCCTTACTTTTCGGCGTCAAGGCGAAAGAGATGATGGGCAGGGAAAGTTTCGTCGGCTCGAAGAGAATGGGATTCTTCTCATCACAGAAGGTATCCCCTGTGGTAGTCTCCTTGAGCTTGGCAACGGCAATGATGTCACCTGCCATCGCCAATCCCAGCGGTTTTTGTTTCTTCCCCTCCAGGGCGTAGATCTGTCCGATTCTCTCCTTGACTTTTTTTGTCGCGTTGTGAACGGTTGAATCCGGGTTCATCATCCCCGAATAAACCCTGAAAACGGTGAGCTTTCCCGCGTAGGGATCCGCTATGGTCTTAAAGACGAAGGCGGAAAAGGGTCCGTCTTCCTTCGCTTCCCGCTCTTCAACCTCTCCCGTCTTAGCATTTTTGCCCCTTACAGGTTCCCTCTCCTGGGGGGATGGGAAACCCATGACTACCATATCCAGGAGGGGTTGAATCCCCATATTTCTCGTGGACGCTCCACAGAGTATCGGCGCGAATGTCCTCTCAATGAGACCCTTCTTCAGACAGAAATAACAATCCTCCTGGTTCAGGTCACCCTCTTCCAGGTATTTCTCCATCATCTGGTCATCGGTTTCCACCAGGGTCTCGATCATCTGTTCACGTCGCTTCGCCGCCTCATCGCTCAGCTCTGCGGGAACTTCACTCAGTTCGAATTTTCCGCTGAAGTCATCCTTGAAGAGATATGCCTTCATCTGGATCAAATCAACCACTCCTCTGAACTCTGCCTCAGTTCCAAGGGGAAGCTGAACGGGGATGCAGGGAATGGATGAAAGACTTTTCTTAATATCATCCACCGCCTTCTGGAAATCCGCCCTCTCCATATCCATCTTGCTGATATAAATGAGGACGGGGACTTCAAACTCCTGGGCATACTCCCAAACCGTTTCCGTTTGAACCTTCACCCCGGAATTGGCCCCAACGACAATAACTGCACCATCCACCACCCTCATGCACGCCCGTGCATCGGCGATGAAATTTGCGAACCCCGGCGTATCGATGAGGTTCAACTTGTGCTTATTCCACTCACAATGGGCAAGGGAAGAACTGATGGTGATCTTACGGTGGATCTCCTCCTGGTCATAATCCATTAAGGAGCTCCCTTCATCAACGCTTCCCAACCGATTACTCACCCCCGTATCAAATAAGATGGCCTCAGCCAGCGAGGTCTTTCCGTCTCCTCCGTGACCAAATATCCCGGCATTCCTAATTTCGCTCACCGCAAATTTCTTCATATGTGCTCCCTTGTGTGGAAATAGAGAAAATCTCTCCCGAAACCATTCCCTGACCAGTTAACCTTATAATTACTTTCTTCGCCTGGAAAAGTCAACCCTGAACTCCATGGGGAAGATGGTCAAAAATACCGCCGGATACTGATTAATCTCAATGAAAATACGGGAATTTTGGAATTCTTGGTCGGTCACTTGATGCCCCGCTGAACCGGACATATTCCGTTGAGACAAAGAAGACTCCATAACCCCCCGTCGAACAAGGCCCCATCTTGGGAGGTTATCATGAAACGACCGGTGATCTGAGATGCATAGCAACATTGACATCAAGTTCAGATTACACTACACTTCTGGCCTAATTTCGCCTCAACAAGGGAAATACCATGAAGAACAGCCAAGTCTTTTTCTCAGATCTCCGAACCACCTTTAAAAGGACCATGTTGGACAAGGTGGATGAACTTTTGCAGAGGGGAGAGATCGAGGATAAGATCAAAACCAACGACCTGGTGGCCATAAAACTTCACTTCGGGGAGAGAGGAAACACCGCCTTTGTCAGGCCTATCTTTATCCGGAGGATCGTGGATACGATCAGGGCATGTGGAGGAAAGCCCTTTCTTACCGACACCAACACGCTCTATACGGGTACACGGGAGGAATCGATATCCCATATCACCACGGCCATTCAAAATGGGTTTGACTACTTCGTCGTTGATGCGCCCATTATCATCGCCGATGGAATTCGCGGAAATGCCTTCGTTAACGTAAAGATCGGTAAGCCGATATACCGTAAGGTGAGCATCGCCCACGACATCTTCACCGCTGACGCCATCATTGGAGTCGCCCATTTCAAAGGCCATGAACTCTCGGGGTTTGGAGGTGCCTTGAAAAATCTGGGCATGGGTTGTTCCAGCCGCGGGGGGAAATTGAAACAACATTCAAGCGTGGCCCCAAGGGTGAAGACCGCCCGCTGTACTGGATGCGAAACCTGTATCACCTGTTGTCCACAAGGGGCTATCGCCATCCTCAACGAGAAGGCCCGTATTGATCCCCAACAATGTGTTGGATGCGGAGAGTGCCTATCGGTCTGCCCGGAGGGAGCCATTCAAGTCCAATGGGATAATGACGCAGCCCTGTTCCAAAAGAAGATGGCGGAATATGCCTATGGGGTCCTGGTGGGAAAGCGAGAAAAATCTATCTTCCTCAACTTTCTGACCCAGGTGAGTCCTGCCTGCGATTGCTGCGGCCATTCTGATGCCCCCATCGTGGGGGATATCGGAATTCTCGCCTCCTGCGATCCCGTGGCCATTGACCAGGCCTCCGTCGATTTGGTCAATGCACAACGGGGAAACGAGAAGTCCACATTGAATACTCATCTGGGGCCCGGTGAAGATAAATTTCGGGCCTTATATCCCCAGATCGATTGGGGAGTTCAGCTGCAATATGGGGAGAAAATCGGCCTGGGATCGAGAAAATATGAGCTCATCCCGATATAATCTCCACTATCGCCCTCGAAAGCGGATAACTTGCCTCCAAGGGAAAATTTTGGCCTTGACACATTGAAAAGTAACGATTATAGTGGTATATTGTAGATTATTGGTATCCCCACAACGGGGATGCGTTTAACTGAATAGGGATCGTCCGGTGGTTGCACGAGAACAATTTGGGTGAACTCAGTCACCATGTGTGTGCGAATGGAAAGCCATCGGGAGAACCGATGGTTTTTTTTTCGCCTTGCACTGCTCTCGCTATACATCCCTTCCCGGAGGGAGGATCTGCGTTATGTATCTAGCCCTTGGGTTAAAAATAAATCGGCTGATATCACATCGGATATCCGAAGGTCTTCCCCTTCTGAGTTTCGGAACGAATCGAAGCCGATTCCCATTCCCGTATTCCTTTTGAGATTTTCCCAATTCATTAAGGAGGTGATGTTCCAATATGCAAGAGATTAGAACTGCTCTTATTGGTGTAGGAAACTGTGCCAGTTCCTTTGTACAGGGACGTTTCTATTACAAGGATCCGGATGCAGATATTCCGGGTCTGATTACCAAGAACTTGGGCGGCTATCGAGCCTGTGATATTCAATTCGTGGCCGCCTTCGATGTGGACGAAAGAAAAGTAGGTCGGGATCTATCGGAGGCAATCTTTGCCGAACCAAACTGTACCACGGTCTTTCAGAAGGATATTCCCTTTCTGGATTGTCCCGTTGAGATGGGGTACCTGATCGATAGCATCCCCCCGCAAAATGATCAATACCCGGAATCGGCTCGTTTCAAACCAAAGGCGAACATTTACTCCCGGAAGGCAAAGGCAAAGGATGCCATTATTCGAAACCTTCGGGAAAAGCGGGTGGATGTAATGGTCAACTACTTGCCGGTGGGCAGCGAGGAGAATACCCTCTTCTATGCCGACTGTTGCCTTGAGGCGGGTTGTGCCTTTGTGAATGCTATACCAGTATTCGTGTCCAAGATTTACGGGGATCGCTTCAAGAAAGCCGGGCTTCCAGTCCTTGGAGATGACATCAAGTCTCAGGTAGGGGCTACCATCATCCACAGGGTATTGACCAGATTATTCGAGGATAGGGGACAACCCATAAAGCACTCATATCAACTCAACGTGGGAGGGAATACCGATTTCCTCAACATGCTGGATCGTACACGCCTGGAGAGCAAAAAGACGAGCAAGACCCAGTCAGTTCTCAGCCAGATGTATGAAAGGGAATTTGATCCGCAAAACATCTATATTGGTCCGAGCGATTACGTTTCTTGGTTGAAGGACAACAAACTCTGCTTTTTGCGGATTGAGGCGGAGCAATTCGGCGGCGTACCGATGAATGTCGAGGTCCGGCTTTCGGTGGAGGATTCGCCTAACTCGGCAGGGGTAATCACGGATGCTGTGCGGGCGGCCAAAGCAGCTTTGGACCGCGGCCTTTCCGGTCCTATTATCGAGGCTAGTGCCTATCTCTTCAAATCCCCGGTCCAGCAGTTCGATGATACGGAAGCCCGGGAAATGTTGAAGCGCTTCGCAGAACCCTCGGTTGGTATCGCTGAGGCCGTGGCCGAGCTGTGTGTGACCTCGGGGGAATCAACCTCCGTGTGAGGTCACGCTCCCGCCACGGACCCCCCACAGGCAAGCCTGTAGTACCTCTTGTTACGCTCAGACGGGCGACAT
>JAQYWG010000156.1 GCA_030145085.1 Thermodesulfobacteriota bacterium
AGGAAACGTGTATTTCCTTTGTGGTAATACGAAGCAATTTCATCCACGAGAACATTAACGCGTTTTATTGAGAAATGATTAGACAAATTACGATAATCACAATATGCACATTTCCCCCAATAGCAACCTTTACTTAAAATGAGTTTTACTGGTTGGTTATCGGGTTGGGGTGATCTCAGAACCAGTGCGTTCACACTGGGATGTGTTCCTTTTTTATACTCGCCCTTAACCGAAGCGGGAACAGTTGAATTAAGGTCTCTGAGGAGGCGAAGAAATTTATTCTCCCCATCCCCTGTTATATAGGTATCGATAATCCCTGCTTCAATGAGTGTAGCGAGTCGTCTCTTGTCAACGAGTGAGATATATGGTCCACCGAGACAAATATGGCAATCAGAGTCTTTTTGCTTAAGGAGATTGGAAAGTATGATGGACGAGTTGAAGTGAAGTTTGCTTGGGACTGTTATTCCATACACGGAAGAAGATGGAATGCGGTGCGTTACTTCTTTGAGAATATGCTCGAAGGTACGTATTTCACTATGCAATCGAAAATGCTCCGGGGCAATATCTTGAATGCTAGAAACGTTGAATGGCCGGACAAATGCCTGATACAGAGATGGTTCCTCATCGAAGAAACGACTGAGCGTGCCAGTATCTATCTTCCCGTCAGAAGATTCCAAGAGCAAATGTGCCAAGAATGAAAGACCAAGATAATACGTCAGATCACCAATGTGGTCAACCCTCTCGAGCGAGTTTATCTCCTGAGAAAGCTCTTGCTGTCGTTTTTGAAGATAAGAGGACCCCAAGAAATAATCTGAAAGGAGCTCTGACAAATCAAATACCGTCGCCCGAATACCATGCCTTGCCAAGTAATCTTTGAGAACAGCCACCGAGATATAGCCATTCCACTGATTAAAGAATTTAAAGTTAGCAAACGGCTGGAGAAGTGTTATTGAAGATTTATTCATATCTCTTTGTGGAAATCAACCATGACGGCTCCGTAAAAAGTCCATCTGCCATTCGACAGGCCGTTCGACAAGCTCACGGTCCTGAGCAAGGTCGAAGGACTCATGGCCCTGAGCAAAGCCGAAGGGCTGCGTTCCGCTTCATCCCCTGCCCTGTTAAATTGAAGGCAGCCATATCAAGAGATATGGGATATAGAAGCTGCTTGAAAACAGTAACATCAATCAAAGAAAATATGTAACAGGGTAAATCACTGCGGCGTACTTCTCTGTACGCCTCATTCCTCAGGATTTGCGCGCCTTGCATCTGGATCTTTGCCGTCTTAGTCTGACTTTTTACAATGACGTCAACCATAGGTCACATCGAAGAGCAGCAGGCCAGTCCCTCCTCTTGTACGTTCAATTGTATCTCAGCGGCCATTTTGGGTCAATTGTCTCCCTGTGTCAACCCCAGATAAAGGTATGGGTTGGGTACATAGCCCGAAGCATGTAGTTGGAAGAGAGCACCGGTTATTTCAAGGGTCCCCATTCGTCATGGCTTCCGATACGGACATCGGTTCGAGGCCGATCTGGTATGGGGGGGGGAATTCCTTTTCCCTTGCCCCTTTTTTCGATAGATGGTAATGTAACTCAACTCGATTGTGGAGGGAGGCCCTTTCTCCATATGGATGGTGCGGCAATCCCTTGGGGGGGGATTTCAGGTGGAATATTCATCTCAGAGAGATGGGGGGTGAAATCGAAATTTCTGACGAGTATTTAAGGAGGGAGCCCTCCGACCGACGGAGGTATGAGGGCTGGATGTTGCCGGAGTGGATGTGTTAGACTCGATGGTGGACCCGTAGTTCTCGAAGTCAACTTTTTTCCAGGTTTTCGCGAGCGGGAGAAAGTGGCCCGGATGGATATAGCGGAATCTATCCTCAATTATGCCGTAACTCTGGTCAGGGGGGAAAGGTCATGAAGATTGCCTTTTTAATGGATCCCTTGGAATCCATTGACCCGACGAATGAGACGACCAGCCACTTGATGTACGAGTGTAATCAAAGGGGGCATGATCTCTATTTTCTGGAGCCCCACGATCTCTATATTAAGAGCAACACAATCAGGGCCAGAATGAAGCATATCACTGTTGAAAGGGATCAGGCCCTATCCCACTACTGGAAAGGGATCATCGAGTGCGTGAATACGGAGGAGCGGCTCTTCGAGGACGTCACGGATTTGGACGTTTTGTTCTTGAGAAAGGATCCGCCCATCAATTTCAAGACCATCGACTTTCTTCAACTAGCCGAGGATGACGTATTCATCATCAACGACGTACAGGGTCAGGTCAATGCCAACAGCAAGCTCTATACCCTCAATTTCCCGGAGATAATCCCCGAAACCCACATAACCAGGGACCCCACACGTATCAGAAGGGTCATCGATGAATTCGGGGGCGATATGGTGATGAAGCCCACAGCGGGATATAAGGGTGAAGGTGTCATCAAGGTGAGCATGAGGGATCCGGCGAACTTGAACTCCCTCATCAACTACTATGTGAACCTCTCCAGGCCCTATGAGGAGAGGAATCCCGTGATTATCCAGGAATACCAGTATGAAGAGGGAGGAGGGGACGTCAGGATACTTCTGCTCAACGGGGAGATCCTGGGGGCCATGCGACGGATCCCCCGTAACGGGGAGTTCCGTGCCAATATCCACGCCGGAGGAAGGGCGGAGAAACACGAGGTCACCGAAAGTGAACGGGACGTGTGCGAGAGGATTAAGGACAAATTGATCGCCGATGGTCTCTTTTTCGTTGGAATCGACCTCATCGCCGGTAAACTGGTAGAAATCAATTGTGTCAGCCCCGGTGGTATCCCGAGGATCAATCGCCTGAACGGTGACAAATTGGAGCGTAAGGTCATCGATTTCCTCGAGGCGCAGGTGGAAGAAAGGAAGAGGTAAACGATGGGGATAGGTCAAATGTGCAGGAGATTTTACCGGTTGTGTTTCATATTTATCCTGGTTCCACTTTTCCTTTGGGTTGCCATTACCCCATCCCATGGAGCGGACATCAAGATCGGAATGAAAAATGAGCCAAAGACCCTCAACCCGTTTAAGGCCAGCGATACCTGGTCGAGGAAGGTAGTCACGCGGTTTTATGGACACTTGTATACCAGGGAGCCCAAGACCCATAAGATCATTCCGTGGTTGGCGGATGGGTATCCCGAGTATGATGAGGCGACCAACACAGCTATTGTCCGTCTCAAGAGGACGAAGTGGGAGGACGGGTCTCCCCTTACAGCCCATGATGTGGTCTTCACGGGCAGCGTCATACGGGAATTTAAGGTTCCCCGCTACTTCTATTGCTGGCGTTGCATCAAGGAAATCGAGGCCCTGGACGATTATCGTATCAAATTCGTCCTGGAGAGACCAATGGCCATATTTGTGCCCAGGACCTTGATGAACTTTATCGTTCAAAAGAAGAAGTGGGAGCCCGTGGTGGCCGCGGCCCGGAAGGCAGAGAAACCCCTCCAGCATCTGTTGGCCCATGATGTTACGCAGCCCATGAGCTGTGGGGCATTCAGGTTCGTCAAGTGGGCCAGAGGGGCCTACATTCGCATTGAGCGAAACGAAAACTTCTTCGCCACGGGAATGGAGATTGGGGGAAAGAAAGTGGGCCCCTACGTGGATGGGATTCTCTTCAAGTTCTATGGTTCCGATGATTCGGCCATCCTGGCCTTGAAGAAGGGGGATATCGATTACTACTGGTCGAGCATCCAGGCAGGGTACTTGAAGGACCTGGAGGGTGATAGGAGGTTTAAGGTTTTTAAGAGCGACAAGAACGGGGTACATTACCTGGCCTTCAACGTGCGGAAATCCCCCTTTAGCGACAAAGCCTTTCGCCAAGCCGTGGCTTATCTCATCGATAAGGATTTCATCGTGGTGAGGGTGTTGCAGAATGAAGGCCAGCGGATGGATAATATCATACCGCCGGGAAATACGTTCTGGCACAACCCCGATACCCCCAAATTCGGCAAGGGGATGGAACGGAAGGAGCGGATTAAAAAGGCCTATGAGATCCTCAAGGCAGCGGGTTATACGTGGGAAAAGCCCCCCATCAATGCCAAGTGCAAGGTGGTCAGGGCAGAGGGGCTGAAGATGCCCGACGGCCGGGAAGTCCCCCCCCTCGATATCCTCACCCCACCGGCGGATTACGACCCCCACAGGGCAATGGCCGGGATGCTCGTGCAGCAGTGGCTGAGGGGGGTGGGCATACCTGCCAGCTCGAAGCCATCATCCTTCGGGAGCATTACCCAGCAGGTCAAGGTGAAACGAAAATTCGATGTCTTTATCTTAGGGTGGGGGCGATTGGGCATCGATCCCGATTATCTGCGGACTTTCTTTCACTCCAGGGAGGACCGCCTCTATGGGAGGAATCCCATGGGGTATCACAACGGCTGGTACGATAAAATTGCGGACGAATCCGCCGCGACCATGGATGAGACAAAAAGGCGGGATCTCATCTTTAAGATGCAGAAGTTCATCATCGAGGAGGCCCCTTACATTCCCCTCTATGTCCCGTATGTGTTAGAGGCCTGCCGAGTTGACAGGTTTACGGGGTGGAACGAGGATCTGGATGGTGTGGGAAACGGCTGGTCCCTCTTCTTCATAAAGCCAGCACGATAACGTGGAGGGACAAAGGGGATTTCCATGCATTTAGGGAAGTTTATCCTCATCAGGGCCACCCAGATCGTCGTCAGCTTCTTCATCATTCTGACCTTGCTTTTCGTCCTCTTCAGGGTGGCGCCGGGGGACCCGGCTTCCATGGTCATCGACCCCCAAATGACCCCCGAGGATGTGGAGGTCACCAGGGCCTTATTCGGCCTCGATAAACCCCTCTATCAGCAGTACCTCATCTGCCTGAAGAATTTCGTGAAGGGTGAATTCGGCAGTTCCTTCTACTATGGAAAGCCAGTCATCGAAATCATCGGTGAGAAGTTGCCGAACACCATTCTCCTCTTTACCACCTCCATCATCCTGTCCGCCCTTGCGGGAATCTCCTGGGGAAAGGTCATCGCTTGGAGAAGGGGGTCTTTGCTGGATTCCTCCGTTACCGTTGTGGGGCTGGTTTCTCACACCTTATTTCTTCCCTGGATCGCCCTCCTCCTAGTCTGGGTTTTTGCCTATTGGATGAACTGGTTTCCCCTAACGGGGATGATTACCCCGGAGCTCTGGGTCGATCCGGATACGGGGACGGTACGAAAGGTTCTCGACGTCCTGCATCATATGGTTTTGCCCCTTTCCGTTCTGTTTACCATCCATTTCGGGGGATTCATGCTTATTATGAGAAGCAGCATGATGGAGACCCTCAAGGAGGATTATATCGTCACGGCCAGGGCCAAGGGATTAACGGAAAGGCAGATCAGGGAGCGACATGCCGCCAAGAATGCCGCTCTCCCAGTGGTAACCAGCGTAGGGCTGAGCCTGGCCTTTTCCATCAACGGCGGGGCTATTACGGAGACCATCTTTTCCTGGCCGGGCATCGGCAGGGAACTCGTATTTTCGGTGAGCAATAGCGATTACCCATTGGCCCAGATCGCCTTTCTCCTCATAGCGGCTCTGGTCTTGGTGGCGAATCTGGTGGTGGATGTCCTCTACGCCTATTTGGACCCTCGAATAAAGTATTAAGGGATGAAGGTTGTGAAGGAATACCTGGCAGGGGAAAGAGATAAGGATTGGCTGAAAGACATGGCGGGAAGGGAGTTTAAGACCGGCCTCGGTGGGAGGTGGGACCGATGGATCAAGGGCTTCCTCGGACACTGGGAGATATTTAGGAAGAATAAGCTGGGCATTTTTGGGTTGACGTTGCTCATCATCTTCGCCGCAATGGCGCTGCTCTCCTATATTCCCCCGATGATCGATCCCATGTATGAGCCCATGACCGGTGTGGATCCCGATATCCTCTGGACCCAGGGGCCCACGAGGGAACACTGGCTGGGGACGGATTTTATCGGGAGGGATATCCTCAGTCAGTTACTGGTGGGGGCGAGGATTGCCTTTCTGATCGGGATTACGGCGGCATTCATGGCCGTAGCCATTGGGACGTCGGTGGGACTCATCTCAGGATATCTGGGCAAGAGGGTAGATATGATCCTCATGAGGGTGGCCGACATCATTTTGGTCCTGCCCGGACTCCTGGTGATCCTGATCCTTTCCGCCGTCGTCGGGAAGTTGAGCGTGTGGAACCTGGTGGTCATCATCGGCCTTTTGCGCTGGGCAAGCGTGGCCCGCGTCATTCGCTCCCAGACGCTCTCCCTGAGGGAGCGGCCCTATGTGCAAGCAGCCGTCATTTCCGGCGCCAGCAAGGCCCGGATCATTTTTCGCCACATTGGCCCCAATGTTCTCCCCCTGTCCTTTCTCTATATGACCTTCGGCGTCACCACGGCC
>JAQYWG010000157.1 GCA_030145085.1 Thermodesulfobacteriota bacterium
TCTGTAGCCTCCCAGCACATGGATCGGAGTATGAAAATCAATATAGGAAAGCGAGAAATTATTACTACGCCCTCAAAAATTCCCAGAGCAAGAAGCAATATAGATCCTACTGGTTGAAATGTATTGAGGAATTTCAAGCCGTTTATACCCAGTATCCCAACAGCCCGAGGTCGGACGATGCTTTATTCACCGTGGCAACCCTCTACTATGACCTTTACGGCTATTCGCTCCTCAAATCCGACCTGCAAAAGGCCCTCTCCTCCTTCCAGAGCTTAGTGGCGAGATACCCCTCCAGCAGGCTGGCCGACGATGCCCAATTCAAGATTGGGGAAATTCACCTGAGGCGAAAGGAGTTCTTCAAGGCCTATGAGGCGTTTCAAAAGGTTATTGATCAATTCCCCAAGGGGGATATGGTACCCACAGCGGGGGGTAAGCTGAAGGAACTGCAGGAGTATAAACCGAAACCGCTGCCCCAGGAAACAAGGGAACTCCACCCCGTGACGGGAATGAAATATTGGTCAAATCCCGATTATACAAGGATCGTTATCTATGTGGATCAGGAGGTATCCTATACGAACCGCCTCTTAAAGAGGGATCCCTCCATCAATAAGCCCCCGAGGCTCTATATCGATATCGATTCGGCCAAGATTTCCCCTGACTTGAGACAGCCCATTCCCATCCACGATGGGCTTCTCAAAATGGCTAGGGCAGGACAAAACACCCCCGATACGGTAAGGGTCGTTCTGGATATCGAGAGCATCAGGGACTATAAGATCTTTCCCCTGAATGATCCATTTCGCATTGTCATCGACATCTTCGGGGTCTCATCCTCCGAGGGGAAAGCCTTGGCCGCCATGGAGGAAAAACAGCCCCTCTTGCGACCATCGGAATCCGGCATCAAGAGGATCGTCATCGACCCCGGCCACGGAGGTCGCGATCCAGGCGCTATTGGACCCAGTGGCCTCATGGAAAAGGATGTGGTATTGAAGATCGCCAAAAGGCTCAAGAAGAAGCTGGAAAGACGTGGATACGAGGTCTTCTTGACGAGGGAGAGGGATATCTATCTGCCATTGGAAGAGAGAACCGCCATTGCGAACACGAAAAAGGCGGACCTCTTTGTATCCATTCATGCTAATGCCAGCAGGAAAAGAGGGGCGAGGGGAATAGAGACCTACATCTTGAATTTCGCCTCCGATGAGGAGACGATGGAATTGGCCGCACATGAGAACGCCATTTCCACCAAGAGACTGAGCGACCTTCAGATTATCCTCTATTCCCTCATGTTAAACGCAAAGGTGAATGAATCCAGCCGATTGGCCCACCATGTCCAGCGGTCCATGAGCAATAATTTGAACCATGGACGATCTAGCCACCGAGACAGGGGGGTAAAACAGGCCCCCTTTTACGTCCTCATGGGTGCGAGAATGCCCGCGATCTTGGCTGAAGTCTCATTTATCAGCAACCGGTCGGAGGAGAGGAAGCTAAAGAGCCGAAAACACCTGGATAACATTGCCGCGGCTATTGCGGAAGGGCTCAAAGGATATATAGAGGAAACGAGGAAAGCCCATCGGCCTCTTCGGTCTCCAAGAAAAACCTCATTGAAGACGAAGGGGCTCCCTGAACTGATCATCGAGGGCCGGATGGAAAAGGGAGGCTGTCTCTATACCGCTCTGAAAAAGAGAGGGATTTCCCCTGACCAGATCGCCGTTATTACGGCTCACTTGAAGCCACTCCTCGACTTCAGGGATTGCAACCCCGGTGATTCTTTTCGGATCTCCTTCGATGAACGAGGTGAGCTGCAAGCCTTTCTCTACGAGGCAAGTCTAACCGATGTCTACGAAGTCACAAGAGAAGGAGAGCGATATGTCGCATCAAAGAGAAAGGTCATCTTAGACCGCCATCTGACGAGAGTGGAAGGGGAAATTGGATCCACCCTCTTTGACGCTATTGAGAAGAACGGGGAAAAAGACCATCTGGCCCTGGTTTTCGCCGCTGTCTTTGCATGGGAAATCGATTTTCACAACGACCCCCGGAAAGGGGATCGCTTTAAGATTATCGTGGAAAAATTTTACAAGGATGACCAATTCATCCGGTACGGGACCGTTCTTGCCGCCGCATATGAAACCCCTTCTCAGAAATACAGAGGATTCTATTTCAGGGAGCCAGGGGGGCGGAAGGGCCACTACGACGAAAGGGGAAGGTCGCTGGAGAAATCCTTTCTCCGCTCTCCCCTGAAATTCACCAGGATTACATCGGGATACAGTCGACGGAGGCGTCATCCGATCCTGGGTGGATACCATCCCCATTTAGCCGTCGATTACACAGCCCCAACGGGAACGCCCATTCGAGCTGTTGCGGATGGAAAGGTCGTCTTCTGCGGATGGAATCAAGGCTACGGAAGGCAAGTAACGGTAAAGCACGGCAACGAGTATACCACGTACTACGCCCACCTCTCCCGATATGGACGGGGAATAAGGAAGGGGAAACGGGTTAAGCAGAAGGAGATCATTGGATACGTTGGATCAACGGGACTTGCCACAGGTCCCCATCTGGATTACCGAATATCGAGAAACGGGAAATTTCTCGATCCCCTCAAGATGAAGAGCCCGCCCATTTCCTCCATAAGAAAGGAACATGTGGCGGAATTTGAGGCCGAGAGGGATCATTGGGCATCCTTATTACGGTAGAAACCACTGGTCCGCTTCTTTCCATCTCATCAGTCCAAATGAGTCCCTTCACCATAGTTGGCCCGGAAGTCTTAGCCCTTTGATCACGAAGGGAAAAGGTCATTGGATGTGCATTCTCTCCTTTCTCTCTGGGGGGATCACGGCTTCCACGGGTTTTCGGGGAATGGTGGTGGCTATGAGATGGTGTTTAAAAACCCTCTTGGCGACCCGCTGAACATCCTCCTTCGTCACTCCCTGTATCAGACCCCTATACCGCTGATCCCAGTCGTATCCCAACCCCAAAGCCTCTGAAACGGCAGCGCTAAAGGCTTGCGCGGCATTGGTTTCCAATCCAAGGTCATGCATGGTTACGACCATCTTTTTTGCGAGCTCCAGTTCCTCATCCGTCACCAGCTCCTCCCGAATCCTTCTCACCATTTCCGAGATAATATCCAGGACCTCCTGATAGTTGGCCATGGTAGTCTGGGTGATTATCCCGAAGTAGGCGCCGTCTATCCCATAGTGGGGATAGGCATGGACATAGTAGACGAGGCTTTGATCGCCTCCCCTCAGGGCTTCGTGGAGCCATCCGCTGGGATACCCAATGCCCGAAAGAATGGCATCGATTACGTCCAAGACGGGCCGATCCGCATCGTAAAGGGTCATCCCATTGAAACCAACGAATAGGGCCGACGACGACTTGTCGTTCATCTTCTGGACCCGCCTCTCCCGGACGATGTTGGAGGTCTCCTCCTTGAGATTGGGTGCAACGAGGTTCCCCCTTTTCAGGTGGCCGAATCGTTGCTCCACGCTTTGGGTAACTCGGTCGATGTCGATATCCCCAAATATAGCCAGAACCATGTTATTGGGCATGACCGACAGGCGGTAAAAATCCACAATATCTTTCCTCGCAAAACGCCTTACCGACTCCTCCGTTCCCACCAAATCATTACGATAGGGGTGTTGAATAAAGAAATGTTGGCGAAAGAGTCGGGTAACCTCCCGCTCCCAACTCTCGTCGATCCTTTTGATGGCGAGCAGTGTATCTTCCCTTTGTTTCTCGATCTCCTCTTCTGGAAAGAAAGGGTTTATGACCACGTCCGAGAGGATTTCCAGGCCCTTTTCGAAATCTTCCTTCAGGATCGATACACTCACGGAATAGGTGTTCCTCCCGGAGCTGGACCCGATACTTCCCCCCATCTCCTCGATCTCCTTGGAGATCTGGTACTTCGAACGAGTCTTCGTACCCTTCGTCAAGAGCCCCATGGTAAAAAGGGAGATTCCTGGCTGTCCGGGCGGCTCATACCTCTGCCCCCCCTTGCCGAACAGCTGGCACGTCACAATGGGAAGATTCGGGTTTTCCTTCAGCAACAAGGTAATCCCGTTGGAGAGAATCCGCTTTTCGATCTGAGAGGGGTGCCTTAACGGAATTGCCTCCGGTGAGGCCTTTGTCGGTTGAGGGGGTTTTAAAAGGGCGGCGGTTATACGGTCCCTCCTCAGATACTCCCGGGCAACCCTCCCGACATCCTCGGAGGTAACCCCCTGGATCCTCTCCACGTAGAGATCATCGAAGTAAGGATTTCCCGTGGCTGCATAGGACGAGGCGAGGCTTGAGGCGATATCATCGGCTGACTGCTTGCCGAAGATGTGATCCGCGATAACCTGCTTCTTGGCTTTTTCAAGTTCGGACTCCGGGATCAAGCTGGATTGAATCCCTTCGATCTCATTAAATATGGCCTCCAGGGCCTTCTGTACGTTCTCATGCTTGAGGGCCATGGAAATGATGAAGATCCCCCGGGCGTAATGAGGTGTCCAGTTGGATGAATCGATGGAGAGGACGAGCTTTTTTCGGTCCTTGATGGTTGTGTAAAGCCGGGAAGTTCTCCCCTTTCCCAGAATGATGGCGAGGACATCGAGGGGATAGAGATCCGGATCTTCCAGGGAAACCGACGGGAATCCCACGTATATTCTGGTCAACTGGGCTGGAGGAAATTCCCTTTCGACCCATCTCGGTCCAACCTGGAGGGGTTCTTTAGGGATGACCGAAGGCCTTTGAGAAACCCTCTTGAAATCTTTAGCCAGCTTAATCACCTCTTCGAGGGCCTCGAATGGCTTCAGATGTCCCACGAGGGTCACTACCATGTTTTGTGGTGCGTATTGCTTCCGGTAATACTCCATGAGTTGCTCTCGGGTGATATTGACGAAGACATCTTCATAGCCGATGACAGGGTGACGGATGGGGTGTCGTTGATACGCGGTCCTCATAAAGAGATGCCAGAGTTGTCGAGAGACGCTGTTCTCTCCCAGCTTAAATTCCTGTTGAATCACCGGCTTTTCCCTTCGATATTCGTTTTCAGCAAATTGGCAGTCAGTCACATAGCTGATGAGGAGCTGAAGGGCCGTTTTGTAATGCTCCGCGGTCGTGTTGATAAAGTATACCGTTCGATCATAGGAGGTATAGGCATTGGAAGCGCCTCCAAGGGATCGAAGAATCTCTTTTATCTCCTCTTCCTTTAATGTCGATGTCGTCCCCCCCGAGACGATGTGTTCAAGGTAATGGGAGAGCCCACCGTGGAAATATTCGTCCTCATTGATGGAACCGGCCTTGACAAGGACCTGACACGAAACAACCCGCGAGGTGTGGATCTCCCGGATCAACACCGTCAACCCATTCTTCAGTTGAACAAAGAGGTCTCCGGCTTGAGACGGCAAGATATCTTCCACAAAGGCCGCATAATTCGGGCTCAGCGAAAGGTTCGGAACCACCATGCCTTCCCCGATGAGGGGAGTCTTTCCGGTGGCCACCGAAAGGGAAGTTATCGAAAACATAACACCCAATAAGAGAATTGCCGAAAATCGCTTCATGGTTCCCTCCTCCTAAATCCATCCCCTCAACCAATACCACGTGAACCCAGCATATTCGTGCAATGCCCGCTCAGAATGTGCAAGGTTATCTGGGCTTGGTAGGGCGGAAATCATCACCTTCACCAATTCCCCCATGGATGCGTTTACATGAGGCTTGTTGCGAATCGCCCTAAAATCTGCCGGTGCCGGAATGGGGGATAATCCCAGCTTCTGAAAGACGGCAATGGCTCGCGGAAGATGGGAAGCTGAGGTTACGAGGATAAATGGCTCTTCCCCGAGGAGTTTCTTAATCTCCACACCATTTTCATAGGTGTTGGTGGAATTCGTCTCCAACAGTATCCTTTCCCTCGGAATTCCCGTAACGGTGGCCAGGTCCCCCACGATTTTAGATACGGGCATATCTCGCTCATCGGTGTCCAGGGGACCACCAGATATCATGATCTTGGCACGGGGGATTAGGTAAAAGAGGCGAATGACCTCTAGCAAACGAGATACGGTAGTTTCACCCACCTGACTGGTAAGAGGAACATGAGGGTCTTCCCATGCTGCCCCCGTCAACAGGACGATGGTATCGACGTCCTGCACCCCTTTCGTATCCAGTAATGGGGAGTATTTGTTTTCCAACCGAGCGAGAAGTGCAATGGAAACGGGAGAGGAAGCAAAGGCGAAATACGAAATGATCCCCAGAAGCAGCAGGTACTTCCCGATCCTTTTCCCGATAATGATGAGAGGAACACTCACAATGAAACAGAGGGCGATGATCCCGGAGGGGGTTATCACGTATTGGCAAACCGATTTGAGTATATCCATAGCGTAAGTCTCCTGATCAATTGT
>JAQYWG010000158.1 GCA_030145085.1 Thermodesulfobacteriota bacterium
TGCTGGAGTTAGTGTTGGTATTAAAATAGACGGTGTTTCCCCGTTGAGCCACCTCAGATATGGAGACGGCACACGATGACGAAACTGCGCCGAGCATGAAGTGGACCTTATCACGCTCGATGAGTTTTTGGGCCTTGCGTGCCGCAGCCGCCGGATCGGTCTCGGTGTCTTCCACGATCATCTTAATCTTCTTGCCGAGCACTCCGCCCCTGGCATTGAACTCCTCTACGGCCATGGTCATGCCCCGCCGTTCGGCTGCACCCATGTCGGCGTAGTTGCCACTAGCCGGGCTGTTAACTCCCATACGGACCACGTCATCAGCTGCAAGCCCGAGATTGGTGGACATAAACAGAGTCAGGAGAAAAACCATTCCTAATCCAACTATTTTTATTGATTTTCCCATAATTTCTCCCTCCTTTTACTTTTAGGGTTATTATTACGTGCCCGGTAAACGGGCATGGGAGAAACCTTTGCCATTTTAGCGATGCCTCTAATACTCAGCCGCTTCTCCCGACAAATCACTCATTCACCTCCTTTCTCTGGAAATTATTCCGCAACAAACCCCCCGTTCTGCGGCACATCCGATCAATCAGCAATTCGGCCCCCTCGACTAAAAGGATATCTCCTGTCACCAAATCGGATGCATCCGGCCCAAAATAGATGACTGTCCCAACCGTATCCTAAGGTTCTCCCGTGCCATTCATGCGGAAACAGTGAACATTAATGGCGATTTATTATAGGTTAGGGGTATGTTACCGGTAACATAAAATAGGGAAATCCGTTTGTCAAGGCTTTTTTTGTGTATCTTCCTTTCGGCTAACGGTTCCCCACTATTCGCCATCTTAAAAACACCAAATTCTCCCGAAAGGTATTCGATGAATTCCTCAATGCGCCGTCCAGCCCCCATCGATCAAAAGGACATGTCCGGTCACCAAATCGGACGCGTCGGATGCGAGATAGATGACCGCCCCAACCTACATCCTCGGGTTTTCCCACACGACCCAGGGGGATGTTCCCCAGGACATAATCACTAAAATCCTTTACTGGCGCAGTAAGCGGCCCTTCGAAGAAGCCCTACACTCCCTGACTGGGAAGAGATGTTGATGATCTTCCCCTTTTTCTGTTGGATCATTACCTTTTCCCGAGAGGTCAAACTCCGGGACCTCTATCCTTTTTGATTCCGTTCCCTTCTCCGATTCCATTTCTCCTCTCAGAGTTCGTCCAAGCCGAGTTCCTCCAGCTTTCCCTGGCTCGGAATTCCATCCTCAGTCCACCCCCGATAGTCGTAATAGTCGCTCAGAAGTCGCCCCATGGGCGGAAGCCGGTTGGCCAGTCCCTCACCTGTTCTCTTTAATGTCATAAACCTCGGGGGGAGGAAGTCGTCCTTCCGGCTAATCCCCAATCGAGAGTTATAGATCCTCTTCAAATTGAAAACCCGCTCACCTATCTTCATGAACTCCGGGATATCCAAGTCCCATCCGGTAATCACGTTGAGCCAGTTCACCATGTTGGTGATGTTAACGGCTTTTCCCACCTGGGTGAATCGGCACATGATCAGGGTATCCATCATTGACATCAGGTCCTGGAGTTTAGCGGTGAATTCCGCTTTTCCCTCAACCTGATAACTATCCTGGGGCTCGGGAATCCTGATCTCGGGTATAGAAAGGGAGAGTTCATAGGGATGGCTCCAGCTGGCATTATGGCAGGCTCCCCTGGCCGCCGTCCCGTAAGAGAGGGCCTGGCTAAAAAACCGCCTGGGATCATGGGCCGAGGGTTCTAGCCCCTTCACATGGATGGCAAACTCTACCGCATTCTTGCCCAAGGCCTCCGCCATCCTCTTGACACCCTCTCCCATCAATTTTCCAATACCTTCCCCCTTTCCCATCTTGTGAACCATTTCCACCAGGGCCTCCCCGTTTCCCCAGACCAGGTCGACCCCGTCCGTATCCTTTCTGGTTAGAATCCCCTTCTCATAAGCCTCCATGGCAAAGGCGATGATAGATCCGGTAGAGATGGTATCGAGTCCGTAGCGGTTACACAGCTCATTGGCCTTGGAGATGGCGGCCAGATCATCTACCATGCACTCGCCTCCCAGGGTTCCGATGGTCTCATATTCCGGACCTTCGCAGTCTAATGGGGCATAGGGACCCTCTGAAATCTTGATGTGGCGACCACAGGCGATGGGACATCGAAGGCAGCCTTTCCTCCCCGTAAGGATAGTATCGTGCATGGCTACACCGGAGATCTTATTGGCTCCGGCCCAACGGCCCTCCCTCCAGTTCTTGATTGGGAAATTTCCCATCTTTTCGTAGTTGTCGACCCCGCCGGAAGTCCCGTATTTCCCAAAGGCCTCCGTCGCTTTTCGTACATGTGGAAGGATTGTTCTCATATCCTCCTGCAAAGCATCCGGTTTCGCCAAGGGAAGGTCCTTCGTCCCATAAGCCACCATGGCCTTCAAGTTCTTGGACCCCATCACCGCACCGAGACCCGTGCGGGCCGCCGCTCTCACGACATTACCAATGTGGGGGATACTGGCCACCCTGGCAAGCCCTTCGCCGGCAGGGCCGATTACCGCCACCGTCGCCTTCTCAGAGGTTTCCGACTTGAAGAAGGCTGCCGATTCATAGGAGTCCCTTCCCCAGATGGGTCGAGCATCCCGGATCTCAGCCCCACCGTCATGAATCCAAAGGTAGACAGGATGGTCCGATTTTCCAGTGATGGCAATTCCATCGAATCCAGTCTTCTTGAAGTAAACAGCCCATGAACCTCCCACATTCGCTTCCCCCAAAAGACCTGTAAGGGGAGATCGGGTCATCATATGGTGCCTGCTCGATGCAGGAACTGCCGTTCCCGTATAGGGACCGGTGACGGCCATGAGCACGTTTTCCGGGCCAAGGGGGTCAGTGGCGGGGGTTGTCTCCTCATAGAGGATCTTCGCTTCAATCCCGACACCCCCCACGTATTTCTCCAACAGTTTCGGGTCTAAATCTTCAACTTCGATCTTTTGTTCGGTCAGATCCACTCTCAGCAATTTTCCCTGATATCCAAACATCGGCTTTCCTCCCCTTCATCCCGCCGTCACTGGAAGCAAGATGCTGATACAATCCCTATCCTCAATTTCATCCGTCAATTTGACTTGACGATCATTACAGGGCGTTTTCATAGATCCTTTGAACATCTTCAACCGTCATCTCTCTGGGATTATTTCCCATGAGTCGGGTCACATCCATGGCCGCCTTGGCCATCTCCGGGATGGCCTCCCTGGGAACCTTGAGTTCGGTCAAGGATTGGGGGATCTTTAAATCTTTATAGATGGCCTTCACCGCATTGGCCGCATGGTACGCCTGTTCGAGCAATGAGAGGTGCCCCACCTTCTCCCCCAAAAATTGTGCGATCTGGGCAAATTTTGGGATCCTTCCCAAGATATTGAATTCCATCACATAGGGGAGAAGCAGGCCGTTAGCAATCCCATGGGCCACGTTGAACTGACCTCCTAAGGGATAAGCCAGGGCATGTACCGCTGTCACACCTGCGTTGGCAAGGGCGATCCCCGCATAAAGGCTCCCGATAGACATGTCATAACGGGCCTGTAAGTCATTGCCATTGGCGACGGCGGTCCTCAGGCTTCGACCGATGAGGATTATTGCCTCTTTGGCGAAAAGGTCCGTCAATATAGTGGCATTGTTAGATGTATAGGATTCGATAGCATGGGTCAGGGCGTCGATGCCACTGGAAGAGGTCACCCCAGGAGGCATGGAGACGCTCAAGAGGGGATCGACGATGGCAACCCTCGGGAGAATGTAAGGGCTTACGACAGCTTTCTTCAATTTCGCCTCTACGTCGGTCAAAATCGCGTTAGGCGTTGCCTCCGCCCCTGTTCCCGCGGTCGTAGGCATGAGGATCGTAGGGATTCCCGGATTCTTCACCAGATTGACACCAAGATAGTCGTGTACCGTGCCCGGGTTCGTGCACATCACCGAGGCCACCGAGGCGACGTCCATGGAACTTCCGCCTCCAACCCCGAGAATGAGGCCGTACTTCCCTTTCTTCGCCATTTCGATGCAGGCCTCGGCGCAGCCGATGTCGGGATCGGAGACGACCTTGTCGAACACATCGATTGTAATGTCTTCCTTTTTTAGGAGGGTTTGGACCTTTTCAGCAACCCCCGATTCGATCACGCCCTTGTCGGTTACGAGAAGGGCCTTCTTCGCCTCGAAAGCCTTCGCTTCCTCGCCCAGTCTCTCGAGCGAGTCGAGCCCAGCTAGGATAAGGTGGGGAGCCCTGAAGCTCATAATCTTAGTATCCATTGGAAGACCTCCTTGAGAAATTAGAATTGTAAGACCACTTTAATTACGTCTTCAGTCCTTTTGTCTATTAAATCGAGTGCTTCCCGCACCCGTTCAATAGGCCAGCAGTGTGTAATGAACGAGTTCGTCTTAATCCTGTTCTGGCTCATCAGGTCGATGGGTGCTTGAAACTCCTTCCCGGTGTAAGTCCAACTACCAACTACCTCCACCTCGCCAAACCGATTTTGAATGGATCGAGGGTCGCTTCCTCGTCAAAAATAGCGACCAGAACTACGCGTCCCCCTTTCACGGACGAGACCCAATGACTCGTCGATCGTGGCTTTTCCACCTCCTGAAGATCGATCTGATAAGGGGCTGTGAAGAGGGCTGCTTTCATCAGGACTCCATTTACTATCCGAGCATTGTATTATCCTGTTTTCATAAGGAAGGGGAAAACTTACATTCGGTCCAAAGAGCCAAACGCTTCAATTTCGGACCCTGGCGGCTGCTTGTTTTTGCGTTTCTCCCACAATTTTTCCCCGCAGGATTCCCGAATAATCAATCGCGGCTCCAGGATAACTCTATGGGTGTAATCGGTCTCCTTTCTCTCAATATGATCGATCAGTATTTGCACACTCATATTTCCCATCTCGTATTTTCTCTGGCTCACTGTTGTCAACCTGATCCTCTGATTGGACGCAAACTCGTTATCGTCAAAACCCACCAATGCAATATCTTCTGGAATATGCAATCCCAACTCCTCAACCGCGTCAATCACCCCCATGGCGATATAGTCATTTCCCCCGAAAATGGCCTCAGGTCTCTTTTTCATGGTGAGTAACTGTTTCGTCCCCTCATATCCCGTCTCTCTTGTGAAGGGCCCCTGGATAACATAGTTCTCATTGAACTCCATACGGTAATCCCTCAATGCTAGCTGATAACCCTTCAATCGGTCTATTCCTGTAGAGAGATTTGAAGTTCCCGTAATAATAGCAATTTTTTCGAAACCGAGATTTATGAGGTGTTCGGTAATCTCATAAGCCCCTTGGACATTGTTGAGGACTACATAATTACATGTCTCCCCTCTCAATTTTCTGTTTACGAGCACGAGAGGGAAATGTTCGTCAATAAGTTTTTCGACAACGGGTTCATGAAGTCGGGATGAAGCAAAAATAAATCCGTCAACGCCTGCGTCCATCATGAGGTGGACATAAGTCTCCGTCCGTTCGGATTTGTTTTCAGTACTGCAAAAGATAACATTATATTCCTGTTCGTGGGCCTTATCCTCAATTCCCCGTGCCAGTTCGGCGTAGAATGGGTTACTAATAGACGATACAACGAGCCCGATCAAATGTGATTTTTTCGAAGAGAAAATGCGAGCTCTCGCATCTGGCCTATAATCGAGCTTGTTTACCAATTCCAGAATCCTCTTCCTCGTTTCCTCCCGAACTCGAGGATCGTCATTGAGGGCCCGGGATACCGTCATGTGGGAAACCCTCGCCATTTTGGCGATGTCCCTAATGGTCAATTTTTGTTTTCCCATCGGTCGCTCTGTTTTTCTTCCAGTACTCAGAGTAATTGTTCGCCCCGCCTGGAAGTTATTAGGCGTGCGCGAGAGTTATGAACATTTCGCTGGAGATATCATCAGGGGAATGTTACCGGTAACATTAAAATAAAGAGATACGCTTGTCAAGGTTATAATTTCCGGGAAGGAGGAAAGATCCTTTGGCGGGATGAGTTTGGAAGTTCACTTAGGCCGATTCATGACCAGGCGGCAGCGTGCCAATATCGAGATTACTTCGAAGGGCTGCTCGATCTCCGGGAATGTCGGGACACCACCTGGTTCGACGAGCTCCTTGCATTCGTCCATGTACTGTCTTTCACCGCTGAAGGTGACGAGGATGGGTTTTTCGGGATACTTTCTCGCGAACTCGATAATGAAGTCAAAGGGCGGGACGCCGGTGTCCATGGTGAGCATGATGACGGGAACGACTGCGTCGATATTCGGGTCGCTGAGCACCGCTTCCATGCCCTGCTTGTACCCGAGCACTCTCACCCCCACGAACAGGTTGCCA
>JAQYWG010000159.1 GCA_030145085.1 Thermodesulfobacteriota bacterium
GGCCTTCCTTTTGAGATCCTCCCTCTTATCGTAGAGTTTCTTGCCCTTACCGAGCCCGATTTCCACTTTAGCCTTGCCGTCCTTGAAATAGATTCTCAGGGGAACAAGGGTAAACCCCCTTTCCCTGGTTTTGCCATAGAGCTTTCTGATTTCCCTTTTGTGCATCAGAAGCTTCCTGGTCCGGTCGGGCTCATGGTTCAACTGATTTCCATGACTGTAGGGGCTAATATGGGTATCTACCAGAAAGATTTCGTCGTCTTTTATGCGTGCGTAACTGTCCTTCAGGTGGGCCTTCCCCTGCCTCAACGCCTTCACCTCGGTACCCATCAACACCATACCGGCCTCATAGGTCTCATCAATGGCGTAATCTCGGCGGGCCTTTTTATTGGTGCAGATAAGCTTTTCCATATAAGATCTCCGCGATCACGGGACAATACCCTTCGTCCTTTTTGATTCCCTTCCCCCATATCTTCAGCAGAACAAAGCTCAGAAAAAAGAAGATGGATCCAAAGACCACTGGTAGAAGATCTGAGCTTGCCCCTGGGTAGAGAAAAGGGCCCATCGTGCCCCCCAACAGAGCGCCCAGAATCAGGGCCGTTACCGGCACCATGTAAACCAGAAAAGAAGCCTTCAAAAAGGTCTTGGAAGCGACGGTCACCCGGACCTCATCTCCCACCCTGGCACCCGCTTCATTTCTCGCCGCCACCTCCATAACCGAGTCTCCCCCAAAAGCCTTACAGAACCCACCAGAGTGACAACCATTACACATGGAACTCCGTTGGGTCTTTACGATAGCCAATTCCCCTTCAACCCTCAGGACAACCCCTACTTCTTCCAACATTCCCGGTGAACCCTCTCCTCTCTTTTGGCCCTCCCTCCCCACTTCGAAGGGAGTTTCGCCTGCTGGCTATTTATTTAAGTATAGCACAAAAATGGTATCCTATCTATTTGATTTTTCAGTGATTTAAATGTGTCCCGAGTGAAGCCTTGCTTTTGCTTATACCCTCACCGGCAATTCAATAATGAATTTGGTTCCCTTGGGCAGGTTGTCCTTTACCCTGATGTATCCATTATGATCCGATATGATGGTATTCACAATGGCAAGCCCCAGGCCCGTACCGGATTTTTTCGTCGAAAAGTAGGGCTCGAACAACCTGGATTTGTCCTCCTCCGGTATACCGCAACCCGTATCGCTGACCTCGGTGGTAACCATTTGAAACTCATCATTGTAGCCGGTCCTCACCACCACCTCTCCTCCATTTCCGGTGCCCTCTATTGCCGAAACTGCGTTCTGAAAGAGGTTGATTATTACCCGTTTTATCTGATCCCGATCCAAATTCATGACGGGGATCCCATCCTCGCAGGTATGCTCGAATGCAATATCTTTATGGGCCTGTTTGAAGAGGAGTAAAACCTCATTGATGATCTCGCTCAAATGATTGGGAACGGGCTTTGCCGCCGGCATCCTGGCGAAATTGGAGAACTCGTTAACCAGTTCCTTAAGCTCATCGGTCTGTTTCATAATCATGCTAGTACATTCGTCGAAAACAGCCCCATCCTCCGTCAGCTTGTCTCCGTACCGTTTTCTCAACCGTTGAGCCGAAAGCTGAATGGGGGTTAAGGGGTTTTTGATTTCGTGAGCGATTCTCCGGGCAACTTCCCTCCATGCGGCTACCCTTTGGGCCTTGACCAATTGGGTTAGGTCATCGAAGATAGCCACGATCCCCATAAAGCTCCCCGTTTCACTTCTCAGGACGGTAATATGAACCAACAGGGTAAGGGTTTGCCCCTTAGAGGTGACGCTAACCTGCTTTTCTATGGTATCCTTCCGGGTGGAATTGATCTCCCGAATCCACTCCTTGGCTACCTCCCGATATTCGGGGTCCAAAACCTCCCGATACCGTCTTCCCAAAACCCGATCTCCCTCAATTCCCAACATCCGCTCTGCCGATTTATTGATGGTGCTGATATTGCCCTCCTTATCGATGGAGATTACCCCTGCAGCAATGCTCTTCAGGATAATCTCCATGTACTCCTTTCGCCGCTCCAGATCAATATTGGTCTTCTCCAACTGATCCTTGCTTGCCTTCAGGTCATGAGTCATCTTGTTGAAGGAATTGACAAGCTTTCCAATTTCGTCCTTCGCAGCGATATCGATGTGAAAATCGAGATCACCACTGGCCACCTTCTCCGTTCCCTCCGCCAACTGTTGAATGGGAATCGTTATCCCTTTGGCCAAATAGAATCCAAACCATGTTGCCGAGAAGATGATGAGCAACGTAACCATCAATAGGGCCAACAGGTAAGTCGATTTAATGGGTTTTCTGAGGATTTTCAGGTGTTTATAATCTCTGAAGGCCTCAGAAATCTCCACCATTTTGGCCCCCAAGCTCTTGGGAACGTAGAAGTTGGTGACAACGGCCCCAATGACCTTCCCCTTCCCGGAAGGGGAGGCATAGATGGGAACGACCCCAGTAATAAGTTCCCCGCTTCCCAGGACTCGGGTTTTTGAAACCTCTTTCCCCTTAAGACTCTCCTCCAGAAGTTCCTTGTTTGGCCCGGGAAGCGGATTGTCCGGGATGTCCGCATCGGTTACCATGGCAACCTGTTTTAAGTTCATAGAAAAGATCTCGACAATTCCCAAGTTATACTCGATCCTCTTCCTCTCCATCCATTTCTTCAGCAGATCAATCTTCTTACCATCAACCAGATCACCTTGAGAGATGTTCCGGCTCATCTGCCTCCCGTAATAAATGGCATTGTTGGCGAAATCGCGGTAGTACGTTTGGGCAACCTCCAAAGACCCCTGAAGGGAATTTTCAACCTGATCGCTGAACCATTTCTCCATGCTGCTGGTAATAAATCCAATGGCCACAAGAAAGAGCAGTAGGGTTGGCACCAGGGAAAGACTGACGAAGGCCGCCACCAATTTCGTCCTCAGTTGCGATCCCAGAACCCGCTGTTTCCTCTCGAAGATCAGCTTGACCAAATTTCGAATGACCAAGAAGATGAGAAGGAGTAAGAGGATAATGTTGATGTTGATGAAGGTAAAGATGATGATGTTATAGGCGATGGGAATACTCCCGCCCATCTGGGGAAGCCGCATCTCGAAATAGGTGAAGGTGACGATGAGCAGGGAAATGATCATGATGATATAGAATTCATTTCTCCGCTTCTTGGACTCCCTTTTCCCGTAAAGATCTTGATCCGCCACGCCTTCTCCCCACTGAATGGTCCTACGCCATGAAAAAGCCCTATGAACTAATACGTAAACTCATACCTGAGCCAATCCGTCTCCACATCCCAAAAAGAGAGGAAGAAAAAGATATACTGCAGGCCGAAGGGCAATCGAACGGGATCGATCTCCGCCTTAACATCGAGGTAATAATTTCGATCCTTCTCGAGTCGGTTCGTCGACAAGAGCTTTGCCCCATTTACCTTAGACATTATCTCCCAAGCCCTCTCGAAATCCTTGGCGGAAACCCTATGGTTGGTCTCCTCAAAATGAAACTGGTATTCTTTTGTTATGTTGTCATATTTAATGGTGTGTTTGAATGTAAGGGAAGCCATCTTTTTATCCGGCCAGAGACTCCTCACACGGTATACTTTAACCCGGAAAGTAAACGTTGTAGGAACACCGCTTCGGATCGCCTCTTCCATCTTTTCCGTACAGCAATTTATTACGGAGAAACTCACCTCCATATGGCCGTTCAACGCTACGATCAGGTCTTCGATGGAGGCCTCCTGGGAAGTGGCAATCTCCGCGGAAAATAAGGACGCTATGATGATAACAGCAAGAATAAAACTCCTTTTCATCCCTTTCCCCGAAACCTTACAATGATCATGGAAGAAGGAAACCTGCCAAGAATTCCATGATAGATAATTTTTTTCCAAAAAGCAAGCTAAATTGAAGCGAGTATGAGGTAAAATAGAGGGTAAATATTGAGAAAAATCAATGATGGTGATACCCTTGGGTCAGCCCGTTGGGATAAATAGACATTTCCGATACTTATGGTGATCGATGATCATGGAGAGGCTTTCATGAAACTCAAGGGGAAAGTCGCCCTTGTTACGGGGGCAGGGCAGGGAATAGGCAAATCCATAGCCCTCAAGTTCGCCACAGAGGGCGCCGATCTTGCTCTATTCGATATTAATAGGGGAACCTGCACAGTAACTGCAGAGGAGTCCAAAACCCTCGGCGCAAGGTGCACGACCTATGGGGTCGATGTAGCAAACAGGGAACAGGTCCACGGGGCATGTGAAGAGGTGCTGACCGTCTTCGGAAGGGTGGATATCCTGGTCAACAACGCTGGCTTCGATAGGGGGGCAACCCTTCTCAAAGTGACTGAAAAGGATTGGGGGGCCATACTGAACGTCCATCTCAAGGGGACATTGAATTGCATTCAGGCCTTGGCCCCAATCATGATCCGGAGAAGGTATGGGAAGATCATCAACATCTCCTCCATTTATGGCAAATCCGGAGGAATTGCCGCTATCAGCTACAGCGCGGCAAAGGGGGGAATAATAGGCCTTACCAAGAGCATCGCGAAGGAATTGGGTAAGAGCAATATTACTGTCAACGCCGTTCTCCCGGGCCTAACGGATACGCCTACCATCAGAAAGATGCCAGAAAAGTATAAGAAGATGATCACCGATGCGACACCCTTGGGGCGAATGGCAAGACCGGAAGAAATCGCCAATGTGGTGGCCTTTCTGGCCTCCGATGAATCGAGCTACGTCACTGGGGCGACCGTAGAAGTGACGGGCGGCTGGATGATGTAAAATCGAAGTTCCCCCCAAAAAAGCCAATAACACCTTTTCCATTGGAAACGCGGGCCCGGAAAAACTTGAAATAAAAAGGTCAATGATTACATTAGGGTATAGAGAGGTTATTTTTTGTCTTTAGATGGGTTGTGCAGGAGGAATTTCGATGAATGTCAACAGGATGACCGAAAAAACCCAGGAGGCCCTACAATCCTCCCAGATGATCGCAGGACGATATAGTCATCAGCAGATCGATCCGGAACACCTTCTTCTCGCTCTTCTGGAACAGCGGGAGGGATTGGTTCCCAAGATACTAACCACCATGAACATCCCAGTTCAGCAAGTAAGGACTTCCCTCGGAAATCACCTTGCGGATCTGCCCAAGGTCTCAGGGGCGGGGGCCGGCCAAATGTACATGAGCCAGAGGTTGAACCGGCTCCTGGATGGGGCAGAAAGAGAGGCGGGCCATCTGAAAGACGAATACGTGAGCGTAGAACACCTTCTCATGGCCATGATCGAGGAGGGGGGTTCGAGCCCCGCGGGCCAGATCCTTTCCCGTGCCGGGGCCACTCGGGACAATCTGATGAAGACCCTTGAATCCATTCGTGGCCATCAGCGGGTGACGAGTCAGACCCCTGAAGAGACCTATCAGCCCCTGGAACGCTACGGCCGTGACCTTACAGAGATGGCCGCCCAGGGCAAGCTCGACCCCGTCATCGGCAGGGACGAAGAGATTCGGCGGGTCATCCAGATCCTCTCGCGAAGGACCAAGAACAATCCCGTCCTCATAGGGGATCCAGGCGTAGGAAAAACAGCCATCGTGGAGGGATTGGCTCTCCGAATGATCAGGGGGGACGTTCCTGAGGGCTTAAAGAATCGCCGCCTCATCGCCCTCGACATGGGTGCCCTGATCGCCGGGGCCAAGTATCGGGGTGAATTTGAGGAGAGGCTGAAGGCCGTGCTCAAGGAGATTCAGGAAGCGGAAGGCCAGATCATCCTCTTCATCGACGAGCTTCACACCGTAGTCGGCGCAGGTGCTGCCGAAGGGGCCATGGATGCCAGCAACATCCTGAAGCCCATGCTGGCCAGGGGGGAACTCCACTGCATTGGGGCTACCACCCTGAACGAATATCGAAAGCACGTGGAAAAGGACAAAGCCCTTGAGCGGAGATTCCAGACGGTACTGGTCAACCAACCCAATGTGGAGGAAACCATCTCGATTCTGCGGGGGCTGAAGGAGCGTTATGAGGTACACCATGGCGTCCGCATCAAGGACTCGGCCCTGGTAGCTGCCACTACCTTGAGCAGCCGGTACATTTCCGACCGATTCCTTCCCGACAAGGCCATCGACCTAATGGATGAGGCCGCGGCCAAGCTCAGGACCGAAATCGACAGCATGCCCTCGCAGCTTGATGAGATTATCCGAAGGGTGATGCAGCTTGAAATTGAGCGAGAGGCCCTGAAAAAGGAGAAGGACACCCCCTCCAAGGAGAGGCTAAAAAAACTGGAAAAGGAACTGGCCGATCTCAAATCCCAGGCCGATACCTTCAAGGCCCAGTGGGAAATCGAGAAACAGGCCA